>NZ_JACVBK010000007.1:0-398241 GCF_014852325.1 Pseudomonas sp. PDM01
CGCGAATAGCCCATCATGGCCCTGCATCGAATCGATGCTGAAATCAGAGGCCGAATATACGTGTGCAGTCGGCACGGGCGCCAAAGCGAAGGGGGCTTGCAACGAGGAGGAGTCCATATACGGTCATCTTGTGAGTACGAAAACCAAGGGCAATTTATTTTTTCGGAGCAGTAGAGGAGGCTGCCGGGGCTACCAGATACCGGTCAAGCCTTCTCAGTGCGCTAACTGCGGCGAGGGAGACGTCGGCATGACGATGAGGTATGCGCATCTGGCACCGAAGCACCTGCTTGACGCCGGCGGTCAGACTCGGGTCCCAGGCTGATAGTGGCGCAATGCTGTTATGATGGCGCTCTAAAATTGACTTTATGGTGGTTATGGATAAGCGCACGAGGCTGTATCAAGAGTTTTTCATTGCTTTGGCTTTGGGAAGCGTCCCCACCTTCATCGCTTACTGGTCAGGTGGAGTTAAGCTGCTGGACGCTGCAGTTAAAGCTCAGATGCCACCTGATAAAGTACTCTGGTACCTGGTCACCTTGCCGGCGCCTTATCTCATAGCTGTTCTCTTTGACCGCTTTGTTTGGAAGAAAACAGAGCTGATGAAAGCTCGTTCTGCTTTCTGGCGCTCCACCTGGACAGAAGTCGGAACAGCATTCCACTCTCTGTGGCGTGTGTTGGTCGGCCTTTTCTTTGCTATCCCGGTTCTTTGGTGGCGGTATGAGCCCGAAACATTTCAGCTCTCAAAGGCTAGCTTCTTTTTCGTCTGGGGATTCGCATTGTTGGCACAGTGCTGGTTCTTTTCTCTAGGAAGAAGTCTGCTTGAAGGGCGTGTACGTCAGCTTTCCTGATCCCGTTCTCTAAAGGTTTCGACAGCTTCCAGAAACGAAATAAAAAGCCCTGTACAAATAGGGCTTTTTCGTTTGGAGAGTGGAGCGGGTGGCCGATGCGATCACTAGATATGTACGACTTGTGATTGATCTCGTTCAGGCCTGGTGAATTTCAAATCGAGGACGAATTTTACCGGACTAATCGATACCTGGTGAGGGGGGAGGAACTCGCTGGGTATCACCCGATGATCATCAAGCGGCTCCTGGGGATCTGATGCTCAGCGGCCAAAGCGGCTTTCTTCGAAGAAGGAAATAGAAGCCTCATTGGATTTTGCTCAGCACGGATCTTGAATACGGCTTCAGGCGGTATCAAAAGCTTCCCGCGCTGATAGCGAGGGTTCATTTTCCCTTCACCTGCTCCACAAATTTCAGGGCGTCCAGCAGCATTTAGGTAGAGTCAGGCGAGATTCGTGAAAGTGCCTGCAACAGTCAAAAGTACTCATTTCGCCAATCTGGCGTGCGCCATGTCCAACGTAGTGGGGGACAGGGTAATCACGAAATATTTTCGCTGTGAGCGAAAATATTTTTTGACCTGCCTATCGTGTTCTGCCATGATGATTTTGCGGTCGATGATTTCTCGATTGCTTGTAGGTGCTACGGCACTGCGGGGGTTGATTTTGGACCTCTAACTTTTGGGCCGGGCGTGTGCGGTCGTCACCGTGCGCGTATGTGGTGCGGTCTTGTAGGCTTCGTCGAGACGTCGAAGCCTGGTGATTTCAGCGAGGGGGAAAAATACAGTTCAAACATCGGTCATTTGGCTTGTAAAGGTTGCATCGAGAGGTCGGTTCCACATGTCGTGGACTGACGCAAACCCTTACAGGAGCATTCAATATGCAACCACGTGACGAGAAAGCCGAAGAACTGTACCTGGCAAAAGTGAAGACAAAGCAGCGTTTGAGATTACTCAAAACCTGCTTTGGTGTGATCAAGATTCTTGTGCCGTTACTGTCGATAATTGACAAGCACTGGATGAAGATCATCGCGTTCTTCCATGAGTAGTCTACCCCGCTGGTGTCACATTCATCAGAGGTGTGCAAAATGTTAGGCAAGGCCCTTAAATTAATTCGTTCTTACTACGACCTATCTCAAACAGAGTTATGTTCTCGATTGGGAATATCAAACTCTCACCTATCCGAGATTGAGTCTGGAAAGAAGCAACCATCTATTGAGTTGCTGAGAAAATACAGCGATTATTTCGAGATACCACTATCATCGATTTTGTTTTTTTCTGAGAGTATCGACTCCCCTCGCCCTACTGACAACCTGCGTTTCGGATTGGCGAAAACAATTATTTCGTTACTTGAATGGAATGAAGATCGAAATGCAGCCAAAGAAAAATATAAGGAAAAAACGAAAGCCCGACAATGAACTACCAATTCATCAGTGCGCCTTATATAAAGTAGGCTCACCGAAGCGATTGGCTGACTTGCTCAATATTAGCACTATCGAACTTGAAGTAATTTTGCAATCAGAAAGCAATTACAAACTCTTCAACAAGGTTTTAGCTCCTAATCCATTCACGGGAAAATCCCGTAAAAATCGAGCCGTTCAGGAGCCTAAATCTCGCCTTCGGAAACTACACGAGAGAATTTTATCCATACTCCGTCGTGTCCAGTACCCCGGCTACGTTCAAGGTGGAGTAAAGCACCGCTCGTATCAAACGAATGCAGCTATTCATCTTGGCGCTCGACAAACAGCAACGTTCGATCTGAAAAACTTCTATGGATCTACCCGCTACTGTCTTGTGCATGATTTCTTTCATAATACTATGTGCTGCCCAACAGATATCGCAGGCAGGCTTGCCTCGTTGACAACCTGGAATGGTGTAATGCCTACCGGAAGCCCACTTAGCCCTCTTCTTTCGTTTTGGGCAGCTAAGGGCTTATTTGATAAATGCGAAGCCTTGGCAATCAAATACGGATTAAATTTCACCTGTTACATAGATGACTTAACCTTTTCTGGAGATCAAATCTCTGGAAAATTTCAATCTGAACTAAAGATTATCGCCAGCCGCTTTGGTTATGAATTAGCAAAAGAAAAAACCAAGATATTTAGGTTTGGAGTCCCAGCCCATATCACCGGTGTCATTTCACACAAAGCTAAACTTTCTGTTCCGCATGCGAGATTGAAAGGCGCACGTAAAATTCAAGACGCTATCGACGGAAAAGGAAAGGCGTATGGTTTTACCGCGGCGCAACTTAAACAAAAGCTAGCGGGAACAATTAACGAAGCTGCCACGATCGATGCCGTGAAATATGAAAAATGGGCTGTTTACAGTCGTAAAGATGCTGAAGACGAACTCAATCAGTAGTTGTTCGCTATGCTGAATTTTTTAAAGACATCCGCGTTCAACGTTCTGCAATAAGCGCCGCCAGCGTCAGAGGCCCGACCGCCAATTGAGCACCTAGGTTAGACGAACTTCAGCTGCGAATCCTTGACCACGCAGTGTCTAGCTCTGAGGTGGCTTAGGATATGTAGCCCTCTTCAGTTTGTCTGACAAAAAAACGTGTGATGACCATCAGGATCGTGAAGACAATGTGCCCCTTCCTCAAGGGACATGGTCAAAGCCATGCCCCAGTAAATGGGAAGGGGCCAGTTCATACGTGTGCTGATAGTGGTCCAGATTAGATCACGGCCGAAAGAGTGTAGGGTTCGATATTTGAATAGGCAATTCAAAATGTAGTAACTTGCCAAAGAAGATACATTGAGCTTGCTCGGTCTCTCGTGGGTTCGCGTGGTGCAAGCATCGTACCGCCGGAAAGATTCCCTTCTAGGATCGGGCGTTGTTGAGATTGCTATAATCAAAATTATCACCAGGAATTACTATGGAATTAATGGAAGCACTCTTCGCTACAGTTACATCATTGCTAGTTGTCTGTGTAATTGGTTTTTTTAAAACGCTTTACAAAGAAAAGGCCAAGAATAGAGCGTTGATTGAAGACGTTGGGCGCATTGAGGTCGAAAAGCAAAGAGTAATACACGATTATACTTTAGAGACTGAGAGGGTGAAGCAAGTTCACGCTAAAGAAATCGAGAGCCTGAAGCAGCAGAGCGCTGAAAAACTTGATAAGCAAAAGCGAGATCATGAGATCGATATACAGAAGCGTAAGTATAAATATGAAAACAAAAGTCGCGAATATCACAAGTTTATGGATGAGCTTGATGCGTTTCGCGGGCTGAATATCGAAATTATCGAAAATGAGCTTAGGCCAATGATCAGCGCATGGTTCGCAAGTGATTTTGGTATTTCGAACAAGTTGTTTGCCGAGGCTAATGATAAGGCTACAGCTATCATCAGTTCAGTCAGGGCGCAGGAGGCTAAGCTTTTTGCACAGGTTAACGGTGTAAAACTAAATGCGGCTCAAGAAATAATTGATTTGCTGGATGCGCTGCGAGCAACCATAACCCAGTCGAAGTCGTACCTCGAAGGGGTAATCGGTTATATTTTCAGTGAAGAGTTTCGATATACTAAGCGCATTCCTGATGAGGTTAATGCAAAAGCTGCCGGACTAAATGATCGAACTGTTGATTTGAATAAAAAGCTTCTTGCAGCACTTAAAGCCGACCTAGATACGCTATAGGCGGTGGAAGCCGGCGAGAGTGCGATGATGCTCCCGAAAAAATTGATTGTCGATGCGGGCCAGAGCGATTTGAAGCGGAGCCGCGCTATCAGTGATAGCGCACCGCTCCTAGTCTTTGATCACGTTTACTGCTCTTCACCACAGGTACAGCAGTGAACATACTCTTCGCTGATGACGTTGCCCTTGCACCCTTCGGTGATACATTTTTTTCGGCGCACAAGGTGCGTATCGTTACACACGAAGCACCATAAGGTGGAGGACTTCGGTTTGTTCGGACTCAGTACGGCATAGTGAGGGGGAGGCCCGTCAAGTTCGCCAGAGTGATATTTGCAAGCTGGACAGATATATTTGCGAACACCCGCGGCTACCTTGAAGAAGCGTTCGCGCTCGGACTTGGATAGCAGGTTGAAAACTGTCCAAAACTCACGGACCAAGATGCCGTCAATGTGGTCATTGTCGAAATAAATCTGAGCCGCGGGTGCTGAGAACAAGAAGTCTCTTCGCGCCATGACCCAGCTTTGGCCTGAGTAGAGGTGCTCGTGGGCTTCGAGGATGATCAAAATAACTTCTTTGGGTGAGATCTGAAGCTTCGCATTTACTGAATGCATAGCTGAGTTTCGAAGCCTCCGTACCCGCTCGAATAGCTCCATGAATTTGGGGTCGAAAGGCTGAGGGCTTACCGTGTTGTAAGCCTTTATCAGGTCTTGGGCGTCAATGGTACGAAACTCTGAATACTCTATCCCCTTACCAGTCTTGTCCTTAGGCCAATCCGACGGAGATCCGGCCAGTAGCAAGTACGGGCTGAAGCCTACGAGCTTGCCTTTGATCGCGAGTTCGACGCCCTGCTGGGCAATAATGAGTGAAGTCAGAATCCTTTGCCGTGCGGCCTCCCAGAACTGAGTCTGGTCATCCTTGTCCACATCCACATACTGGCCGGCTTCGTCCAGTGTCGTCAGAAATGAAATGACGATGTCCCACGCAAAGTCGAACTGCGCGTAGGCAGCCGCTGCGAATTCATCACTAGTTGGAATTTCCGTGATCATCGGGGATCCGCTTCGTTTTTTAGGGCTCTGAGCCTATAAGGACGCAGGCAATTGGGCAACATAAAAGAAATCTCCGAATGGATTCCTACTGCTTTCGCGTCAATTTAGCTGGTGCCATAGGCTCTTTTATAAAAGCTGTCCCAACAGAGTGGCCGTTTCCAAGCAGGAGTAGATTTGTCTCCTGCCGGCTTTTGCGGTGCTGTTAACATTGATATCGGCTATGCATACAGTTTATGGGGTGAGCAGGTAAATGACCTCTCGCCCGCGGTTGTAGCAGTTCGGGTTGCAGCAGGGAGAGGAGAACAGCGAATGTCTCTTTAGTGTCGATTCTGTTGAAAAAGTCGGTCCTTCCAGACTGCCCGCATATTGATCGGTGAAAACGCCTTTTCTGCACGCTGCTACGTGAAATCCAAGCCCGGTAGCCTCTGCCGAAGGTAAGGATTTCAATCTCAGGCGCGTACTTTTCTACCGTGGAAACCACGTCCGACTTTTTCAACAGAATCGGTCGGTTGCAGTCCTTGAGTGCTTGGCTGACGCACTCGCGCTGAGTGGCAACCGCTGACACCCCCATCAACTGCACACGGCTGGTCAGTGCGAATGCAAATGACTGGTCAGTGGCAATGCAATTAGGTGGTCGAGTGAGATGTAATTACGCAGAGCCCATGCGAGGGGGAATGCGGAGCCTTCCCGCTCGCGTGGGCTTGGCCGAGAAAGCCCCAAGAGCTAGGTTTGCAGCGGCGACAGTCGCAAGCTCTGTCGCCATGCTGCAAACCAGGTATTACGCAGGTTGTCGCCGCTGTCGCTGCTGTCGCCAAATCAACCATCGCTTCATCTGGGAAGTCATTCTCGGTTACTGGCGGTGTCCGGTGAGCGCTCACCGTATCGGCACGACGTTGTGGTCTCTGGTTTGATTGATCGCAGATGCCGACAGGTTGCCAGTGGCCGCTTTCTGGATGTGCTCACTCCACCAAGCCATCATCGGACGCCGGCGCTCGATGTAGTCCGCCCGGTTGTAAGCGCTTCGGACTTCGTCCTTGTCGACATGCGCGAGCGCGACTTCGATGAGCTCCGGATCCCACCCATGCTCGTTCAGGATGGTGCTGGCCATGGAGCGCATGCCGTGGCTGACCAAGCGGTTCTGGAAGCCCATGCGTTTTAACGCCATGTTGGCAGTCTGACTGTTGGCGTGGGTGCGCGGGTTTCTATCTGCCGGGAACACGTATTCCCTGTGGCCGCTGTGGGGCTTGAGCGTCTCCAGTAAGGCGAGTGCCTGTTCGGTCAGCGGGATGGTGTGCGGACGACGCTTTTTCATGCGCTCCGGCGGGATGGTCCAGATGCGTTTGTCGAAGTCGATGTCTGTCCATCGGGTGGTAGCCGCTTCGGCAGGGCGGGTCATGGTGTGCAGTTGCCATTCGATCAGGCAGCGGGTGATCCGCTTGATGCTGGCGTTCGCGATTTCGATCATGAGCTCGGAAAGCTCATCGGGTCGTAGCGCGGCCATGTTCTCTTTTTTGGGCTTCTTGAAGACCGCCCGAATGCCACTGAGAGGGTTAGCGAAAATCAGCCCGGAGTTCACCCCGTAAGTCATGATCTCGTTGAGCCGTTGGCTCAACCGCTTCACTGTCTCGAGACTGCCTTTGGCTTCGATTGGGCGAAGGAGCTTGATGACCATCGGGGCGCTGACTTCCGAGAGGGGTGTCGATTTCATGCTCGGAAAAATATGCAGCGTAAGTGAGCGCCAGATGTCCTCGGCATATGCCGGTGTGACGGAATCTTTCTTCAGTTCGAACCAGGCCGTGGCTACGTTCTCGAACGTGTGCTCTGTCTCCGCTCGTTTGGCTTGCACCAGCTCGTTGCGTTGAGCTTTGGGGTCGATGCCTTGCGCCAACAGCTCTCGGGCCTCAACCGCTTTCTTTCTGGCTTGTGCAAGAGAAAGCTCGGGATAGGTACCGAGTGCCATGTTGATTCGGTTCTTCGTTACTGGATGCCTGTAGTTGAAATTCCACTGCATCGAGCGATTGACCCTGACTCGCAGCTGAAGCCCGTCACCATCGGTGAGGACGTAGTCCTTGTCTTTGGGTTTGACAGCCTTGAGCTGACGGTCCGAGAGGCGGGCGGTTTGAGCGCACATGAGAAGTACTCCATGTCACCTTTTGGTATTCCCAAGATTAGCGCTGGGTAGCCGGGAATACCACTGGGAATACCAAGTCGGCTGGAACTCAAAAACGTTCTATGGAGCCCAGTAACGCTCAAACCCTTGATTTCACTGGATTTCAGGCACAAAAAAAGACGTCCGTGGACGTCTTTAGATGATGAAGTGGTGGAGCCGGGGGGATTTGAACCCCCGTCCGCCAGTACTCCGCTGTCGGTACTACATGCGTAGCCGTGTCTATTAAGTTAACCCTCAGCGACCCGACGGGCAGGGTGCTTTGGGCGAGTTGTGTAAGTTTTAGCCGCTTCGTCCACAACGTACTGCACGGCGATTCTGTTCTATATGACAATCACTTTGGGTTTACAGACATCCCCTGATGATTGCTGGACCCGAAGGTACCAGAAGGGAAGGGCTAAGGCTGCTTACGCAGCGAGAGCGTATTCCCCGTAGGTTTCGTCATTGGCAACTATAAGAAGTTGCAACAGTGGATTTACGAGTTCTGTTACCAACTCGGCATGCACCTAAAGTTTCGCGACCGGCGTCGAATCCTAAACGGCCCCGTGCCTGTTGCTCTGTGAATCAAAGTGAGCAGCAAGCCTGCGCAGTGTACGCCAACGTGGCTCAGAAGGCCACCCGATGCTTGGCGCGAGTGATCATGGGTTGGGATCTTTGCTCAGTTTGCCAGCGACAATGCCTGGGTGGCCTCGGTGACGCATTTTTTGTCGTCCCCGGCAGCTTTTGAAGCTTCGGCGCTGGCCAGCAGTCTTTTGATCTCCATTGTGGTGTTGTCAGGGCTCGCCGGCAGTGCATTCACTTTGGCTTTGAGCTGTTGCAGCTTGCTCGTACACAGGTCGTTGTCCGCTGCAAATACGGGAGAAGCCAACAGTGCAGCAGACATGAGCAAACCAGCGATCGCGGTACGTTTCATGGATATTTCCTTGTACGGGTAGTCTCGGTGCTGCCATAGGGACGGGGGCTCGGCCGAGGTCGAAAAACAAGCCACGATTGATCGGCCCTAACTAAAAGACTACGACGCTGCGCAAGAATTCGCTTTTCACCCAAAGGCTATGGAAAAAAGGTCCATGCATGCCCAAACCCCAGAAGCAACAAAACCCGCAGTTAGCGGGTTTTGGTTTGTTTCGCATTGGGTGGAGCCATCCTGAGCGCTCCCTGGCCTGTTGCTCTGTGAATCTTGATGAGCAACAAGCCTGCGAGTTGAACGCAAGGAAAGCCCACCCGAAGGTCTGCATTGTGCCGGGTTACTTCCCGCCTTTGTTCGCGTCCTTGATTTGCTTGATCGTTTGTTCTGTCTCGGCGATGCAATCGTCAGTCCCTTCCTTGGTGCCTTTTGCCTGATCGGCTTTGGCTTGCTTGACGCTGTCCATTACCTGATCAGACATTTCTGGAGGAGTCTGTGCCCTGGCATTTTCGATGGTTTTAATGTTGACCGCACAGAGGTCTTCAGCGGCAAACGAGGGGGATGCCATCAGCGAGACAGTAACGAACAGACCTAACAGTACAGAACGTTTCATGAGTATCTCCTTGAACTGAGGGCTCAGGTGTTTACCGGCCATCAGAACGGGCTGCCGAGGTTGGGTAAGGCCCGGCAATGTCCGGGCTTAACCAGTGGACTACGACGTTTCGTCAGGGTTCTATTTTTCTTCAGAGCCCCTCGGCTGTGTGACCCGATCCACCAGATAGACCAGCCCGTGGTAGTCGATTCCGCCATGTTGCGTCAGACCGATCTCACAGGTGCGGCTGGTCGAAATCCCCTCGCTGCACTGTTGCACCGCGTCCTTGAGCGTACGCAGCGAATGGGCATTCAGCTCCGGCGTGGTGAAGCCCTTGTCGCCGGCAAATCCACAGCAGTGAATGCCTTCGGGAATGACCACGTTTTTGCTGCACTTGCGCGCCAGATCAATCAGCGCCTGGCTTTCCCCGAGGTGCTGAGTGCTGCACGTGACGTGCACGGCGATGGGCGCTTCCTGCGGCGTGAAGTCGAGACGATCCATCAAATGCGTACGGATGAAACGCACCGGGTCGTACAGGTCCAGTCGAACATCTCCCAGGTCCTGAACCAGTCGCAAGGTACAGGGGCTGGTGTCGCAGTAGATCGGATCGAGCCCGCCACGGCTGGCGTGCAGTAATGCGCCAATCAGTTCCTGGCGCTTGTGTTCGGCCTGTTCGGCGTAGCCCTTGGAGGCAAACGGCTGGCCGCAGCAGAGACTGTCCTGGTTGTCCGGAAAGACGACCTGGTAACCGGCTTTTTCCAGCAGACCACGGGTTTTGTCGTACAGCGACATTTGCTCTTTATCACCGGCCGCAGGCCCCATGACCCGCGAGACACAAGCCGCCAGGTACACCACGCGAGGGCGCTCGTCCGACACGATCGGGCTGAAGCGGATGGCTTTTTCTGGCTGCGGCATGGCGTTGGTCCATTGTGGGACCCGGCCTTTGGACAACTTCGTCAGCGTTGCCGAAAGCTTCGCCAGACGTGGCGCCCCCAGCAGCATCCGCGCCCCATTGGCCACGTGCAGGGTGAAACGGGCGCCTTGCAGCGCGGTGGCGAAATTGCCTTCCAGCCAACTGGCAGCTTTCGTATGCGTCGCCTTACGGCCACGAAGCTTTTTCACCAGCTCGCCAGTGTTGATTCCTACAGGGCAACGCTGTGCGCACAACCCGGTGGCGGCGCAGGTGTCGATGCCCTGGTATTCGTAAGCGGCTTCGAGTTCCGTGGTGTCCACACCGGCACGTTTTTTTGCCTGAATGTCTCGCCAGATCACGATGCGCTGGCGCGGGCTCAGGGTCAGGCCTTTCGACGGGCAGACCGGCTCACAAAAACCGCACTCGATGCACTTATCCACAATCTCGTCGGCGGCCGGCAACGGCTTCAGGTGTTTGAGGTGAATCTGCGGATCGTCGCTGAGCACCACATCCGGATTGAGAATGCCGTTGGGGTCGAGCAGGCGTTTGAGCTGCCACATCAACTGGTAGGCATCGCTGCCCCATTCCAGCTCCACGAACGGCGCCATGTTGCGACCGGTGCCATGCTCGGCTTTCAGCGAACCGCCGAACTCCACCGCGACCAACTGCGCCACGTCGTCCATGAACGCCTGATAGCGTGCGACTTCTTCCGGGTTGTTGAAGCCTTGGGTGAAGACGAAGTGCAGATTACCTTCCAGCGCGTGTCCGAAAAGGATCGCTTCGTCGTAGTGATGCTTGTCGAACAACTCGATCAGACGATTCACGCCGATGGCCAGTTGTTCTACCGGGAAGGTCACGTCTTCGATGATCACCGTGGTGCCGGTTTTGCGCACCGCGCCGACGGCGGGGAAGGTGTCCTTGCGAATGGCCCAGAGGCGGGCGTTCTCGATTGGGTCTTCGGTGAAATCGACCTGTTTTTCCACTGGGAACGAAGTCAGCGACGCCATGATTTGCGCCAGTTGCTCGTGCAGCAAAGTCGACGACGCGGCGCGGGATTCGATCAGCAGTGCGCAGGCATTGTTCGACAGGTGCTGTACGAAATCCGGCATGCCGGGTTTGTTCTGTACTGAACGCAGACTGCGACGGTCGAGCAGTTCCACGGCCGACACCGGTTGGCTTTTCAGTACGGTGACGGCGTTGCAGCAGGTCTCCACATCCGGGAACACGATCAGTGCCGACGCCTTGTTCGGGTGGTCGATCACCGTGTCGTAGGTCACGGCGCTGATGAACCCCAGCGTGCCTTCGGAACCCACCAGCAAGTGGCTCAAGATATCCACAGGCTCGTCGTAATCCACCAGGGCGTTGAGTGACAGGCCGGTGGTATTTTTCAGACGGTATTTGTGGCGGATTTTTGCAGCCAGTTCGGAATTGGCGCGGGTCTCGCGGCCCAGTGTCGCTAAACGTTCAAGCAATGCTGCGTGGCTCTCACGAAACGCCGCGACACTCGCCGCATCTTCGGTGTCGAGACGGCTGCCGTCGGCGAGCACCAGGCGAATCCCGGCCAGCGTGTGATAGGTATTTTGCGCCGTGCCGCAGCACATACCGCTGGCGTTATTGGCGACGATACCGCCGATTTTGCAGGCGTTGATCGAGGCCGGGTCGGGACCGATCTTGCGTCCGAACGGCGCCAGCCACGCGTTGGCCTGCGCGCCGATGACGCCCGGCTGCAGACGGATTTGCGTGCCGTGGCCGCGGATCTCGCGTCCGTTCCAGTTATCCCCAAGCACGATCAGCACCGAATCGCTGATGGCCTGGCCGGACAGGCTGGTGCCGGCGGCGCGGAAGGTCACCGGAACCTGATCCCGTTGCGCCAGTTTCAGCAGCGCCACCACTTCATCTTCAGACTCGACGCGGATCACCAGTTGCGGAATCAACCGGTAGAAACTGGCATCGGTGCCGAACGCCAATGTCGACAGCGGGTCGTCGAACCGTCGTTCTTGAGGTATCAGTTGCTGCGCATCTCGCAGGAAAGTCGCCGGTAGAGTCATTGGTCCTCCAGGATCAAAACCACCAGGTCTTTCGGGCCGTGGGCACCGTAAGCCAGGACTTGTTCGATGTCGGCCGTTTTCGATGGGCCGGACACTAACAGCGCGTTGGTCGGCATGCCGTGAGCCCAGTTGAACTCCTGCTGCACCTGATAGAAGTTGTCACGGATTTCACTGGCCTTGAGCAGGGCGAAATGTACGGGTGGCACCAGGCTCATCAAGCGCGGTTCTTCCCGCGTCGGCCAGAGAATCAGACTACCTGTCGCGGCGATTGCGCCGAGGGTGGTGGTCAGGCTGGCTGGTGTGTCGTTGAACAGCTCGGCTTTCCATTCTTCCACCGGACGGTCGTAGGCCTTGAGCGTCGGCAAGCCAGGATTTTTCGCCCAGTGCTGAGTGACACGTTGACCGTGCGGCGTCGTCGGCGCGATCAACAG
The DNA here is from genome assembly GCF_014852325.1 of Pseudomonas sp. PDM01. Classification (NCBI taxonomy): domain Bacteria; kingdom Pseudomonadati; phylum Pseudomonadota; class Gammaproteobacteria; order Pseudomonadales; family Pseudomonadaceae; genus Pseudomonas; species Pseudomonas sp. PDM01. The sequence continues at coordinate 12,564 of NZ_JACVBK010000007.1, forward strand.
GCTGGGCAGCTGACGATCCTGCAGCAACTGAGCAAGCAACGAAGGCCAGGCTTCGCCGGACGTCAGGTGGATTTCTGTGTGCACCGCTTCCATCAGTTTGCGCAGCTGCGGAATGCGTTGTTCGGGTGCGTAGGTGTACGGCGCTGTCACCAGTTCGACGTCGAACTCGTCAGGCACGGGCGTGGTGCCGGTCAGACTTTTCCGTAACTTGGCGAGGATGTTTTGCTTGGCGCTCATCAGCGATCTCCCTGTTTGGCCAGATGCTCGCGGGCCATGTCGTGCAGTGAGCGGGCAGCCGGTTTCGGGGCGCTGTGGTTTTGCGTCCAGGGGCCGACGTTGCTCGGTGCGAGGGCACGCAGACGCGTGGCGACAAAGCCGAACAGTCGATACAGCGTCGGTGAGCTGTTGAGTTTCGCCCAGGCATTCCAGATAAAACGCTCCTTGCGCGAATACTTGCTGCCCTGGCCGCGCATCACTTGATGCGGGCTATCCGGGGCTTTGACGTTCTCTTCCCGCAGGCGTCGCAGTAGGGAAGGGATAGGAATTTTTACCGGACAGACTTCGCCGCAAGCACCACACAGCGATGACGCACTCGGATGATCCGGGACATTCGCCAGGCCGACCATGTGCGGCGTGATGATTTTTCCGATAGGCCCAGGGTAAACCTCCCCATAGGCGTGGCCGCCGATTCGAGTGTAGACCGGGCAATGATTCATACAGGCGCCGCAGCGAATGCAGTTCAGGGTCTGGCGTAATTCACTGTCGGCAAAGGCCTGGCTGCGACCGTTGTCCAGCAGCACAAGGTGCACTTCCTGCGGGCCATCGAGTTCATCGGCCTTGCGTGGGCCGGAGATCATGTTGACGTAGGTGGTGATCGGCTGGCCGAGGGCCGAGCGGGTCAACAGTGACACCAGCGGCACCACGTCACGCAGGTTTTCCACGACTTTTTCGATGCCGGTAACGGCGATGTGCACCGGCGGCACCGTGGTGGTCATGCGCCCGTTGCCTTCGTTTTCCACCAGCAGCAAAGTGCCGGTTTCGGCCACGGCGAAGTTGACGCCTGAGACGCCGATGTCCGCTTCGAAGAATTTCTGCCGCAAGACTTTGCGACCGATCTGAATGAGTTGGTCAACGTCCTTGGTGTATTCCACGCCAAGTTTGTCATGGAACAAGGACGCGACCTGACCGGCATTCTTGTGGATCGCCGGCATAATAATGTGTGAAGGCTTCTCGTGGTCGAGCTGGACGATGTACTCGCCCATGTCCGATTCCAGGCATTCAATGCCCCGTTCAGCGAGGAAATGGTTCATCTCCATTTCTTCGCTGACCATCGATTTGCCCTTGATCACTTGCCGCCCCTCGTGAGCGCGGATGATCGAGAGGACGATGCCATTGGCTTCGTCCACCGTTTCCGCCCAGTGCACTGTTACACCGTTGCGGGTCAGGTTCTGTTCAAGTTGCTCGAGCAGGTCGGGCAACTTCGATAACGCACGGGCGCGGACAGCATTGCCCAGTGCTCGCAAATGTTCTCTTTCATGGGCATCGCTGAAGGACGCTGCCCGTTTTGTCATCAGTGAATCCATCGCAGTGCGAAAGTTGTTTCGCAGTTGCTTGTCACCCAACGCCTTGTGCGCACGGGTGCGGAAATCTTCTTCTACGGCAACCGTAGGAATAATCGCGGAAGCGTTCATTGAACACCTCCGGTGCGCTGCCAAAGGAAACTGGCCAGGTGTTGGCCGCGCAACGCTTCCTTCTGTTTCTCCAGCGAGCCGTTGATGTTCATCAGGCAACCGCAATCGGCACTGAGTACCTTGTGCGCGCCAGATTCCTTCAACGCCCGGGTCTTGTCAGCCACCATCGCGCCGGAAATGTCTGGCATACGGACGCTGAAAGTCCCACCGAAGCCACAGCATTCACTTTCATGGCTGTGCTCGACTCGCTCCACATTCCCCAACTGCGCCAACAACTCGCGGCCGTGCAAGTGGGTGTTCATCTCACGACGTGCCGAACACGATGTGTGCAACGCCACTTTGACCGGTTCGCCGCTGTCCTTGAGCTGCACCTTGCAGACAAACAACAGAAACTCGGCCAGCTCATACGTCCGGGCCGCCAGGGCCTGAACCTGTTTCAACGTTTGCGGCTCGTCCTTGAACAAGTCGGCATAGTGCTCGCGCAACATGCCGGCGCACGATCCCGACGGCACCACCACCGGATAATCTCCAGCGAACAGCGCCAGTTGCGCGCGCGCCACGGTCCGGGCCTGGTCGGTGTAACCGGAGGTGTAGGCCGGTTGCCCGCAGCAGCTTTGCCCTTGCGGGTACTCGACACGAATGCCTTCGCGTTCCAGCAGGTGAATCGCATCCATCCCGGCTTCCGGGTAGAACAGATCAACCACGCAGGTCCCGAACAGGTAGACCCGTGCCGGTTTTTCGCTGGGATATTGCCGAGGCTTGGGCAGTGGCGGGGCGACGCGGGTCGCGTTCGGCACGGCGTTGTAAAAAAGCTCGCTCATCAGGCGTGTCTCCGGGTGGTCCCGGTTATCCGTCCGCTGAGGCTGCTGAATATAGAGAGAGATTCTTTCAGCAGCCTTACAGACCGGGTTGTGAATAGCTGACGCCGGAATCGTGGTCCGGCGTCGGTTTTTGCGTTTTTTCGTGTAGTACTTAGTGCACCAGCATGCCGGTGAACCAGTAGGCCTGAGCCAAGGTGATCAGGCCGACGATGGTTGCGAAGAACAGGCTGTGCTTGAGGGTGAAACGGAACAGGTCCGATTCCTTGCCGACCAGACCGGTCGCGGCGCAGGCCACGGCGATCGATTGTGGCGAGATCATCTTGCCGGTCACACCGCCGCTGGTGTTTGCCGCCACCAACAAGGTGTCGTTGACGCCGATCTGGTGCGCGGTGGTCGCTTGCAACGAGCTGAACAGTGCGTTGGACGAGGTGTCGGAACCGGTCAGGAACACACCCAGCCAGCCGAGGAAAGGCGAGAAGAACGGGAACGCCGCGCCGGTGCCTGCCAATACCAGCGCCATGGTCGACGACATGCCCGAGTAGTTGGTGACGAAGGCGAACGCCAGCACCATGCCGATGGACAGGATCGGCCAACGCAGCTCGTAGAATGTCTCTCTAAAAGTGGTCAGACCAGTTTTAATGTTGATCTTCAATACCAGCATCGAGATCAGTGCGGAGAAGAAAATCGCCGTGCCGGTCGCGGAAATCGGATCGAGTTTGAACACGGCCGGGATGGCGGTCGGAGCGGTCACGATCGGAGCGACCTTGATCACCATTTGGTCCAGGTGCGGAATGGCGAAGTTGAACACCCAGCTGTACATCGAGCCGCCGGCGGCGAACATCGCCTTGAACGGCTTCAGGGTCCAGATGGTGACCAGCACGGTGAGGATCAGGAACGGCGACCAGGCTTTGATAATTTCACCGAGGCTGTAAGGCGAGGCCACGGTTGTGCGCGGCTGGCCGAAACCGCCGGCGCTGGCGGTCACAACGGAGGCCGAAACGGCACCGACGATGTGTTGGCCTGCGGCGCGTTTCGGCTGCCAGACTTTCAGGAACAGCGTCAGGGAAATCAGGCTGGCCAGGGCCGAAGTGATGTCCGGCAGTTCCGGGCCGATGAAGTTCGACGTGAAGTATTGGGTGATGGCGAAGCTCAATCCGGCCACCAGTGCTGCTGGCCAGGTTTCCCGCACGCCGCGCAGGCCGTCCATCATGAACACCAGCCAGAACGGCACGAACAGCGACAGCAGCGGCAGTTGGCGACCGGTCATGGCGCCGATCTTGAACGCGTCGATACCGGTCACTTGCCCGGCCACGATGATCGGGATCCCCAAGGCGCCGAAGGCCACTGGCGCGGTGTTGGCGATCAGGCACAGGCCAGCAGCGTATAGCGGGTTGAAGCCGAGTCCTACAAGGAGGGCGGCGGTAATCGCTACCGGTGCGCCGAAACCGGCTGCACCTTCAAGGAATGCACCGAAGCAGAAGCCGATCAGCAGCACCTGCAAACGCTGGTCGTCGGTGATCGACAGGACGGAGCTGCGAATCACTTCGAACTGACCACTCTTGACCGTCAGTTTGTAGAGGAACACGGCGGCGACGATGATCCACGCAATCGGCCACAGGCCGTAGGCGAAGCCATACCCGGCGGCGGCGAATGCCATATCGACCGGCATCTGGAACGCGAAGATGGCCACCGCAATGGACAAGGCCAGCGTGATGCTGCCGGCCACGTGCCCTTTGAGTCGGAACACGGCCAACGCCAGGAAGAAAAACACGATGGGGATAACGGCTGCGAGCGCGGAAAAGCCGAGGCTGCCGAGCGGGGTATAGAGCTGTTGCCAGGTTTGCATATGGGGTGGCCCCTAATTGTTGTTGGTCAGGCACTGATCAGCGTTCTTGGATAATTGGTAATACCAATTTACAATCGCTGTTCGCTAGGGTAAAAGCCTTGTAGGCGGCGTGTCAATTTGCCGCCCTAAAACTTTTGTCGAACAAGCGCTGTGGCGCCTGCTTGATCCGCTCGTACAAATGCCGTCTGGTAGGTGCTGGCAAAGCGCCGATAGGCCAGAATAGAGAGCCCGGCGAGCCGTCGGGATCGTGGAGAATTGAGTTATGGGGTTTGATCAAATTCGTCAGCGCCGTTTGTCTGACGATATTGTCGAGCAGCTCGAGGGGATGATTCTCGAGGGCACGCTGAAGGCTGGTGAGCGCTTGCCGGCCGAGCGTGCATTGGCCGAGCAGTTCGGCGTGTCACGCCCTTCGTTGCGCGAAGCGATTCAGAAGCTGGCAGCCAAGGGCTTGCTGGTCAGTCGCCAGGGTGGCGGCAACTATGTGGTGGAGTCACTGGGCACGACATTCAGTGATCCGCTGCTTCATCTGCTTGAAAGCAACCCCGAGGCCCAGCGCGATCTGCTGGAGTTTCGCCATACCCTGGAAGCGTCCTGCGCCTATTACGCAGCAATGCGGGCGACAGATGTCGATCGCGAGCGGTTGACCGCGGCCTTCAATGAATTGCAGGACTGCTACACCCGTCACGATGAAGTGAGTCGGGCGGAAGAGGGGGCGGCGGACGCGAAGTTTCACCTGGCAATCGCCGAAGCCAGTCACAACGCAGTGTTGCTGCACACCATTCGCGGGCTGTTCGATCTGCTCAAACGCAACGTGGTGACCAACATTGGCGGCATGTACAAACAGCGCACGGAAACCCGCGACATGCTGATCACGCAGCATCGGGAGTTGTACATGGCGATTATTGAGGGGCGGGCGGAGCAGGCGCGGGAAGTTTCCAGTCGACACATTCTGTATGTACAGGAAGTGCTGGAAGAGGTGCGTCAGGAAGTGCAGCGCATGGCCCGGGCGGAGCGGCGCAAGGGGATGTAGTCAGTTGGTTTTGTATCGTTCGTGCGATTGCATTCGCGGGCAAGCCTCGCTCCTACAGGGTGACGTGTAGGAGCGAGGCTTGCCCGCGAAGAGGGCCTCAAGGCGAAAAATTACTCTTCCTTGCCCTTGTTGCGCACCGCTCGCTGCAACTCGCGACCGGCGTCGCGTTCGCGTTCGGTATCACGCTTGTCGTATTCCTTCTTGCCCTTGCCCAGAGCGATCTCGCACTTGACCATGTGCTTGCTCCAGTACCAGGACAGGCACACGCAGGCGTAACCCTTTTGCTGCACGGCGGCGGCCAGCTTTTCCAGCTCGCGGCGGTTGAGCAGCAATTTGCGGGTGCGCGTCGGATCGGCGATGACGTGCGTGCTGGCGGTCGTCAGGGGCGTAATGTGGCTGCCGAGCAGCCATGCTTCGCCATCCTTGAGCAGCACGTAACTGTCGACCAGTTGCAGCTTGCTTGCCCGCAGACTTTTTACTTCCCAGCCGGCCAGGACCAGACCAGCCTCGAACCGATGTTCGATGAAGTAATCGTGTCGCGCCTTTTTATTCTGCGCGATGGTCCCTGTTGGGTGTTTCTTCTGTTTAGCCATAGGGGCGGCATTATAGGGAGTTGCACGCGAGTCGGCTACGGTGATGCTGCGTGCTTGAGCAGGTTGATTGAATCCCGGACAATGCGCCCTCTTTTTTCAATGCTTGGACGTGGTAGCGATGTCGACAGACAAGGTTTCTGTCCACGGCAGTTGGGCTAGCCGCTGGGTCTTCATACTCGCCGCGACCGGTTCGGCCGTGGGCCTGGGTAGCATCTGGAAGTTCCCGTACATGGTCGGGGTCTACGGCGGCGGTGCCTTTGTATTGATGTTCCTGGCCTGTATCGCACTGATCGGCGTACCGGTCATGCTGGCTGAAACCCTGATCGGTCGCCGCGCCCGGCAAAGTCCGGCCAATGCCTTGAAGGTGCTGGCGCTGGAGGCCGGGCATTCGGGCAAGTGGTCCTGGGGCGCATTCGCCGGGATGATCACGGCGTTGCTGATCCTGTCTTTCTATAGTGTCGTCGGTGGTTGGTCGCTGGATTACATCATCGACATGGGGCGCGGCGACTTTCAGGGGGTAACGCCGGATCAGGTCGGTGCGTACTTTGGCAAGGTGATCGCCGATCCATGGCGCCTGACACTTTGGCATACGATTTTTATGCTGTTGTCCGCCGTCGTCATCGCCAGGGGCGTAGTCGCCGGCCTTGAGCGCAGCCTGCGCATCATGATGCCGCTGCTCTTCGTGATGGTTCTGGTGCTGCTGGGTTACAGCATGACCACCGGCCATTTCATGGAGGGCGTGCATTTCATGTTCGACTTCCATCCGGAAAAAGTCCTCGACGGCTTGTTGCCGGCCATGGGGCACGCGTTCTTTTCCCTGAGCGTGGGCGTTGGTTCGATCATGATTTATGGCGCCTACATGCCGAAACACTCGTCGATCTCCGGCACCGTGGTCGGTGTCGCGCTGCTCGATACCTTTGTTTCGCTGGTTGCGGGTCTGGCATTGTTTCCGATTGTGTTCGCCGCCGGCCTGAACCCGAGCGAAGGCCCTGGCCTGATGTTCGTCAGCCTGCCATTTGCCTTTGGCAACGTAGCGTTTGGCCAGTTGATGGGGGTAGTGTTCTTCGTCCTGGTCGCGATTGCAGCCTGGAGTTCGGCGATTTCATTGCTCGAACCGATGGTGGCTTACCTGGTTGAACGCACTAAAGTCAGTCGCGCGTGGGTGACTTTCTGGCTGGCGTTCACCTGCTGGTTCGTCGGTCTGGGCACGGTGTTTTCCTTCAATATCTGGAAGGAAGCCAAATTTTTCGTGAACGAAGGCGGGATGTTCCATCTCTATCAATGGGGTGCGGCCGGCGGTCTGGATTTCTTTGGCGTGATCGATTTCTTTACCTCGCGGATCATGTTGCCACTCGGTGGTTTGTGTTTCGTGGTGTTTGCAGGATGGGTGATGGGGCGTGAAGCGGTGCGCGACGAGTTGTCGATCCGCAACCCCATGCTGTTCAATCTGTCCCTGTTTTTGATGCGCTATGTGGCGCCCATCGGCATTCTTGTAGTGTTTGCCGCCCAGCTGTGGAAGTGACGCTGACATGACGACACACATTCAACGTTCGGCTCTGCTGCCGTACCCGGCACAAGCGCTGTATGACCTGGTCAATGACGTGGCACGTTACCCGGAGTTTTTGCCGTGGTGCTCGTCGGCCGAAGTCCTGGAAAACTCTCCCGAGTACATGCGCGCGAGCGTTGGCGTGGCCAAGGGTGGCCTCAGTCAGCATTTCGTGACGCGTAACACTCTGGTCCCCGGGCAATCGATCGAGATGAATCTCGAGGAAGGCCCATTCACCCAGTTGCATGGCATTTGGGTGTTCAAGGCGTTGACCGACAAGGCCTGCAAGATCAGCCTGGACCTGTCGTTCGATTACGCCGGGCCGATTGTTCGCGCGACCCTGGGGCCATTGTTCAATCAGGCGGCCAATACGCTGGTCGATGCGTTCTGCCAGCGCGCCAAACAGATACATGGTTAAGCCCGTGATCGAAATCGAGGTGGTGTATGCCGCCGTTGATCGTCAGGTGCTCCGCTGTGTGACGGTGCCCGCAGGCACAACAGTGCGCGCAGCGCTGCTTGATTCGGGAATAGGCGAAGCGTTTCCAGAGCTGGATCTGGGCGAATGCCCTGTCGGGATTTTCGGCAAGGTGATCGCCGATCCGGACACACACCAGGTTCGGGCGGGGGATCGTCTCGAGATCTATCGGCCTTTGCTGGCCGATCCGAAAGAGGTTCGCCGGTTGCGCGCGGCCAAGGCCGCCGAGGCAAAAGCCCGAAATCAGTGACCTGATTAAATGCCAGACAATAAAAAACCCGGACATTCCGGGTTTTTTATTGCGTCGCAAATTATTGCGGCGAAGTTTCCAGCGGTTCTGGCGTCGGGACTGGAACGGTTTCTACGCCGTCCACGTCCTTCTGGATCTGATCCAGCAACGAACCTGGCTTGACTGGTTTTTCCGGTTTCGGCTTCTCGGCGTTTTCAACAGGCGCGGTCACATTAGTGCCACTGTCCTTGCCGAGAATGGCTTCGTCCCGGCTCACGCCTGGCATGAAATCACCAGAGAGGCTGACAAGTTGGTCATTTGGGTTGAAGATAACGCTAATGCGTTCCTGTTGGCGTTCACCGCCACCGGGTTGCAGGCTGTACAGATAATCCCAGCGATCGGCATGGAACGTGTCGGTCAACAGGGGGTTGCCCATGATAAACCGTACTTGCTTACGGGTCATTCCCGGGCGTAACTGGTTTATCATGTCCTGCGTGACGACATTGCCCTGCTGGATGTCGATTTTGTAAACCCCGGGGAATGAACAACCGGCGAGTGCGAGCAGTCCCACAAAGGTGAAACTGGTTAGCAAGAGCTTGGTGTTTTGCATCGGTGGGCGACTTCCACTATCTTGGCTGGGACAACGTAAACGCCGATCATACCCGCATTAAGAGAAGCTGCGAAGCAGCATCGCGAGAAAGCTGACCATGGTTGAAAATAGCGAACTACGCAAAGCCGGTCTCAAAGTGACCCTTCCACGGGTCAAAATTCTGCAAATGCTCGATTCCGCCGAGCAACGCCACATGAGTGCCGAGGATGTTTACAAGGCGCTGATGGAGGCTGGTGAGGACGTCGGTCTGGCCACGGTTTACCGTGTACTGACTCAGTTCGAGGCAGCTGGCCTTGTGGTGCGGCACAACTTCGACGGAGGCCATGCGGTCTTCGAGCTGGATGACGGCAAGCATCACGACCATATGGTCAACGTCGAAACCAGCGAAGTGATCGAATTCTTCGACGAAGAAATCGAGCGCCTGCAGAAAGCCATCGTCGACAAGTACGGTTTCGAGATGGTCGATCACAATCTGGTGCTGTACGTGCGCAAGAAAAAGTAAGCATGTCGCGCGAATTTCACATTCGCGAAACGAACGAAGGCGACCCCAGGGTCGCCTTCGTGCTGTCTGCCGTTCTTAAATCTTTGCGGTAACGACCATTTTTTTCGCGTGCGCCAGGGATTCCTTGGTGAGGTCGATGCCGCCCAGCATCCGCGCGACTTCTTCAACGCGATCATTCTTGCTCAGTTTGGAGACGGCCGTGTGGGTCGCCTCTTCGCCACGCACCTTGTGCACAAATAGATGCTGATGCCCTTGCGCCGCCACTTGCGGCAAGTGAGTCACTGTCAGCACCTGTCCGCGCTCACCGAGGCGACGCAGTAGCTGGCCGACAATCTCGGCCGTCGGGCCACCGATGCCTACGTCCACTTCGTCGAATACCAGGGTGGGTACGCGTGAAGTCTGTGCGGTAATCACCTGAATCGCCAGGCTGATCCGCGACAGTTCACCGCCCGAGGCTACTTTGGCCAAAGCTTTCAAGGGCTGGCCGGGGTTGGCGCTGACCAGCAGCTCTACCTGTTCGAGCCCGTTAGGCAGCAGCTCATCGCTGCTGTTGGGGCGCAGTTCGATGGTGAAGCGGCCGCCGGGCATGCCCAGTCGCTGGATTTCCTGCTCCACGGCGCTGGCCAGGCTGCTGGAGGCCTGGTGGCGCAAGTCGCTCAGTTCGCGAGCCTTTTCCTGATAATGGCGAGCATAAGAGGCCAGTTCATCGCTCAGGCGCTCAATGGATTCATCATTGGCATTGAGGGTTTCAATTTCATCCAGCAAGCGCTGCTGCATCTCGGCGACCTCGGTCGGCTGGATGCGGTGCTTGCGCGCCATGGTGTAGATCGCATCGAGGCGTTCTTCCAGGTACTGCAGGCGCGCCGGGTCGGCATCGAAGTTATCGAGGAAGCGATTCAGTTCGCCCACGGCCTCTTCAACCTGGATCTGCGCACTGGTCAGCAAGCTGCTGGCTTCGCCCAGCGCGCCGATCGAGTTGTTCACGCTCGACAGGCGGTTGAGGCTGGCGGTCAGGGCGTTCAGGACATTGCCTGAATCACTTTCGCTGCATTGTTCGACCACTTGCCGGCAGATGCCCAGCAGGGTTTCGGCGTTGGTCAGGTTCTTGTGTTCCTGCTCCAACTGCTCCAGCTCGTTGTCACCGAGGCCGAGATTTTCCAGCTCTTCGAGTTGATAGCTGAGCAGTTGATGGCGGGCGCGTTGTTCATCGCCGGAGTTGGAGAGGCGCTCCAGTTCCTGGCGAGTCTGGCGCCAGCGTTGGGCGGCCAATTGCACCTGGCGGGCAAGGTCGGTGGCGCCGGCGTATTCGTCGAGCAGGCGGCGGTGAGTATCGGTCTTGAGCAGGGATTGGTGCTCGTGCTGGCTGTGGATATCGATCAGCAACTCACCCAGGGCCTTGAGATCACCAAGCGGGCAGGGCGTGCCATTGATATAGCCGCGGGAGCGCCCTTCGGCGGTGATCACCCGGCGCAGAATGCACGGGCCGTCGCTTTCAAGGTCGCGCTCGGCCAGCCAGGCACTGGCTTCGGGAATATCGACCAGGTCGAAGGTGGCCAGGATGTCGGCCTTGTCGGCGCCTGGGCGGACCACGCCACTGTCGGCGCGATCGCCCAGGGTCAGGCCGAGGGCGTCGAGCATGATCGACTTGCCGGCGCCGGTTTCCCCTGTGATCACACTCATCCCGCGATCGAGTTCGAGATCGAGATGTTCAACGATGGCGTAATTGTGTACGGACAGGTGCACCAGCATAAAGGCCGCTCCCAGGCTTTAGGTCTGGTTATTTATACAGTGTTTTATTTGCGGCTGACAATGCCCTCTCTTAGCTCGATTTGATTGATCCGACGAAATCGTTAGCGCATCGGGAAATGACAATGCAGCTGTTTTTTGTAGGGTTAATCACAACAAACCCCTTGAAGCTGATTTTTGCGGCCCCATATAGCTGGGCAGAAGCGCGAGTTGAGCTCGCGGACGATATTGAAAGGAGAAATCTATGGCTGACGAACAGACAGTGGATACGCAAAATCAAGAAGCCAACCAGGGCTCCGCGGCTTCGGGTGAAGACCTCGCGGCTCGTGTACAAGTGCTCGAAGAGCAACTGGCAGGCGCGCAGGATCAGGCTTTGCGTGTTGCCGCCGATCTGCAGAACGTCCGCCGTCGCGCTGAGCAGGATGTCGAAAAGGCTCACAAATTCGCTCTGGAAAAATTTGCCGGTGATCTGCTGCCGATCATCGACAGCCTTGAGCGTGGTCTGGAGTTGTCCAACCCGGACGATGAAAGCATCCGCCCAATGCGCGAAGGCATCGAGCTGACCCTGAAAATGTTCCAGGACACCCTGAAGCGTTATCAGCTGGAAGCGATCGATCCGCATGGCGAACCGTTCAACGCCGTTCTTCATCAGGCAATGGCCATGCAGGAAAGCGCTGACGTCGAGCCGAACAGCGTGCTCAAGGTGTTCCAGAAGGGCTATCAGCTCAATGGTCGTCTGCTGCGCCCGGCCATGGTCGTGGTCAGCAAGGCACCTGCACCGGTTTCGCCTTCGATTGACGAGCAGGCTTGAAATTAGCCGCAAGGCCCCCATTTAGAAGTCAAGCGTTTAAGTGCTACCGCAGTTAGCCACCACTGCTGCGGCAACCAAATCCAAAGTTTCGGGAGAGTGAACATGGGCAAAATTATCGGTATCGACCTGGGGACTACCAACTCCTGCGTCTCCGTGCTTGAAAACGGCGTAGCCAAAGTTATTGAAAACGCTGAAGGCGCGCGTACCACGCCGTCGATCATCGCTTACGCCAACGACGGCGAAATCCTCGTTGGTCAGTCGGCCAAGCGTCAGGCTGTGACCAATCCGCACAACACCCTGTATGCGGTGAAGCGTCTGATCGGTCGTAAGTTCGACGAAGAAGTCGTACAGAAAGACATCAAGATGGTCCCTTACAAAATCGCCAAGGCTGACAACGGCGACGCTTGGGTTGAAGTGAACGGCCAGAAAATGTCGCCGCCACAGATCTCGGCTGAAATTCTGAAGAAAATGAAGAAGACCGCCGAAGACTACCTCGGCGAGCCAGTGACCGAAGCGGTGATCACCGTTCCGGCCTACTTCAACGACAGCCAGCGCCAGGCGACCAAAGACGCCGGCCGCATCGCGGGCCTGGACGTTAAACGTATCATCAACGAACCAACCGCAGCCGCTCTGGCTTACGGTATGGACAAGGCGAAAGGCGATCACACCGTGATCGTTTACGACTTGGGCGGCGGTACTTTCGACGTTTCCGTGATCGAAATCGCTGAAGTCGATGGCGAGCACCAGTTCGAAGTATTGGCCACCAACGGTGACACGTTCCTGGGCGGTGAAGACTTTGACATTCGTCTGATCGACTACCTCGTCGACGAATTCAAGAAAGAAAGCGGCATGAACCTCAAAGGTGACCCGCTGGCCATGCAGCGCCTGAAAGAGGCCGCTGAAAAAGCCAAGATCGAACTGTCTTCGAGCATGTCGACCGACGTGAACCTGCCGTACATCACTGCAGACGCCACCGGTCCTAAGCACTTGAACGTGAAAATCTCCCGCGCCAAGCTGGAAGCGCTGGTTGAAGACCTGGTTCAACGCACCATCGAACCTTGCCGCATCGCTCTGAAAGACTCCGGCATCGAAGTTGGCTCGATCAACGACGTGATCCTGGTAGGCGGTCAGACCCGTATGCCACTGGTTCAGAAGCTGGTGACCGAGTTCTTCGGTAAAGAAGCACGTAAAGACGTGAACCCGGACGAAGCTGTTGCCATGGGTGCTGCTATCCAGGGCGCCGTATTGGCCGGTGACGTGAAAGACGTTCTGCTGCTGGACGTCAGCCCGCTGACCCTGGGTATCGAAACCATGGGTGGCGTGATGACCGCGCTGATCGAGAAAAACACCACGATTCCTACCAAGAAATCGCAAGTGTTCTCGACTGCCGACGACAACCAGGGCGCCGTGACCATCCACGTGCTGCAAGGCGAGCGTAAGCAAGCCGCCCAGAACAAGTCCCTGGGCAAGTTCGACCTGGCCGAGATTCCACCAGCACCACGTGGCGTGCCACAAATCGAAGTGACCTTCGATATCGACGCCAACGGCATCCTGCACGTAGGCGCCAAAGACAAGGCCACCGGCAAGGCTCAATCGATCGTGATCAAGGCAAACTCCGGTTTGTCCGATGAAGAGATCGAGAAAATGATTCGCGACGCTGAAGCGAACTCCGAGGAAGACCGCAAGTTCGAAGAGCTGGCCACTGCCCGCAACCAGGGCGATGCACTGGTTCACTCGACTCGCAAAATGGTCACTGAGGCAGGCGATAAAGTGACTGCTGAAGAGAAGACTGCAATCGAAGCTGCTGTTGTTGCTCTGGAAGCCGCTGTTAAAGGCGACGACAAAGCTGCAATCGAAGCCAAGGTTGAAGAGCTGTCGAAAGTCTCCGCTCCAGTGGCGCAGAAGATGTACGCCGAACAGGCTCAGCCTGCTGAAGGCGCAGCACCGCACGACGAAAAAGCTGAAAAAGCCGACGACGTTGTCGATGCCGAGTTCGAAGAAGTCAAAGACCACAAGTAAGTTGTTGGTCGCCCGGTTGACTGCCTTTAGGCGGTGACTGGTAGGATGTCGCCGCGCGGGAGCCTGCTCCCGCGTTGGCGTGTCTGGAGTACACGAATTTTTACAGCATGCGACAAGTTCGTGTGCTGGCGGTATGGCCGGGAATGCTCCTGCTTTTCGAGCCGAAAGTACCGCAGTGAATCAAAGACCAGGATCGTTGAATTGACGTGAGTTGGGTCCGGGCCTGTATTGGGGCTCAACGAGTTCGGCAGGGCTCAGGAGAGGTTTGCCGAACGTCCTTAAGAGTGCAAAGACTTATGGCAAAGCGTGACTATTACGAAGTATTGGGTGTTGAGCGTGGCACAAGCGAAGCGGACCTGAAAAAGGCCTACCGTCGCTTGGCGATGAAGCACCACCCGGACCGTAATCCCGATGACAAAGCGTCGGAAGAGATGTTCAAGGAGGCCAACGAGGCCTACGAAGTGCTGTCCGATTCCAGCAAGCGCGCGGCGTACGACCAATACGGTCATGCCGGTGTCGACCCAAGCATGGGCGGCGGCGGTGCCGGGTTTGGCGGTCAGAATTTCTCCGACATCTTTGGCGATGTCTTCAGTGACTTCTTCGGTGGCGGTCGCGGCGGTGCTCGTGGCGGCGCTCAGCGCGGCAGCGACCTGCGTTACACCCTGGAACTGAATCTGGAAGAAGCGGTACGCGGTACCACCGTGAATATCCGCGTTCCGACACTGGTCAACTGCAAGCCGTGCGATGGCTCGGGTGCCAAGAAAGGCTCTTCGCCAGTCACTTGCCCGACGTGCGGCGGTATCGGTCAGGTCCGTATGCAGCAAGGTTTCTTCTCGGTGCAGCAGACCTGCCCGCGCTGCCATGGCCAGGGCAAGATCATTTCCGACCCGTGCAACTCCTGCAACGGTGACGGTCGCGTTGAAGAGTACAAAACCCTTTCCGTGAAAGTGCCGGCCGGTGTCGACACCGGTGACCGCATTCGTCTGTCCGGCGAAGGCGAGGCGGGCGCTCAGGGTGGTCCGACGGGCGATCTGTACGTGGTGATCAACGTACGCGAGCACGCGATCTTCCAGCGTGACGGCAAGCACTTGTTCTGCGAAGTGCCGATCAGTTTCGTCGATGCGGCGCTGGGTGGCGAGCTGGAGATTCCGACCCTTGATGGTCGGGTCAAACTGAAAATCCCTGAGGGGACTCAGACCGGCAAGCAGTTCCGTGTTCGCGGCAAAGGCGTTGCGCCTGTGCGTGGCGGCGGTGCCGGTGACTTGATGTGCCGTGTTGCGGTGGAAACCCCAGTCAATCTGGGTCGTCGTCAGCGCGAATTGCTGGAAGAGTTCCGTAGCTCCCTGGCGGACGACAATAGCCATTCGCCGAAAACCACCGGTTGGTTCGAAGGCGTGAAGCGCTTCTTCGGCGATCTGTAAGGAGTGAGCATGCGACGTATAGCTGTGATGGGCGCCGCTGGCCGCATGGGCAAGATCCTGGTCGAAGCGGTGCAGCAACGCGCACCGCTGACCGGTCTGACAGCCGCCATCGTGCGTCCTGGCAGCACGCTGATTGGCGTGGATGCTGGCGAGCTGGCTTCGCTGGGGCGTATCGGTGTGCCGTTGTCCGGTAACCTGGATGCGGTCGCGGATGAGTTCGATGTGTTGATCGATTTCACGCTGCCGGAAGTCATGCTGAAAAACCTGGCGTTCTGCCGCAAGGCGGGCAAAGCCATGGTCATCGGCACGACGGGGCTCGATGCTGCGCAGAAGCAGTTGCTGGCCGAGGCGGGCAAGGACATTCCTATCGTGTTCGCGGCCAACTTCAGTGTTGGCGTGAACCTGTCGCTGAAGCTGCTCGACATGGCTGCGCGCGTGCTGGGTGATGATGCGGACATCGAAATCATCGAAGCTCATCATCGGCACAAGATCGATGCGCCTTCCGGCACCGCCCTGCGTATGGGTGAGGTAATTGCCAGTGCGCTGGATCGTGACCTGCAGAAGGTCGCGGTCTACGGGCGTGAAGGTCACACCGGTGTGCGCGAGCGTGAAACGATCGGTTTTGCCACTGTGCGCGGCGGTGATGTGGTCGGTGATCACACCGTGCTGTTCGCCTGTGAGGGCGAGCGCCTGGAAATCACGCATAAGGCGTCCAGTCGCATGACCTTCGCCAAAGGCGCTGTGCGTGCGGCGTTGTGGCTGGACAGTCGTGAGCCTGGCCTCTACGACATGCAAGACGTGCTCGACCTGCGTTAAGATGCAGCCGAAACCGGGTTCCAACATTGCGTTTGGGCCCGGTTTTATTACGCCAAGCGACGTCCTGTCGCATTCTCCGGCCTTTAGGGCTCATTGGCGGTAGACCAAAAAAGCCTTTTTCTGTAAGCTACAGCTTTAGTGTGTCCACTAAAAGCGCGCAGAATAATTCAGTGAAGAAGCGGGGTGACGTGTCCATACGTCACTCCGCTTTTTTACAACCTGCGATCGCCCTTTCAGGCTTTATTTACGGGAGGTCTTCTTGACTAAGCCAGCCATACTCGCCCTTGCTGATGGCAGCATTTTTCGCGGCGAAGCCATTGGAGCCGACGGTCAAACCGTTGGTGAGGTGGTGTTTAACACCGCAATGACCGGCTATCAGGAAATCCTTACCGATCCTTCCTACGCCCAACAGATCGTTACCCTGACTTACCCGCACATCGGCAACACCGGCACCACGCCGGAAGACGCCGAGTCCGACCGCGTCTGGTCCGCTGGCCTGGTCATCCGTGACCTGCCGCTGGTTGCGAGCAACTGGCGTAACACGATGTCCCTGTCCGACTACCTGAAAGCCAACAACGTTGTGGCAATCGCCGGTATCGACACCCGCCGCCTGACGCGCATCCTGCGTGAGAAAGGCGCGCAGAACGGCTGCATCATGGCCGGTGACAACATTTCCGAAGAAGCGGCCATCGCCGCGGCTCAAGGCTTTCCTGGCCTCAAAGGCATGGACCTGGCGAAAGTCGTCAGCACCAAGGAAACCTACGAGTGGCGCTCGACTGTCTGGGAGTTGAAAACCGACAGCCACGCGACCATCGACGCTTCCGAGCTGCCGTACCACGTGGTTGCCTACGACTACGGCGTCAAGCTCAACATCCTGCGCATGCTGGTCGAGCGCGGTTGCCGTGTGACCGTGGTGCCGGCGCAAACGCCTGCCGCTGACGTGCTGGCGATGAAGCCGGACGGCGTGTTCCTGTCCAACGGCCCTGGCGATCCGGAGCCTTGCGACTACGCGATCCAGGCGATCAAGGATGTGCTGGAAACCGAGATTCCGGTATTCGGCATCTGCCTCGGTCACCAGCTGCTGGCCCTGGCCTCCGGCGCCAAGACCCTGAAAATGGGCCACGGCCACCACGGTGCCAACCACCCGGTCCAGGATCTGGACAGCGGCGTGGTGATGATCACCAGCCAGAACCACGGTTTTGCCGTAGACGAAGCGACCCTGCCAGCCAACGTTCGTGCGATTCACAAATCGCTGTTCGACGGCACCCTGCAAGGCATCGAGCGTACCGACAAGAGCGCCTTCAGCTTCCAGGGTCACCCGGAAGCCAGCCCTGGCCCGAACGACGTAGCGCCATTGTTCGATCGCTTCATCAACGAAATGGCCAAGCGACGCTGATCGCTCGCCTTGATGCAGCAAAGCTTGAGGGCGGTCCCGACACCGGTGGCCCCCTCAAGGCTTCACAGATTGAACAAGACGGCTTGCCGACTGACCTGCGGATTTGAGTGACAAACCCATGCCAAAACGTACAGACATTAAAAGCATCCTGATTCTCGGCGCTGGCCCGATCGTTATCGGCCAGGCCTGCGAATTCGACTACTCCGGCGCCCAGGCCTGCAAAGCCCTGCGCGAAGAGGGTTACCGCGTCATCCTGGTGAACTCCAACCCAGCGACCATCATGACCGACCCGGACATGGCCGACGCCACCTACATCGAACCGATCAAATGGCAGACCGTTGCCAAGATCATCGAGAAAGAGCGTCCGGACGCGCTGCTGCCAACCATGGGCGGCCAGACCGCTCTGAACTGCGCACTGGACCTGGAGCGCGAAGGCGTTCTGGAGAAGTTCGGCGTAGAGATGATCGGCGCCAACGCTGACACCATCGACAAGGCTGAAGACCGTTCGCGTTTCGACAAGGCGATGAAATCCATCGGCCTGGACTGCCCGCGTTCGGGTATCGCCCACAGCATGGAAGAGGCCAACGCCGTTCTTGAGCGCCTGGGCTTCCCGTGCATCATCCGTCCGTCCTTCACTATGGGCGGCACCGGCGGCGGTATCGCTTACAACCGTGAAGAGTTCGAAGAAATCTGCGCCCGTGGTCTGGACCTGTCTCCGACCAAAGAGCTGCTGATCGACGAATCCCTGATCGGCTGGAAAGAATACGAGATGGAGGTTGTCCGCGATAAGAAGGACAACTGCATCATCGTCTGCTCCATTGAAAACTTTGACCCGATGGGCGTGCACACCGGTGACTCGATCACTGTTGCGCCGGCACAGACCCTGACGGACAAGGAATACCAGATCATGCGTAACGCCTCCCTGGCGGTACTGCGCGAGATCGGCGTGGAAACCGGCGGCTCCAACGTTCAGTTCGGCATCTGCCCGGACACTGGCCGCATGGTCGTCATCGAGATGAACCCGCGGGTATCCCGTTCCTCGGCCCTGGCCTCGAAAGCCACCGGTTTCCCGATTGCGCGTATCGCTGCCAAGTTGGCGATCGGCTATACCCTGGACGAGCTGCAGAACGAAATCACCGGGGGCGCTACTCCGGCGTCGTTCGAGCCGTCGATCGACTACGTCGTCACCAAGCTGCCACGTTTCGCTTTCGAGAAATTCCCGAAAGCCGACGCACGCCTGACCACTCAAATGAAATCGGTCGGTGAAGTCATGGCCATCGGCCGGACCTTCCAGGAATCCCTGCAGAAAGCCCTGCGCGGCCTGGAAGTGGGTGTTTGCGGCCTGGACGAGAAGCTCGACCTGGGCAACCCGGAAAGCATGAGCATCCTCAAGCGCGAACTGACCGTGCCGGGCGCCGAGCGCATCTGGTACGTGGCTGACGCCTTCCGCGCCGGCCTGTCGGTCGAAGACATCTTCGGCATGAACATGATCGACCCGTGGTTCCTGGTGCAGATCGAAGATCTGATCAAGGAAGAAGAGAAGGTCAAGACCCTGGGTCTGGCCAGCATCGACCGCGACCTGATGTTCAAGCTCAAGCGCAAAGGCTTCTCGGACATGCGTCTCGCCAAGCTGCTGGGCGTGACCGAAAAAGCTTTGCGTCGCCACCGTCACAAGCTGGAGATCTTCCCGGTCTACAAGCGCGTTGACACCTGCGCTGCCGAGTTCGCCACCGACACCGCCTACATGTACTCGACTTACGAGGAAGAGTGCGAAGCCGCGCCGTCGGGTCGCGACAAGATCATGATCCTCGGCGGCGGTCCAAACCGTATCGGCCAGGGCATCGAGTTCGACTACTGCTGCGTACACGCGGCACTGGCCCTGCGCGAAGACGGTTACGAGACCATCATGGTCAACTGCAACCCGGAAACCGTTTCCACCGACTACGACACCTCCGATCGCCTGTACTTCGAACCAGTAACCCTGGAAGACGTGCTGGAAATCTGCCGGGTCGAGAAGCCGAAAGGCGTAATCGTCCAGTACGGCGGCCAGACTCCACTGAAACTGGCTCGCGCCCTGGAAGAAGCCGGCGTGCCGATCATCGGCACCAGCCCTGACGCCATCGACCGTGCCGAAGACCGAGAGCGCTTCCAGCAAATGGTTGAGCGTCTGAACCTGCGTCAGCCGCCAAACGCCACCGTGCGCAGCGAAGACGAAGCGATTCGTGCCGCGGCCAAGATCGGTTACCCGCTGGTGGTTCGTCCGTCCTACGTACTGGGCGGCCGTGCGATGGAAATCGTCTACGAAGAAGAAGAACTCAAGCGCTACCTGCGTGACGCAGTGAAAGTGTCCAACGACAGCCCGGTGCTGCTCGACCACTTCCTCAACTGCGCCATCGAAATGGACGTGGATGCAGTTTGCGACGGCACCGACGTGGTGATCGGCGCGATCATGCAGCACATTGAGCAGGCCGGTGTTCACTCCGGTGACTCCGCATGCTCCCTGCCGCCGTACTCGCTGCCTGCGCACATCCAGGACGAGATGCGCGAACAGGTCAAGAAAATGGCCCTGGAACTGGGCGTTGTCGGCCTGATGAACGTTCAGTTGGCGCTGCAAGGTGAAGACATCTACGTCATCGAAGTCAACCCGCGCGCTTCCCGTACCGTACCGTTCGTGTCCAAGTGCATCGGTGTTTCCCTCGCGATGATCGCGGCACGCGTCATGGCCGGTAAAACCCTGAAAGAAATCGGCTTCACCAAAGAAATCATCCCGAACTTCTACAGTGTGAAAGAGGCGGTCTTCCCGTTCGCCAAATTCCCTGGCGTGGACCCGATCCTGGGCCCAGAGATGAAGTCCACCGGTGAAGTGATGGGCGTGGGCGACACCTTCGGCGAAGCGTTCGCCAAGGCTCAGATGGGCGCCAGCGAAGTGCTGCCGACCGGCGGTACCGCGTTCATCAGCGTGCGTGACGACGACAAGCCACTGGTTGCAGGCGTGGCCCGTGATCTGATCAACTTGGGCTTCGAAGTGGTTGCCACTGCCGGTACTGCCAAGCTGATCGAAGCCGCAGGCCTGAAAGTGCGCCGTGTGAACAAGGTGACTGAAGGTCGTCCGCACGTGGTCGACATGATCAAGAATGACGAAGTCACCCTGATCATCAACACCACCGAAGGTCGCCAGTCGATTGCTGACTCGTACTCCATTCGTCGTAATGCCTTGCAGCACAAAATCTACTGCACCACCACCATTGCTGCTGGCGAAGCCATCTGCGAAGCGCTGAAGTTCGGTCCCGAGAAGACCGTACGCCGCTTGCAGGATCTACACGCAGGATTGAAGGCATGATCAAGTACCCAATGACCGTCCAGGGCGCGAAAGCCCTGGAAGAAGAACACGCTCACCTGACCAAGGTCGTCCGCCCGAAGCTCAGCCAGGACATCGGTACGGCCCGGGAATTGGGTGACTTGAAGGAAAACGCCGAATACCACGCTGCTCGCGAGCAGCAAGGTATGGTCGAGGCGCGGATTCGTGACATCGAAGGCCGGATTCAGAATCAGGTCATCATCGACGTCACGAGCATTCCTCACACCGGTAAAGTGATTTTCGGCACCACCGTTGAAATCGCCAACGTCGAGACCGATGAGCGCGTCACTTACCACATCGTGGGTGAGGACGAGGCTGACTTCAAACTCGGCAAGATTTCGGTAGGTTCGCCATTGGCCCGCGCCTTGATTGCCAAGGAAGAGGGTGATGTGGTTGCCGTGAAAACGCCGGGTGGCGTTATCGAGTACGAGATTGTCGAAGTCCGCCACATCTGAAAGAAGGCGCCCGCTGCGTGCGGGCGCCATGCTTTGGCAGCTGACTCAGATGTTGTGGGTCGGCGGCTTGTGGCTGTTACACATCGGCCTGCTGCCGGTGCTGGGCCAAATTGGCCTGGCGCCGCTGCTGATCGAAGAAATTGCAGGCATGCTGAACGCGCTGATGGTGGGTTTCGCCTCGGCGTGTGTAATTTTTCAGGCTTTGGTGCTGGTTCAGGCCGAGGGCCTTGCCAGTCTATGGCGCGATATTCGCGGGCAACTGCTGATGATGGCGCTGTATGCGTGTGCGATGTTTTTCGCGGTGCGTATCGGCTGGCCGGATGCAGTGCGTTGGCAAGTGTTCAGCTATCTTGTTCTGGGCTTTTCCGGGCTGGTGCTGGTCTTGCAGCCGGTACCGGGATGGAGCGGCAGGGTGCGCGAAGCACACCCTTGACCCTTGCCATCACTTGAAGCGATGGACGTTCGACAGCTGCTTGTTGACGCTGAAGTTCTTGCGGTAAATCAGTGCCATCTTGCCGATGACTTGAACCAGATCCGCTTTGCCGACCTTGCAGAGTTCTGCAATGGACGCCAGGCGCGATTCGCGATCGAGGATGTTGAGCTTGATCTTGATCAGCTCGTGATCCGCCAAAGCGCGTTCAAGTTCGGCTAACACACCTTCAGTCAAACCGTTGTCAGCCACAATCAAAACTGGTTTCAGATGGTGGCCAATGGATTTGTACTGTTTCTTCTGCTCTTGAGTGAGCGGCATAATCTGACCCTTTCGTCTGGATTCTGTAAAATGGCGGCCATTTTACCCGAGGGTTCGTGGATCCGCCCAACTAATCACGACCCTTATCATCGAGGTGCCCAATGGCGCGTTCCAAGACAAGCCTTGGTTGGCTGAAAAGACATGTCAACGATCCCTATGTGAAGCAGGCGCAGAAGGATGGTTACCGCTCGCGTGCGAGTTACAAGCTTCTGGAGGTCCAGGAGAAATACAAGCTGATCCGTCCGGGTATGAGCGTTGTCGACCTGGGGGCGGCGCCCGGCGGCTGGTCGCAGGTCACCAGTCGGCTGATCGGTGGTCAGGGGCGTCTGATCGCCTCGGACATCCTGGAAATGGACGGCATTCCGGACGTGACTTTCATCCAGGGTGACTTCACCGAGGATAAAGTGCTCGCTCAGATCCTTGAGGCCGTCGGTAATTCGCAGGTGGACCTTGTGATTTCCGATATGGCCCCCAATATGAGTGGTACGCCTGAAGTGGACATGCCAAAAGCCATGTTTCTATGTGAGCTGGCTCTTGATCTGGCTGCCCGGATACTCAAGCCGGGTGGTAATTTCGTGATCAAGGTGTTTCAGGGCGAAGGGTTTGATGCTTACGTGAAGGACGCTCGTCAGAAATTCGACAAGGTCCAGATGATCAAGCCGGACTCTTCCCGTGGCAGTTCCCGCGAGCAATACATGCTGGCTTGGGGCTACCGCGGCCGTAGTGAGTAAATCGAGGTTTTTTTGCGGGGCGATAGGTTTTTCGTATTTCGCCTTGTGGGAATTAGCGAATATTGTGTAGGAAGTGTTTCACAAAGGGTTACAGACGGCGCCTGCCAGTGTTGTAGGTAATGTAGTAAGTTAGGCCGGTGAATATCATGCGAAGCGCGCGCCATTAGCGGCGCTTGCTTCAGAGGGTAGTTAATTGAACGATATGGCAAAGAATCTGATCCTGTGGTTGATCATCGCGGCTGTCCTGGTGACAGTGATGAACAACTTCTCCAGCCCTAACGAGCCGCAGACCCTCAACTATTCCGACTTCATCCAGCAGGTCAAGGATGGCAAGGTCGAGCGCGTAGCCGTTGATGGCTATGTGATTACCGGTAAGCGCAACGATGGCGACAGCTTCAAGACCATTCGTCCTGCGATCCAGGACAACGGTCTGATCGGCGATCTCGTGGACAACCACGTGGTAGTCGAAGGCAAGCAGCCTGAGCAGCAAAGCATCTGGACTCAACTGCTGGTCGCGAGCTTCCCGATCCTGGTGATCATCGCCGTGTTCATGTTCTTCATGCGGCAGATGCAGGGCGGTGCCGGAGGCAAGGGCGGGCCGATGAGCTTCGGCAAGAGCAAGGCGCGCCTGCTCTCCGAAGACCAGGTGAAAACTACCCTGGCTGACGTTGCCGGTTGCGACGAAGCCAAGGAAGAAGTCGGCGAGCTGGTCGAATTCCTCCGCGATCCGGGCAAGTTCCAGCGTCTGGGCGGCCGCATTCCTCGCGGCGTGCTGATGGTCGGTCCTCCAGGTACCGGTAAAACCTTGCTGGCCAAGGCAATTGCCGGTGAAGCCAAGGTGCCGTTCTTCACCATTTCCGGTTCCGACTTTGTCGAAATGTTCGTCGGTGTCGGTGCCAGCCGTGTTCGCGACATGTTCGAACAAGCCAAAAAACACGCGCCATGCATCATCTTCATCGATGAAATCGACGCCGTCGGTCGCCACCGTGGCGCCGGCATGGGTGGTGGTCACGATGAGCGCGAGCAGACTCTCAACCAGTTGCTGGTAGAGATGGACGGCTTCGAAATGAATGACGGCATCATCGTCATCGCTGCAACCAACCGTCCGGACGTACTGGACCCTGCGTTGCTGCGTCCGGGCCGTTTCGACCGTCAGGTTGTGGTCGGGTTGCCGGATATCCGCGGTCGCGAGCAAATTCTCAAGGTCCACATGCGCAAAGTGCCAATGGGTGACGACGTCGCTCCGGCCGTGATCGCTCGTGGTACGCCTGGTTTCTCCGGTGCCGACCTTGCCAACCTGGTGAACGAGGCGTCGCTGTTCGCTGCCCGTACCGGCAAGCGCATTGTCGAGATGAAAGAATTCGAACTGGCGAAAGACAAGATCATGATGGGCGCCGAGCGCAAATCCATGGTCATGTCCGAGAAAGAGAAGCAGAACACCGCTTATCACGAAGCAGGCCATGCCATTGTTGGTCGCGTCGTGCCTGAGCATGACCCGGTCTACAAAGTGTCGATCATCCCGCGCGGTCGTGCGCTGGGTGTGACCATGTTCCTGCCTGAAGAAGATCGCTACAGCCTGTCCAAGCGTGCGTTGATCAGCCAGATCTGCTCGCTGTACGGCGGCCGTATCGCTGAAGAGATGACTTTGGGCTTTGACGGTGTCACCACCGGTGCATCCAACGACATCATGCGTGCCAGTCAGATTGCACGGAACATGGTGACCAAGTGGGGTCTGTCGGAGAAACTCGGTCCGTTGATGTACGCCGAAGAAGAGGGCGAAGTGTTCCTCGGTCGCGGCGGCGGTGGTCAGAGTGCAAGCTTCTCCGGTGAGACAGCCAAACTGATCGACTCCGAAGTGCGCAGCATCATTGACCAGTGCTATGGCACGGCCAAACAGATCCTCACGGATAACCGTGACAAGCTCGACGCCATGGCTGATGCCTTGATGAAGTACGAAACGATCGACGCCGATCAGATCGACGACATCATGGCGGGTCGTACGCCTCGCGAACCTCGCGACTGGTCGGGCGGCACCGGTACCTCCGGAACGCCTCCGGTGGTACAGGATGAGCGCCCGGAAACACCGATCGGCGGTCCGGCTGCTGACGTTTAAGGTTTGAAATGACTTCTGTTCAGTCCTCGACCCGGTTGCCTTGCGGCAACCGGGTTCTTGATTTGGCCCAGACGCATGTCATGGGCATTCTCAATGTCACCCCTGATTCCTTTTCCGATGGCGGCCAATACAGCCAGCTCGATGCGGCCTTGCGCCACGCCGAGGCCATGGTGCTGGCCGGCGCGACGCTGATTGATGTCGGTGGCGAATCGACCCGGCCCGGTGCCAGGGCGGTTTCGCCGCTCGAAGAGCTGGAGCGCGTAGCGCCAATTGTCGAGCGCATCAACCGCGAGCTGGATGTGATTATCTCGGTCGATACCTCCACGCCAGCGGTCATGCGTGAAGCGGCGCGGTTGGGTGCGGGTTTGATCAATGACGTCCGCTCGTTGCGTCGAGAGGGCGCTCTGGATGCGGCGGCCGCCACTGGTCTGCCGGTCTGTCTGATGCATATGCTCGGTGAGCCGGGCGACATGCAGGACAATCCGCATTATCAGGATGTCACCCGAGAGGTTGGCGAGTTTCTTGTCGAACGCATGGCGCAGTGTGCGTCAGTCGGAATTCCGGCTGAACGGATCATCCTGGATCCGGGTTTCGGCTTCGCCAAAACCTTGCAGCACAACCTGAGCTTGTTCAAACATATGGAAGTCCTGCATGCCTTGGGGCGGCCCCTGTTGGTCGGGGTTTCGCGAAAGAGCATGATAGGTCAGGCCTTGAATCGCCCGGTCGGTGAACGACTGCATGGCGGTTTGGCACTCGCGGCGCTGGCTTCATTCAAGGGGGCGCGTATATTGCGCGTCCATGATGTGGCCGAAACCGTCGATGTGGTGCGGATGATCGCCGCAGTGGAATCAGCCGAATAAGAATGATGGAGCACTTATGACTAAGAAATATTTTGGCACCGACGGTATTCGTGGTCGGGTCGGCGTGTACCCGATTACCCCTGAATTCATGCTGAAGCTCGGCTGGGCTGCGGGCATGGCGTTCCGCAAAATGGGCGCCTGCAAAGTGTTGGTAGGCAAGGACACCCGGATATCGGGATACATGTTCGAATCGGCGCTCGAGGCCGGGCTGACTTCGGCGGGTGCCGACGTGATGCTCCTGGGCCCGATGCCGACGCCGGCCATCGCCTACCTGACGCGTACGTTCCATGCCGAAGCAGGCATCGTGATCAGTGCCTCGCACAATCCTCACGATGACAACGGCATCAAGTTTTTCTCCGGCAAGGGCACCAAGCTGCCGGATGAAGTCGAGCATATGATCGAAGAGTTGCTCGACACCCCGATGACGGTGGTTGAGTCGAGCAAGATCGGCAAAGTGTCGCGAATCAACGATGCTTCGGGCCGTTATATTGAATTCTGCAAGAGCAGCGTGCCGACCGGCACCAGCTTTACGGGCCTGAAGATCGTGATCGATTGCGCTCACGGTGCGACCTACAAAGTAGCACCGAGTGTGTTCCGCGAGTTGGGCGCCGAGGTTGTTGTGCTTTCAGCGCAGCCAAACGGCCTGAACATCAATGACAACTGCGGTTCGACCCATATGGGTCAGTTGCAGGCTGCCGTCCTTGCCGAACATGCTGATCTCGGTATTGCGTTCGATGGTGATGGCGACCGGGTCCTGATGGTCGATCACACGGGTGCTGTTGTCGATGGTGACGAGCTGCTGTTCATCATCGCCCGCGACTTGCATGAGCGTGATCTGCTGAAAGGCGGTGTGGTCGGAACATTGATGAGTAACCTGGGGCTGGAGCTGGCCCTGGCAGATCTGTCGATTCCGTTTGTGCGTGCCAACGTCGGTGACCGTTATGTGATCGCGGATCTGCTGGAGCGTAACTGGCTGGTCGGTGGTGAGAACTCGGGTCATATCGTCTGCTTCAATCACACCACCACCGGTGATGCGATCATTGCCGCGTTGCAGGTGCTGATGGCATTGCAGACTCGCTCCGAAGGGCTGGCTCAAGCCCGTCAGTCGCTGCGCAAGTGTCCTCAGGTGCTGATCAACGTGCGTTTCAGTGGCGGTGCGAGCCCGCTGAATCATCCGTCGGTCAAAGAGGCCAGCGAGCGCGTTACCAAGGCCATGGCCGGGCGTGGGCGCGTGCTGTTGCGCAAGTCCGGCACCGAGCCGTTGGTGCGAGTCATGGTCGAAGGCGAGGACGAAACACAGGTTCGCGGCTATGCCGAAGAGCTGGCAAAACTGGTTACTGAAGTTTCTGCCTGAATTCGGCTTGCCAGCCATGATTGTGTTGGGTAACATCTGCGCCCACTTTGACCGACGAGGTACAGCATGCGTCGCCCTATGGTAGCTGGTAACTGGAAGATGCACGGTACCCGCGCCAGCGTCGCTGAGCTGATCAACGGCCTGAGTCATTTGGCCTTGCCGAGCGGTGTTGATGTCGCGGTATTCCCGCCTTTCCTGCATATCAATCAAGTGATTGAAGGTTTGAAAGGCAAGTCGATTTCGGTCGGCGCGCAGAACTCTGCAGTGGAATCCATGCAAGGTGCTTTGACCGGCGAAGTTGCACCGAGTCAGTTGGTGGATGCAGGTTGTGCCTTTGTACTTGTCGGGCATTCCGAGCGCCGCCAAATGGGCGAGCAGGACGGAATGCTGATTCGCAAGTTCGCAGCGGCACAGGCATGTGGCTTGATTCCAGTGTTGTGTATAGGGGAGACCCTGGAGCAACGCGAAGCTGGAAAAACTCTTGAGGTTGTCGGGCGTCAGCTTGGCAGTATCATTGAGGAGCTGGGTGTTGGTGCTTTTGCAAATGCAGTCATTGCTTACGAGCCGGTCTGGGCCATTGGCACCGGGCTGACTGCTTCGCCGCAACAGGCGCAGGATGTGCACGCAGCCATTCGCGCTCAGTTGGCGGCAGAGAATTCTGAGGTCGCACAAGGTGTGCGGCTTCTATACGGCGGCAGCGTGAAGGCGGCCAATGCGGTCGAACTGTTCGGCATGCCGGATATCGATGGGGGGCTCATTGGTGGAGCTTCCCTGAATGCAGATGAGTTCGGTGCGATTATTCGCGCCGCGGGAAACTGAAAAAATGCTGGAAACAGTCGTAGTCGTTTTTCATCTGCTGGGTGCATTGGGCGTAGTTGCTCTGGTATTGCTGCAGCAGGGTAAGGGTGCGGATGCTGGCGCGTCTTTCGGAGCAGGTGCTTCAAATACTGTGTTCGGAAGCCAAGGTTCCTCTACCTTTCTTAGTAAGTTTACTGCTATACTTGCCGCCGGTTTCTTCATAACCAGCTTAGGGTTAGGTTACTTTGCTAAAGAGAAGGCTCACCAGCTGACTCAAGTAGGTTTGCCAAATCCAGCAGTGTTGGAAGTTCCAAAGCAACAACCGGCTTCTGATGATGTACCGGTGCTTCAAGAGCAAAAGTCGGCTACTCCAGCGACTGACGTACCTCCAGCTCAAGAGCAGAAGTAAGAAGGGTTTCAAACGTAGTATTGCCGAGGTGGTGGAATTGGTAGACACGCAACCTTGAGGTGGTTGTGCCCATAGGGTGTAGGGGTTCGAGTCCCCTTCTCGGTACCAATTATCAGGAGAGCCCGCTGTTGCGGGCTTTCTTGTAGGTGGAAGGTTACATTGACCCTGTCAGGGATCGGTCGTATACTTCCGCCCCAGCTTTGTCGCGGGGTGGAGCAGTCTGGTAGCTCGTCGGGCTCATAACCCGAAGGTCGTCGGTTCAAATCCGGCCCCCGCAACCAGTTTAAGGAGCCCCTTTTAAGGGGCTTTTTGTTAGCTGGACACTTTCTACGCCGCTGTTCGACGGCGTTTCAAGGATGGGCGTTTCGCCCATTTTTTTATTTTGCATAGCATGCACATACATGCACGAGGGGGTTCAGGTGTCGAGCAAGCTAGAAGAGTTGCAGGCCTTGTTGGCCCCGGTGGTCGTGGCCCTAGGCTATGAATGCTGGGGTATTGAGTTTTCGGCTCAAGGTCGCCACTCAATGTTGCGCGTTTATATTGATAAAGAAGGCGGCGTGCTGGTGGACGATTGCGCCATCGTCAGCCGTCAGATCAGCGGTGTCCTGGATGTTGAAGATCCAATCGCCGTTGAGTACACCCTTGAAGTTTCCTCGCCTGGCATGGAACGCCCGCTGTTCACTATTGAGCAGTTTGCAAAATTTGCCGGTGAACAAGTGAAGATCAGGCTGCGCTCGCCTTTTGAAGGGCGACGCAACTTTCAGGGCCTTCTGCGCGGTGTAGAAGAGCAGGATGTCGTGGTGCAGGTAGAAGACCACGAGTTCCTGTTGCCGATCGATATGATCGACAAGGCCAACATTATTCCCAGTTTTGACTGAGACGCGGATCCCGCGGATCCAATGGCTTGCGAAAGGCGAGGCGTACGATGAGCAAAGAAGTACTGCTGGTTGTTGAGTCGGTATCCAATGAAAAGGGCGTACCGGCAAACGTAATTTTTGAGGCGCTGGAGCTGGCTCTGGCCACTGCTACCAAAAAGCGTTTCGAGGACGAAGTCGATCTGCGTGTGGAAATCAATCGCCACACCGGTGCTTACGAGACCTTCCGTCGCTGGACGGTTGTCGAAGAAGCAGACCTGGACGATCCGGCCATCGAAACCTGGCCGAGCAAGGTTGCCGAAACGCATCCTGGTGCCCAGGTTGGTGATGTAGTCGAAGAAAAAATCGAATCCATCGAGTTCGGCCGCATTGCTGCACAGACTGCCAAGCAAGTCATTGTGCAGAAAGTTCGCGAAGCCGAGCGCGCTCAAGTCGTTGACGCCTATCGCGAGCGCCTGGGGGAAATCATCTCCGGCACCGTGAAGAAAGTGACCCGCGACAATGTGATCGTCGACCTGGGCAACAACGCTGAAGCGTTGCTGGCTCGTGAAGACATCATCTCTCGCGAAACCTTCCGGGTTGGCGTGCGTCTGCGTGCGCTGCTCAAGGAAATCCGCACCGAGAACCGCGGCCCGCAGCTGATCCTGTCGCGTACCGCGCCGGAAATGCTGATCGAGTTGTTCCGCATCGAAGTGCCGGAAATCGCTGAAGGCCTGATCGAAGTAATGGCTGCCTCCCGTGACCCGGGTTCGCGCGCCAAGATCGCGGTCCGCTCCAAGGACAAACGCATCGACCCGCAGGGCGCTTGCATCGGTATGCGCGGTTCGCGCGTCCAGGCAGTGTCGGGTGAGTTGGGCGGTGAGCGTGTTGATATCGTCCTGTGGGACGACAACCCGGCTCAGTTCGTAATCAACGCCATGTCCCCGGCTGAGGTTGCGGCAATTATCGTTGACGAAGATGCCCATGCAATGGACATCGCCGTTGGCGCAGACAATCTGGCTCAGGCCATCGGTCGCGGTGGTCAGAACGTGCGTCTGGCTAGCCAGTTGACTGGCTGGACCCTGAACGTGATGACCGAATCGGACATCCAGGCTAAGCAGCAAGCAGAAACCGGCGACATCCTGCGCAACTTCATCGACGAGCTGGAAGTCGACGAAGACCTGGCACAGGTGCTGGTAGATGAAGGCTTCACCAGCCTGGAAGAGATTGCCTACGTACCGTTGGAAGAAATGCTCAACATCGACGGCTTTGACGAAGAAACCGTCAACGAGCTTCGCGCTCGTGCCAAGGATCGTTTGTTGACCAAAGCCATCGCTACTGAGGAAAAGCTGGCAGACGCCCATCCGGCCGAAGACCTGCTCTCGCTTGAGGGTATGGACAAGGATTTGGCGATGGAACTGGCGGTGCGCGGCGTAATTACCCGCGAAGACCTGGCCGAGCAGTCTATTGACGACCTGCTCGACATCGACGGCATTGACGATGATCGTGCCGGCAAGTTGATCATGGCCGCCCGAGCCCACTGGTTCGAGTAATTAGGCGCGGCCTGAGGAGAGAAGTGCATGACGCAAGTCACGGTGAAACAACTGGCCGATGAGGTCAAAACACCGGTAGAGCGCCTGTTGCAGCAGATGCGTGAGGCAGGTCTGCCGCACACCGCCGCCGAAGAACATGTGACTGACAGTGAGAAGCAATCTTTGCTGACTCACTTGAAAAGCAGCCACAAGGCGAAAGTGGAAGAACCACGCAAGATCACACTGCAGCGTAAAACCACCAGCACCCTGCGTGTTGCTGGCAGCAAAAGCATCAGTGTTGAAGTCCGTAAAAAGAAGGTTTTCGTACAACGCAGCCCGGAAGAAATCGAAGCCGAGCGCAAACGCGAACTGGATGAACGTCGCGCAGTAGAAAATGCTGCTCGTCAGAAGGCTGAAGAAGAAGCCAAGCGTCGCGCCGAAGAAGAAGCGCGTCGCCAGCCTGCTGCTGCGCAAACCGCTACCAACGACGCTGTTGCAGCGCCGGTTGCCGTTGCCGAGCCAGTGCGTGAAAGCGCTCCGGTGGTTGCAGCTGCTCCAGCTCCGTCTGCTGATGTTCGCAACAAGCAGAACGAACAGCGCCGTCCGGACAAACCACGTGCCGACGATAACAATCGTCGTGGCAGTGGCGATGGCGAGCGCAAAAACGCTCCGCATCGTGCTTCGGTTAAAGAGAAAGCGCCTGCTCCACGTGTTGCGCCACGTACTACCGACGAAGAAAGCGATGGCTTCCGTCGTGGTGGTCGCGGCAAGGCCAAGCTGAAGAAACGCAACGCTCACGGTTTCCAGAGCCCAACCGGCCCTGTAGTGCGCGAAGTGAAGATCGGCGAGACCATCACTGTTGGCGATCTCGCCCAGCAGATGTCGGTCAAGGCTGCTGAAATCATCAAGTTCATGTTCAAACTGGGTACCCCAGCGACCATCAACCAGGTACTGGATCAGGAAACTGCCCAACTGGTTGCCGAAGAGCTGGGCCACAAAGTGACCCTGGTCAGCGACACCGCCCTGGAAGATTCCCTGGCCGAGTCCCTGAAGTTTGAAGGTGAAGCGTTCTCCCGTGCTCCGGTCGTGACCGTAATGGGCCACGTTGACCACGGTAAGACCTCGCTGCTCGACTACATCCGTCGTGCCAAGGTTGCTGCTGGCGAAGCCGGCGGTATCACCCAGCACATCGGCGCGTACCACGTTGAAACCGAACGCGGCATGGTCACCTTCCTCGACACCCCTGGTCACGCCGCGTTTACCGCCATGCGTGCTCGTGGTGCCAAGGCGACCGACATCGTGATCCTGGTGGTTGCAGCGGACGACGGCGTGATGCCGCAGACCGTTGAAGCCGTTCAGCACGCCAAGGCTGCCGGTGTTCCGCTGGTTGTAGCTGTGAACAAAATCGACAAGCCGGGCGCCGATCTCGATCGCATCCGTAGCGAACTGTCGGTTCACGGCGTGACTTCGGAAGAGTGGGGCGGCGACACCCCGTTCGTATCGGTTTCGGCGAAAGTCGGTACTGGCGTGGACGAGTTGCTCGAAGCTGTTCTGCTGCAAGCTGAAGTTCTCGAACTGAAAGCAACTCCGTCGGCTCCGGGTCGTGGCGTTGTGGTTGAATCGCGTCTCGACAAAGGTCGTGGCCCGGTTGCTACCGTTCTGGTTCAAGACGGCACCCTGCGCCAAGGCGACATGGTCCTGGTCGGTTCGAACTATGGCCGTGTACGTGCCATGCTCGACGAGAACGGCAAGCCAATCAAAGAAGCCGGTCCTTCCATCCCTGTCGAGATCCTCGGCCTGGACGGTACGCCGGATGCTGGCGACGAGATGAGCGTGGTTGCCGACGAGAAGAAAGCCCGTGAAGTGGCTTTGTTCCGTCAAGGCAAGTTCCGCGAAGTCAAGCTGGCCCGTGCTCACGCCGGCAAGCTTGAAAACATCTTCGAGAACATGGGTCAGGAAGAGAAGAAGACGCTCAACATCGTCCTCAAATCCGACGTCCGTGGTTCGCTGGAAGCGTTGAACGGTGCCTTGAATGGCCTGGGTAACGACGAAGTGCAAGTGCGTGTTGTCGGTGGCGGTGTCGGTGGTATCACCGAGTCCGACGCTAACCTGGCACTGGCCTCCAACGCTGTACTGTTCGGCTTCAACGTGCGTGCCGATGCCGGCGCTCGCAAGATCGTCGAGCAGGAAGGTCTGGATATGCGTTACTACAACGTGATCTACGACATCATCGAAGACGTCAAGAAAGCCCTGACCGGTATGCTCGGCAGTGATGTTCGCGAGAACATCCTGGGTGTGGCCGAAGTGCGTGACGTGTTCCGTTCGCCGAAGTTTGGCGCGATCGCCGGTTGCATGGTTATCGAAGGTGTTGTTCACCGTAACCGTCCAATCCGTGTACTGCGTGAAGACATCGTTATCTTCGAAGGCGAGCTGGAATCCCTGCGCCGCTTCAAGGATGACGCTTCCGAAGTACGTGCCGGCATGGAATGCGGTATCGGCGTGAAGAGCTACAACGACGTCAAAGTCGGTGACAAGATCGAAGTCTTCGAGAAGGTTCAGGTTGCTCGCAGCCTCTAACTCGCGCACTTCAAGGGCCACGATGGGCCGCTGCATGCAAATGCGCGGCACAGCGTCAGGACTCTAAACGCAACGCCCGGTCTGGCTTTTGTCAGGCCGGGCGTTTGCCGCTTTCAGACCCCACGGGTTTCACCGTGAGGCAGTAACAGGTAACAAGACATGGCAAAAGAATATAGCCGTACCCAGCGTATCGGCGATCAGATGCAGCGTGAGCTGGCACAGCTGATCCGTCGTGAAGTCAAAGATCCGCGCGTAGGCCTGGTCACCATTACCGCTGTTGAAGTCAGTCGTGACGTCGGTCACGCCAAGATTTTCATCACCGTGATGGGCCAGGACAGCGCCGAAGATATCGCGCAAAGCATCAAGGTGCTCAACTCCGCCGCCGGTTTCCTGCGTATGCAGTTGGCCCGCGAAATGAAGTTGCGCAGCGTTCCGCAGTTGCACTTCCACTACGACGAAAGCGTCGTGCGTGGTGCGCACCTGTCGGCCCTGATCGAGCGTGCGGTGGCTGAAGACAATCAGCACCCGGTTGCGGCAGAAGTCGAAGACACCAAGGAGTAATCGGTGGCTCAGGTCAAACGTATCCGTCGTAACGTCAGCGGCATTATCCTGCTCGACAAACCGCTGGGGTTCACCTCCAACGCAGCGTTGCAGAAGGTTCGCTGGTTGCTGAACGCCGAGAAGGCCGGGCACACCGGCAGTCTTGATCCGCTGGCCACCGGCGTGTTGCCGTTGTGCTTCGGTGAGGCGACCAAGTTCTCGCAATACCTGCTCGATTCCGACAAGGGTTATGAAACCCTGGCGCAACTGGGCAAAACCACCACCACGGCGGATGCCGAAGGTGAAGTTTTGCAGGAGCGCCCGGTGACCGTTGGTCGATCCGATGTCGAAGCGGTACTGCCGAAATTTCGTGGGCAAATCAGTCAGATACCGCCGATGTACTCGGCGCTCAAGCGTGATGGCCAGCCGCTGTACAAGCTGGCACGTGCAGGCGAAGTAGTGGAGCGCGAACCGCGTTCTGTTACTATTGCGCGCTTGGAATTGCTGGCCTTTGAAGGTGATACTGCGCGGCTTGCGGTGGATTGCAGCAAAGGCACCTATATCCGCACCCTGGTGGAGGATATCGGTGAGCAACTCGGTTGTGGCGCTTACGTTGCTGAATTGCGACGTACCCAGGCCGGGCCTTTCACGCTGGCGCAGACTGTCACGCTTGAAGAGCTGGAAGCGGTACATGCCGAAGGCGGCAACGAAGCGGTCGACCGCTTCCTGATGCCATCGGACAGCGGGCTGCTGGATTGGCCGCTGCTGCAGTTCTCGGAAGCGAGCGCGTTCTACTGGCTCAACGGCCAGCCGGTTCGCGCCCCGGATGCTCCGAAGTTCGGCATGGTACGGGTACAGGATCACAATGGTCGCTTCATCGGTATCGGTGAAGTGAGCGAAGACGGGCGCATCGCGCCGCGTCGACTGATTCGGTCAGAATGACCGGACGAGGGTGGCTGTTAACAGGCACGGTCACTACTCATTTTTAGATACAGGGATTTGTCCCTGGCCTGTTGAAACTGTTTCTTTGAAACAGTTTCCTGATAAAAGGATTGCCTCATGGCTCTCGACGTTCAAGAAAAAGCTCAAATCGTAGCTGACTACCAGCAAGCTGTTGGTGACACTGGTTCGCCAGAAGTGCAAGTTGCACTGCTGACCCACAACATCAACAAGCTGCAAGGTCACTTCAAGGCCAACGGTAAAGATCACCACTCCCGTCGTGGTCTGATCCGCATGGTAAACCAGCGTCGTAAGCTGCTGGACTACCTGAAAGGCAAGGATCTGGGTCGTTATCAGACTCTGATCGGTCGCCTGGGTCTGCGTCGCTAATAAGCGATTGCGCTAGAGGTTGGTTGTCTGCCGTGCATCAGTGGGTTTCCCGCTGGTGCATGGCAGGCTCCCAGCCTCAAGTTTTATCTGGATACACCGTTTTACCCTGGACAGGCGTTGGGCCGATTCCCGACATTGCCCAAGAATTTCGCAAGAAGACAAGTTCCCCAAGAGCCACAAAAGAAGGTAGGACACCGTGAACCCGGTAATCAAAAAATTCCAGTTCGGTCAGTCGACCGTTACCCTCGAGACTGGCCGTATCGCCCGTCAGGCCTCCGGCGCAGTATTGGTCACCGTTGACGACGACGTCAGCGTATTGGTGACCGTAGTCGGTGCCAAGCAAGCCGATCCAGGCAAGGGCTTCTTCCCTCTGTCCGTTCACTACCAGGAAAAGACTTACGCTGCCGGTAAGATCCCTGGCGGTTTCTTCAAGCGCGAAGGCCGTCCTTCCGAGAAAGAAACCCTGACTTCCCGACTGATCGACCGTCCGATCCGTCCGCTGTTCCCGGAAGGCTTCATGAACGAAGTGCAGGTTGTCTGCACCGTCGTTTCCACCAGCAAGAAGACCGATCCGGACATCGCTGCGATGATCGGTACCTCGGCTGCGCTGGCCATCTCCGGCATTCCTTTCGATGGCCCGATCGGCGCTGCCCGCGTTGCGTTCCACGAAAGCACCGGTTACCTGCTGAACCCGACTTACGAACAACTGAAAGCATCGAGCCTGGACATGGTCGTTGCCGGTACTTCGGAAGCCGTTCTGATGGTTGAATCGGAAGCCAAAGAGCTGACCGAAGACCAGATGCTGGGCGCGGTACTGTTTGCTCACGACGAGTTCCAGGTGGTGATCAACGCCGTCAAGGAACTGGCCGCCGAAGCTGCCAAGCCGACCTGGACCTGGGCTCCACAACCAGAAGCCACTGCTCTGCTGGGCGCTATCCGTGCCGAGTTCGGCGACGCGATCTCCCAGGCTTACACCATCACCATCAAGGCCGACCGTTACGCTCGCCTGGGTGAGCTGAAGGATCAGGTTGTTGCCAAGCTGTCCGGTGAAGAAGGCCAGCCTTCTTCCAGCGAAGTCAAAGCTGCCTTCGGCGAAATCGAATACCGCACCGTTCGCGAAAACATCGTAAACGGCAAGCCACGTATCGACGGCCGCGACACCAAGACCGTACGTCCTTTGAACATCGAAGTCGGTGTTCTGCCAAAGACCCACGGTTCGGCTCTGTTCACCCGTGGCGAAACCCAGGCTCTGGTCGTTGCAACACTGGGCACCGCCCGTGACGCACAACTGCTGGACACCCTGGAAGGCGAGAAAAAAGACCCGTTCATGCTGCACTACAACTTCCCTCCGTTCTCGGTAGGTGAGTGTGGTCGCATGGGTGGCGCTGGTCGTCGCGAAATCGGTCACGGCCGTCTGGCCCGTCGTTCGGTTCAGGCCATGCTGCCTGCTGCCGACGTGTTCCCGTACACCATCCGTGTTGTATCGGAAATCACCGAATCCAACGGTTCGAGCTCCATGGCTTCGGTCTGCGGCGCTTCCCTGGCCCTGATGGACGCCGGCGTTCCGATGAAGGCACCGGTTGCCGGTATCGCGATGGGTCTGGTTAAAGAAGGCGAGAAATTCGCTGTCCTGACCGACATCCTGGGTGACGAAGACCACCTCGGCGACATGGACTTCAAAGTAGCGGGTACCGCCAAAGGTGTTACCGCGCTGCAGATGGACATCAAGATCAAAGGCATCACCGAAGAAATCATGGAGATCGCTCTGGGCCAAGCCCTGGAAGCGCGCCTGAACATCCTCGGTCAGATGAACCAGATCATTGGCCAGTCGCGTACCGAACTGTCGGAAAACGCTCCGACCATGATCGCGATGAAAATCGACACCGACAAAATCCGTGATGTCATCGGTAAAGGCGGCGCGACCATTCGTGCGATCTGTGAAGAGACCAAGGCTTCGATCGACATCGAAGACGACGGCTCGATCAAGATCTTCGGCGAAACCAAGGAAGCGGCTGAAGCAGCACGTCAGCGCGTTCTGGGCATCACCGCAGAAGCTGAAATCGGCAAGATCTACGTCGGTAAAGTTGAGCGCATCGTCGATTTCGGCGCATTCGTCAACATCCTGCCGGGCAAGGACGGTCTGGTTCACATCTCCATGCTGAGCGATGCTCGCGTTGAGAAAGTGACCGACATCCTGAAAGAAGGCCAGGAAGTGGAAGTGCTGGTACTGGACGTGGATAACCGCGGCCGTATCAAGCTCTCCATCAAAGACGTAGCAGCAGCCAAGGCTTCGGGCGTTTAATCACTCCCCACGCCTGACCGCTTCAACGTTATAAAAAATGCCCCGCAGTGAAAACTGCGGGGCATTTTTTTGTCTGCGAAAACTGGAAACGGTTTGTGGATTTGCCCGCTTCCAATCTCGATGCTAGGTTTAGCTCACCGCCCGTGTAGCTCAGCCGGTAGAGCAGCGCACTCGTAACGCGAAGGTCGCAGGTTCGATTCCTGTCTCGGGCACCATCCCCTGTTATTTCACCTTGCTTCTCAGATCATCCACGGCACGTTTCAGCTGATCCAGTTGGCTGTCCTGATTGCTGACGTCCCGCTTGAGGCTGGACAGGTCGCTGGAACTCGCGCTGGAACTCGACCCGGCGCTACGTTTCAAGTCTTCCACCTGACTGGCGAGCCTTTTCAAGTCGTTGTCCTGTGCGCTGACGGTGCGCTTGAGGTCGCTCACTTCGCTGGAGCTGGAGCTTGAACTGGAGTTCGAGCCGCTGCTGCGCTTGAGATCGTCCATTTGGCTGGCGAGCTTTTTCAGGCTGTTGTCCTGTTCACTGACCGTGCGCTTGAGGTCGCTCACTTCGCTGGAACTGGCGCTTGAGCCGGAATTCGAGCTGCTGCTGCGCTTGAGATCGTCCACCGCTTTAGCAAGGTTTTTCAGGCCGTTGTCCTGTTCACTGACCGTGCGCTTGAGGTCGCTCACTTCGCTGGAACTGGCGCTTGAACCGGAGTTCGAGCTGCTGTTGCGCTTGAGTTCGTCCACTGCTTTGGCGAGGTTTCTCAGGCCGGTTTCCTGTTCAGTGAGCGTGCGCTTGAGGTTGGCCACTTCGCTGGAACTGGAGCTGGAACTCGAACCACTGTTGCGTTTGAACTCTTCCAATTGCTTGGTGAGTTCTTTCAGGTCCTTGTCCTGTTCGGTGGCAGTGCGTTTGAGGTTGGTTATTTCACTGGCACTCGAACTGGAGCTTGTTCCGTTGTTGCGCTTGAGTTCCTCGATGAGACGAGCCTGCGCTTCGAGGAGATTCTTGAGTTCCTTGATGTCATCCGTGTTGGTTTTAGCGGTGCGTTGCAGTGTTTCCACACCCTCGACACTGAGATTGCTCCTGACCATGACGTCTTTACCATACAGTCTGTGAAAGACGAGGAAGCTGTCGGTGGAGGAAGGGTTGTCTGAGGCGAACTCCAGACCGGCTTGGGCCGTATTGGCCATTGCCATGTTGCCAAGAAAAAGGGCGGCCATGCCTGTTGCCAACAGGGTAGACGGAAGCTTCTTGAAAATACGCATCACCTGAGTTCCTTGTGAAGTGCCTAGATGGCACATCGCTATGACTTTGCTTTTTGAAGGTTGTTCCTGTGTGGCGAGGGAATATTTTCAGAAAAACCGCTCGGCATTTTTTTTGTAGATTTGATGTAAAAGTCCATATAAATCGTCTTCCAAACGTCCTATATTCGGATATTGCACGAGCATCACCCTGCAGTTTTCAAATGATCCACGAATGGTTCTGAAGGCCAGACAAACCGGGCTTCACACGGTTTTTTGCGTCAGAGAGATCCTTGATGATCCAGATCCATCTTCCATTCCCCCGATCAGCGAGAACGACATGACCGTTAAAGAATTGACCCAGGAAGCCAGGCACGAAGAAGCGCTGAAGAAGTACGTGCTGGACGCGCCCCAACTGCTGGAAGAGATCAAGGACTTGCCCGCCGACGATCAAAAAGACCAGATTCAATGGGCGTTCGAGGATGAAGCAGAAGCCCAGGGCCTGCAGCCGTGGGAGCTGACGCTCAAGTACACCTCGAGCCCGGAAGAGTTTGAAGCGGCGCGACTGGTGCTGCACAAAGAGGCGGCCGAGGTATTGGGCGTCGAGTGGGAAGAGTACTGCGAGATGAATAATCTGGTGGTCTGACCCATGTAGGAGCCGGCTTGCTGGCGAAGGCGGCGTAACGGGTAAACCGCGTCGCCTGGATCGCCAGCAAGCCGGCTCCTACAGTTTCATGTCGTTCAGGAAATTTCAGAGGCTGAGTCGCATCGACAGATCGACAGCCTTCACGTCCTTGGTCATCGCACCAATCGAAATGTAATCCACCCCGGTTTCGGCGATCGGCAGCAGCGTGCTTTCGTTGATGCCGCCGCTGGCTTCCAGTTTTGCCTTGCCGCCATTCAGGCGCACGGCCTCGCGCATGTCATCCAGGCTCAACTCGTCGAGCATGATGATGTCGGCACCCGCCGCAAGCGCTTCTTTCAACTCATCTAGGCTTTCCACTTCGATCTCCACCGGTTTGCCCGGGGCGATCTTGTGCGCGGCGTTGATCGCTTCAGGGATGCCGCCGCTGGCAGCAATGTGGTTTTCCTTGATCAGGAAGGCGTCGTACAGGCCGATGCGGTGGTTGTGGCAGCCGCCGCAGGTCACGGCGTACTTTTGCGCCAGGCGCAGCCCCGGCAGGGTTTTGCGGGTGTCGAGCAGCTTCACTTGCGTCTCGGCGACGAAATCCGCCAGGTATTGCGCACGAGTGGCCACGCCGGAGAGCAATTGCAGGAAATTCAGCGCACTGCGCTCGCCTGTGAGCAGCGAGCGGGCAGGGCCTTCAAGGTGGAACAGCACTTGATTGGGCTTCACCCGTTCGCCATCGGCCACCTGCCAATGCACGGCAACTCGTGGGTCCAGTTGCCGGAAAACCGCGTCAACCCAAGCGGTGCCGGCGATGACCGCGGCGTCGCGCGTGATGATGGTGGCTTTGGCCAGGCGTTCGGCCGGGAT
This sequence comes from Pseudomonas sp. PDM01, assembly GCF_014852325.1. Taxonomy (NCBI): domain Bacteria; kingdom Pseudomonadati; phylum Pseudomonadota; class Gammaproteobacteria; order Pseudomonadales; family Pseudomonadaceae; genus Pseudomonas; species Pseudomonas sp. PDM01. The sequence goes on from NZ_JACVBK010000007.1 coordinate 52,813, forward strand.
CAGCTGCGCGGTGATGTCGCCGCTGCCGATGTCTTCGCGCAACGCACGGCGTACGTTGGCTTCGATTTCGGCGGTCAGATCGGCGAGACGTAGATTCGGCATAACGGACTCCACAAACAAAGTGGCTCGATTATAGGGCCATGGCGCGGGGCAACCCAAGGCGCGCGAGACCTTCCGGTCGTTCTGAAACCTGCATTTGGTCGAATCTCTTGAGCCTGCGAGGTTCAGCAGCGGTCCTTTGCGGGCGTCTATTTCAAAGAGAAACACAGAGTCTGCTGGCATACGGGACATCTTTTGCAAGATAATGCGCCTTGCATTTGACGTCATGACTTTGACGTGTCTTTGGTTCGCCGATTATTGAATGACAGCGGGCGGGCATTGTCTTCTGTTGCGCACGGCTGTGAGGCTGGCGTACTCGATCTTTCCAACCGAACCGAAGCATCACCGTTTCAGGAGGCCAGGATGCACAACGACGGGAATGTAGTGCCTTTGCACAAGGCAACTACCGATCAGGCGAGTCACTCGCCGCTCGCCCGCCTGCCTGTGATTCTGCTTCAGGTTCGCGACAAGGCCGCTCAACAGCTCCGGCATGCTCTGCAGGAGTTGTTCGATAACGCCGACGACACGCTGTTCGAAATGGCTGACCGGGCCCGCAATGACGTCGAGCAGAACATCTTTTTTGAAGCCATGCGCGATTTGCGCCTCAAGCGCAAAAATATCGAGCGGGCGTTTCTCGAACAGTTCTTCGAAGCGTTTGTCGGTCTCGCAGGCAGTATTCAGACGGTCTTGCCGCAGACATTGACCCTCGATATTCAGGCGCAACAGTCCGGTGATGAGCTGGAACGTCGCGTGGCGGTGGAGGCCATGGTCAATAAAGTGCTGAGCCGCGACGGTTTTGCGCTTGATCAATTGACCGCCCGGCTCAGCACGTTGCTGGGCAAGCAGCTGGTGACTACGCGCAATCCCCTGGGCCCGGCGATGCTCTGTGAGTATTTCATGCAGGCCGGGCGTAACCTGGGGGTCGAGATCAAGGTCAAGTTGATCATCCTCAAGCTTTTCGAGCGTTATGTGCTCAGTGATGCCGATCAGCTCTACACCGAAGCCAATCAGATATTGATCGCCACCGGCATATTGCCCGACCTGAAGCCGGCCCCGAATCGGCGTGCCATTGATCGTGCGCAGGCCAGTGTTCGTGCCGAGCCCGACGAGGCTGGCAACCGTTGGGACAGCACGCCAATCGACGACAGCGTGCAGGAAGTGTTCGCGGCATTGCAGGAATTGCTGCTCCACGTGCGTGGCAGTGTCGCGCCAACGCTGGAAACCAGTGCTCAGACGCAACCGATATCCACCCGCGACCTGCTGCGGCTGCTCTCGCACTTGCAGCAGTACGTGCCGGCTCCGGCGGTCCAGGACGAATTCGACCTGCGAAACCAGCTTGAGCAACTGCTGACCCGGGTCAGCGTCAAAAGTGGCAAGTCGCGTGTAGTCGGCGTCGCTGACGAAGATGTGATCAACCTGATCGCCATGCTCTTCGAATGCATCCTCGATGACCGCAATCTGCCGGATTCTCTCAAGGCGCTGATCGGGCGCTTGCAGATCCCGATGCTGAAAGTGGCGGTGATCGACAAGAGTTTCTTCAGCCGCAGCAGTCACCCGGCCCGCCGTCTGCTCAACGAAATCGCCGCCGCGGCCCTGGGCTGGGGCGAGTGCGATGACCACGAGCGCGACAGCCTGTACCTGCGCATCGAGCAAGTGGTGCAGCGTTTGTTGAACGACTTTGTCGACGATCCGGCGATCTTCTCCGAATTGCTGGCGGATTTTCTGGCGTTCACCAGCGACGAGCGTCGTCGCAGCGATTTGTTGGAGCAGCGTACCCGCGACGCCGAAGAGGGCCGCGCCAAAACCGAACTGGCCCGGCAACGCGTCGAGCTGGCGTTGAATCAGGCGTTGTTGGGCAAAGTGCTGCCGCAACGGGTGGTGGCGTTTGTTCAGGACGCCTGGAGCCAGGTGCTGCTGCTGACCTGCCTCAAGCACGGCGATCAGTCCGCCGAGTGGCATGCGGATGTGCAAACCATGGAGCAATTGATCTGGAGCGTGCAGCGCCATGACGACGCTGACGCAAGCCTGCGCCTGTTGGCACTGGTGCCGGGGTTGCTCAAGTCCTTGCGCGACGGGTTGAGCAGTTCGGCGTTCGATCCGTTCGCCACCGGAGAGTTTTTCAGCGAGCTGGAAGGCTTGCACGTTCAATTGTTCGAACGAGCGGACCAGGCACCGGCCGCCACCCGTCCTGCCGATGCGCCGCTGATGGTTGAAGTGCGCGAAGAAATCGTGCTGCTCACCGCCGACGAAGGGCCGGTGGAATCGGTCTCGGTGCGCTTGCCGGCGGATGATCCGGGCCTGCTTCAGGTCGATCAGTTGCACGCGGGCTGCTGGGTCGAATTTCAGGAAGACGAGGAAAACACCCTGCGCTGCAAGCTCGCCGCGATCATCGAAGCCACGGGCAAGTACATTTTCGTCAACCGCACCGGCATGAAAGTGCTGGAGCGCAGCCGTACCGGGCTGGCACTGGATTTCCGTCGTGGCGCGGTGCGCACCCTCGACGACACCTTGCTGTTCGATCGGGCCCTGGAGTCGGTGGTCGGCAACCTGCGGCGGCTCAATCGCGGCAAGTGATCGCGCGCCGAGGGTCTATCGCGGCATACTGGGCACCAACACAGTCGTCGTTGAAGGAACCTGTATGCAGTTGGACCCCGCGAGCGGTTGGTGTCAGGGCGTGAACGTTTGCCCTTCACCCAACTTCAATGCGCGCCCCACGGGCGAAATTTCCCTGCTGGTGATCCACAACATCAGTCTGCCGCCGGCGCAGTTTGCCACCGGCAAGGTGCAGGAATTTTTCCAGAACCGGCTGGATGTCACAGAGCATCCCTACTTTGAAGGGATCGCTGACCTACGGGTGTCTGCGCATTTTCTGATTGAGCGTGACGGCACCGTCACTCAGTTTGTCTCTTGTCTTGAACGCGCCTGGCATGCCGGTGTGTCGTGTTTCGACGGCCGGGAAACCTGTAACGATTTTTCCGTGGGCATCGAGCTTGAAGGCACGGATGATCTGCCGTTCACCGATGCTCAATATGACGCGTTGACGGCCCTGACCTTGCAACTGCAAAGCGCTTTTACGGGCATCACCGCGCAGCGCATCTGCGGGCATAGCGACATCGCGCCGGGGCGCAAGACGGATCCCGGACCTGCGTTCGACTGGGCGCGTTATCGCGCGGCCCTGGCTAAAGAGGAACCACAATGAGTTTTCTGGTGTTGCTGTTGGCGGTCTGGATCGAGAAGTTCTCGGCCCTGCGCCATCGGGTTCAACGTGATGGCGGTTGGGTGGCCGAGTTGCACAAGCTTGAAGCCAACCCGCGTATGGTCAATCGCCCGTGGTTGATTTTGCTGATTCTGGTGCTGCTGCCGGTGGCACTGCTGGGGTTGCTGCTGGTGGTGCTGGAGCCGGTCGCTTACGGTCTGTTGGCGCTGCCGGTGCATTTGCTGGTGGTGATTTATAGCCTGGGGCGCGGTGATCTGCTGGCCGATCTCGGACCGTTTCGCGATGCCTGGCGCCGGGAAGACCTGCAAGCTGCCGCTCATGTAGCGAAACGTGACCTGGACATTTGTGCCGAAAACGGCGAGCAACTACTGGAACGGGTTGAGGGGCATCTGCTCTGGGAGGCGTACCAGAGTTTTTTTGCGGTGATTTTCTGGTATTTCCTGCTGGGCCCGGTGGCGGCGCTGAGCTATCGACTGCTGGCCCTCGCCGAAGAACACGGGCAGAACCCGGCCGTCGTCGAGCGCGCCGCACAACTGCGTCACGCCTTCGATTGGGTGCCGGTGCGTCTGCTGGCGGCGAGTTTCGCGCTGGTCGGCAACTTTGTTGCCGTCAGTCGGGTGATGCTGAGCGAACTGCTGAACTGGAACATCAGTGCCGCCCAACTGATCGAGAAGGTCGGGCTGGTGGCCGGTGAAATTCCTGCGCCGGTGGTCGGGCCCGATGGCATCAACAGCCTCGACCGGATCTGGGAGCTGCTGCTGCGTGCGGCAGTGCTCTGGTACGCCGGTTTCGCGCTGTGGACAGTCTTCCCCTAAACACCACACCCCTGTAGGAGCCGGCTTGCTGGCGATAGCATCGACGCGGTGTTCCTGAGACACCGAGGTGCAACCATCGCCAGCAAGCCGGCTCCTACACGGGCGTTAGCGGCAAGGCGATTTGTGCCGTTAACCTTAAGTTACAAAACCTCCCGTCGATTTAAGCTATACAGAGATAGCACTCAATAGTGGCTATCTGCTGCTTGTCTGTGCCTGCCAATAAAAATAAGAAACCCAAGGGAGACTTCCAGTGAAGAGCTTGCTCTATCCCGCCGTCGCGCTAATGAATCGCCTGAGCTTCGGCATGAAGTTCAGCCTGATCAGCGTTCTGTTCCTGGTGCCCATGCTGGTGACCAACTTTTATCTGGTGCGTGATTCCTATCGCGAATTCCAGGGCACCCGGGTGGAACTGCAGAGCCTCGACCTGCTGGGCAGCAGCCTGTCGCTTCGACGCGACCTGGAAACCCTGAACAACCTGGTGCAGATCAACGTCATCCTTGGCCAGTCCGGCAAGGCCGGTAATCTCGAATCCCAGATCACATCCCTGGAACAAAACGTTCTGGCCCGCCTGCAAGGGCTGACAGCGATGACCACCGATCCGGAACTGGTCACCGTTTTCGATGGCAAACGCGACGAAATGATCAGCGCGTTCAAGGCCCAGCAAGCGGAAAACTCCCTGCAAAGTAAAAGTGCGCTGATCGGCAAGTTGCTCGGCAATGCACAGATTTTCAGCCAGATCATCGCCAGCCAGGCGGGTTTGAGCCGTGACAATCAGAGCGACATGCGTCAGCTCACCGAACTCATCACCAATGTCACGCCGCCCGTCACCCAGACGTTGGGCGATGGTCGCGCCATGGGTTCCTACTCGCTGGGGCAAGGGTTTCTCAATTCGTCTTCGAGCACCCGCTTCGATGAATTGCTGGTGCAGATTGAAAAGCTGCAAGCCGAGTACGGTCTGAAGTTGCAGGATGCGCTGGGGTCGAGCAAGGCGGCACGTGAAACCCTGGCGGCGCAGGCCGAGAGCAGCAAGGCGTCGCTGAAAAAAGCCAGTGAACTGTTTGAAGAGCAGGTGGTGATGGCCGACACCCTCGATGCGCCGTGGCTGGCCTTCTACGATCAGGTCAGCGGCCTGATGGACCAGACTTACCAACTCAACGAAGCCACCCTGAAATTCCTCGACACCCAATTGCAACAACGACTGAGCCAGAACCGCACGCACATGGTCTTGCAGGCCGTGGCGCTGTCGGTGGTGTTTGTACTGATTTTTTACCTCTACGGCGGCTTCTACGCCTCGACCCGCACCACCCTCAAGCGCCTTGGCGCGATGATGGACAAGGTCGCGGCCGGCGACATGACCGTGACCTTCAACGCCAACAGCCGTGATGAACTGGGCGAGTTGGGCGAGGTGTTCAACGGCACGGTGAAGAAAATCCATGACTTGATCGAGCGTGTCGGCCAAACGGTCGGGGAAGTCGAGCGTCAGGCCGGTCAGGTCGAGAACGTGTCCGCCCAGAGCAACCAGGCTGTCGCGGGGCAACGCACGCAGATCGAGCAAGTCGCCACGGCGATGAACCAAATGTCGGCCACCTCACTGGAGGTGGCCCGCAGCGCTGCCGCCGCGGTCAGCAGCGCTCACAGCGTCAACGACGAAACCATCAGCGGTCGCGGGTTGGTGGAGTCTCAGCAGGGCAGCATCGCTGCGCTGGCCAGCGAGATCGATCAGTCGGTGCTGGTGATCAATCAACTGGCCAGCGACAGCCAGTCCATCAGCCGCGTGCTGGAAGTGATCAAAAGCATCGCCGAACAGACCAACCTGCTGGCGCTCAACGCCGCTATCGAAGCAGCGAGGGCAGGCGAGCAGGGGCGTGGTTTTGCGGTGGTGGCGGACGAGGTCCGGACCCTGGCCAAACGCACCCAGCAATCGACCGAAGAAATCGAACAGATGATCGCCAAACTGCACAGCGGTGTCGGTGCCGCAGTGAAGGCTATGGGCACCAGTCATCAAATGGCCAACGGCACGGTGGGGCAGTCGGAAAAGGTCCAGCAGGCGCTGGAAAACATCCTTGGCGCTGTCGGCATGATCGTCGATCAGAACCAGCAGATTGCCGCCGCCGTAGAGCAGCAGACCGCCGTGGCCCACGACATTGACCAGAACATCGTCGAGATCAACCGGGCTGGCGAACGTACCGCCGAAGGTGCGCACCAGACCGAGGACGCCAGCCGGGCGTTGTCGGCGCAGGTGGTGGAGCTCAAGCAGTTGATCAGCGCGTTCCGGGTCTGAAGAATCGCATAACCCCTGTAGGAGTGAGCCTGCTCGCGATGGCGTAGGTACATTCACCCTACAGGGTGTTTACCAGACCGCTATCGCGAGCAAGCTTGCTCCTACAGTTTTGTGCGTTGTCTGTAGTACTTGTTTCTTCCACAAGTAGGCGGTATCCGATTTCCCTCCAGAGTCTGGTTTTTGGTCTTCAATGAGGGATGATCCACAACCCTGACCTACTCTGAGGAGGCTCGGTTATGTCCTTCGCTACAACTGGAATCCAGGGCCATTGTGCTCATTGCGGATGCACACTCCTGCTCAAACCCTGGCAACTCAACGCCATTGCCATCCATGAAGCCTTCGCCTGTTCCCACTGTCACAAAGCCTTGCAACTGAGCGACCCGAAACAGATCAGGCGCATCAAATCCCTCGACTCGCTTGCGATGCTACGTGCGAGTACGTTGGTGATGGTCTGCACCGCGTTGCTGGTGGCGTTGGTGATGGAATGGGTGGGGATGCTCAGCGTGGTCGAGCAGCTGAATTTTTCGTTGATCGCGATTCTGGTCTACTTCGCGGTTATCCGGTTCGCCCGTCACCGACAACACATGACGCTGATTCTGGAAGCGGCCAAGGCTCACGCCGACTGATTACCAGTTGAACAACTCACACGCATTGGCTGTGCTGACAGCCGCCAGCCGTTCAGGGCTGATCGCCATGATCGCGGCCAGCGCCGAGCAGATCGCCGGCAAATGCGCCGGGCTGTTGCGTTGACCGGGAAACATGGCGGGGGCCATGTCCGGTGAGTCGGTTTCCAGCACCACAGACTCCAACGGCAACTCGGCGAGCACCCGGTGCATGCGCAACGCCTGCGGCCAGGTCGCCGCGCCGCCCAGGCCCAGTTTGAAGCCGAGCCTGATGTACTCGCGGGCCTCTTCCTTGCTGCCGGCGAAGGCGTGAATAATCCCCGCGCGTTTCAACTTGAAGCGCTTGAGCGTGGCAATCACCGCCGCATGGCTGCGTCGCACGTGAATCAAAGCCGGCAGATTGAAGTCCGCCGCCAGTTGCAGTTGCGCGTCGAACAACGTCTGCTGGCGTTCGCGGTCGAGGGTTTCGATGAAGTAATCCAGGCCAATCTCGCCCACCGCGCACAGCTGTCGGTGACCGGCCAGGCGGGTCAGCCACTCGGCGAGTTCGCGTAGGTCCTCAGGCCGATGCTCGTCCAGATACACCGGGTGCAAACCGAACGCCGCGTACAGATCGGGATCGCTTTGCACCAGATCCCAGACCCGCTGCCAATTGGCCTGATAAACCCCCAGCACCACCATCCGCCGCACGCCGAGGGCGCGGCTCTCGGCGAGCAGCGCCTGACGATCCTCGTCAAAGTCCGGAAAATCCAGATGAGTGTGGCTGTCGATCAGCTCCACGGTTCAGTCCTGGCGAATACGCTGCTTGAAGGTCCGCGCAATTGCTTGCACACCGGGCTGGTAATCGGACTGCTCGATGGCGGCGAGGGCCAGTTCCAGTGCTTTGTCGGCGATCAACTGGTGTTGCTGGGCCATGGCGTTGACCGGCAGCGGCAGAAAGTCCAGCAACTGCGTGTCGCCGAATGTACCGAGGCGCAGCGGACGGTTTTTCAACGGGAAGTCGTGCAAGGCGTCGAACACACCCTGGAGCAGCACGTAGGAAGTGGTCACCAGCGCGTCCGGCAAATGCCCCAGGCGCTGAAGCATTTCTTCCATCAGTTGCTTGCCGTACTCACGACTGAACGATTCGCCGTGTTCGATGAGGATCTCGCCTTTGAACCCGGCCAGCGCTTCCTTGAAACCGGCGGCCCGTTCCTGACTGATGCTCAGTTCGGGGCGCGCGCCGATCAGGGCGATCTGCTTGGGCAACGGATCGAGCAGGCTGCGCGTCAGTTGCAGGCTGGCTTCACGATCATCACTGATCACCGAGCAGAAATGCTCGGGCTCCATGACCCGGTCGATGGCGATGATTGGGATGCCTTTGGCTTGCAACTGGCGGTAACTGTCGTCGCCGGACGGCAGGCAACTGGCGACGATCAACGCGTCGCAGCGCCGGGCGCGGAACAGTTGCAGCAGTTGCCGTTCGCTGTCCGGCGCATCGTCGGAACTGGCGATCAGCAACTGATAACCGCGGGCCCGGGCACCTTGCTCCAGCAGCTTGGCGATACGTGCGTAACTGGGGTTTTCCAGGTCCGGCAGAATGAAACCCAGCGTGCGGGTGTGCCGACTGCGCAGCCCGGCCGCTTGCGGATTGGGCGTAAAGCCATGTTCTTCAACAACCGCGCGCACGCGCTCGACGGTGGCACTGCTGATGCGTTGCTGTTCCGCCTTGCCGTTGATGACATAACTGGCGGTGGTCACGGACACACCGGCCAGTTGGGCGATATCACTGAGTTTCAACTCGGGATTTCCTTGTTTTTCGGCCGATACTTTCGCCAATCCTACCCGATTCAGGCAGGGGACTATTGTCGCAACATATCCGACAAGTTGGACTTCAAGGATGGGACATTATCGAGTAACGTGCCAATCATTCTAGATTAAACGTTTCAGCAAGCGTATTTTCTACGCATCAGGTGCATTTGGCCGGTTCTGCCGCGAAACCGCCAAAAGTGATGATTAAGCGCCTAAGCTGACTCATTCAAAACAATACCTGGCACCTCAAGGTGCCAAAAAGGAGAAAGCATGCTCGAGCTCACTCTAGAGCAGATTTCCATGGGCCAGTCGGCCGTGGACAAGTCCGCAGCACTGCATTTGTTGGCGCAGCATCTGGTCAACGACGGCCTGGTCGCCGAAGGTTATCTCGCCGGTTTGCAGGCGCGCGAAGCCCAGGGCTCGACCTTTCTCGGTCAAGGTATTGCCATCCCCCACGGTACGCCGCAAACCCGCGATCAGGTGTTTTCCACTGGCGTGCGGCTGATGCAGTTTCCCGACGGTGTGGATTGGGGCGACGGTCAGATCGTCTACCTGGCGATCGGCATTGCGGCCAAATCCGATGAACATTTGCGCCTGTTGCAATTGCTGACACGCGCCCTCGGCGAAACCGATCTGGGCCAGGCCCTGCGTCGCGCCAGTTCTGCCGAAGCGTTGCTGAAACTGCTGCAAGGCGCGCCGCAGGAACTGGCGCTGGATGCGCAGATGATCGGCCTCGGGGTGTCGGCCGATGACTTCGAAGAACTGGTCTGGCGCGGTGCCCGTTTGTTGCGTCAGGCGGATTGTGTGAGCAATGGTTTTTCTGCGGTTTTGCAGCAAGTCGACGCGTTGCCGCTAGGCGACGGTTTGTGGTGGTTGCACAGCGAGCAAACGGTGAAGCGTCCGGGCCTGGCGTTTGTCACGCCGGACAAACCGATGCGCTACCTCGGCCAGCCGCTCAGCGGTCTGTTCTGTCTGGCAAGCTTGGGCGAGGCGCACCAGGCGTTGCTCGAACGCCTTTGCGCGTTGCTGATCGAAGGCCGTGGCCATGAACTGGGACGCGCCACCAGCAGCCGCAAAGTCCTCGAAGTGCTCGGCGGTGAACTGCCGGCGGACTGGCCAAGCGCACGCATTGCGCTGGCCAATGCCCATGGATTGCATGCGCGTCCGGCGAAGATCCTCGCGCAACTGGCGAAGAGTTTTGAAGGCGAAATTCGTGTGCGCATCGTCGATGGCCAAGACAGCGCGGTGTCGGTGAAAAGCTTGAGCAAACTGCTCAGCCTCGGCGCCCGTCGCGGTCAGGTGCTGGAATTCATCGCCGAGCCGAGCATCGCCGCCGATGCCTTGCCTGCGTTGTTAGCGGCAATCGAAGAGGGGCTGGGTGAAGAAGTCGAGCCTTTGCCTGCCGTGAGCCCGCAGCGCGAAGTGATCACCGAGGTGGCCGAAGTGCTGTTCGCCCCGGCGTCTGGCAGCCTGGTTCAGGCCATCCCCGCCGCACCGGGCATCGCCATCGGTCCGGCGCATATTCAAGTGCTGCAAACCATCGAATACCCGCTGCGCGGTGAGTCCGCCGCCATTGAGCGCGAGCGTCTTAAACAAGCGCTGGCGCACGTGCGTCACGACATCGAAGGCTTGATCGAGCGCAGCAAATCCAAAGCCATCCGCGAAATCTTCATCACCCATCAGGAAATGCTCGACGACCCGGAACTGACCGATGAAGTCGAGACGCGCCTCAAGCAGGGCGAAAGCGCCGAAGCGGCGTGGATGGCGGTGATCGAAGCGGCGGCGAAACAACAGGAATCGCTGCAGGACGCATTGCTTGCCGAGCGTGCGGCGGACTTGCGCGATATCGGCCGTCGCGTGTTGGCGCAACTGAGCGGCGTCGAAACCCCGAGCGAACCTGATCAACCGTACATTCTGGTGATGGACGAAGTCGGTCCTTCCGACGTGGCACGTCTCGATCCGACCCGTGTCGCCGGCATTCTCACCGCCCGTGGCGGCGCCACCGCGCACAGCGCCATCGTCGCCCGTGCGCTGGGCATTCCGGCATTGGTCGGCGCAGGTGCCGCGGTGTTGCTGCTGGCGCCGGGCACGCCGTTGCTGCTCGATGGCCAGCGCGGTCGCCTGCACGTGGACGCCGATGCGGCGACCTTGCAGCGCGCCACCGAAGAGCGCGACACCCGCGAGCAACGCTTGAAAGCCGCGGCAGAACAACGTCATCAACCGGCGCTGACCACCGACGGCCATGCGGTCGAAGTGTTTGCCAACATCGGCGAAAGCGCGGGCGTCACCAGCGCGGTGGAGCAGGGTGCCGAAGGCATTGGCCTGCTGCGCACCGAACTGATTTTCATGGCCCACTCGCAGGCGCCGGACGAAGCGACTCAGGAAGTCGAATACCGCCGCGTGCTCGATGGCCTCGCCGGTCGGCCACTGGTGGTGCGCACCCTCGACGTTGGTGGCGACAAGCCGCTGCCGTATTGGCCGATTGCGAAAGAAGAAAACCCGTTCCTCGGCGTGCGTGGCATTCGCCTGACCTTGCAGCGTCCGCACATCATGGAAGCGCAATTGCGCGCCTTGCTGCGGGCCGCTGACAACCGCCCGCTGCGCATCATGTTCCCGATGGTCGGCAGCGTTGACGAGTGGCGTCAGGCGCGGGACATGACCGAGCGCTTGCGCCTGGAAATCCCCGTGGCGGACCTGCAACTGGGGATCATGATCGAAGTGCCGTCGGCCGCACTGTTGGCGCCGGTGTTGGCCAAAGAGGTCGATTTCTTCAGCGTCGGCACCAACGATCTCACGCAATACACCTTGGCCATCGACCGTGGTCATCCGACCTTGTCGGCCCAGGCTGACGGCTTGCACCCGGCGGTGCTGCAACTGATCGACATCACCGTGCGCGCGGCCCATGCCCATGGCAAATGGGTCGGTGTGTGCGGCGAACTGGCTGCCGATCCGCTGGCGGTGCCGGTGCTGGTCGGCCTCGGTGTAGACGAGTTGAGCGTGTCGGGCCGCAGCATTGCCGAGGTCAAGGCGCGCATCCGCGAACTCAGCCTGACCCAGACTCAAACCCTTGCCCGACAGGCGCTGGCCGTGGGCAGCGCCAATGAAGTGCGCGCATTAGTGGAGGCCCTGTAATGGCCAAGATCCTGACCCTGACACTCAACCCGGCGCTGGACCTGACGGTGCAGTTGCCGCGCCTTGAGCCCGGCCAGGTCAATCGCAGCGACGAGATGCACACTCACGCCGCCGGTAAAGGCGTGAACGTGGCGCAGGTGCTGGCGGACCTCGGGCATTCGCTCACCGTCAGCGGCTTTCTCGGCGAGGACAACCTTCAGGCGTTCGAAACCCTGTTCGCCAAACGCGGTTTTGTCGACGCGTTTATCCGCGTTCCCGGTGAGACCCGCAGCAACCTCAAACTGGCGGAAAGCGACGGGCGCATCACCGACATCAACGGTCCCGGACCCAAGGTCAGTGAAGCGGCGCAGCAGGCGTTGCTCGATCGACTGGATCAGATTGCCCCGGGGCATGACGCGGTTGTCGTGGCCGGCAGCCTGCCGCAAGGCGTCAGTCCTGAATGGTTGCAGGCGTTGGTACAGCGCTTGAAAAACCTCGGGTTGAACGTCGCGCTCGATACCAGTGGCGAAGCGTTGCGGGCGGCGCTCAAGGCCGGTCCGTGGCTGATCAAACCGAACACCGAAGAGCTGGCCGAAGTGCTCGGCTGCGAGGTGGTTTCGGTTGCGGCTCAAGCCGAAGCCGCGAGCCGTTTGCATGCCCAAGGCATCGAGCACGTGGTGATTTCCCACGGTGCCGACGGTGTGAACTGGTTCAGTGTCGGTTCGGCGCTGCACGCCACGCCGCCCAAGGTCAGCGTCGCCAGCACGGTAGGCGCAGGGGATTCGTTGCTGGCCGGCATGCTTCACGGTTTGCTTAAGCCCGATACGCCGGAACAGACCCTGCGCACCGCCACGGCGATTGCGGCGATGGCGGTCACGCAGATCGGTTTCGGTATCGGCGATGCTGCGCAGTTGGCGCGGCTCGAACAGGGTGTGCGCGTGCGCCCCCTGACAGAACAATAAGAGGGTTTGTCATGAAGTTAGCCATCGTTACGGCTTGCCCCAACGGCATGGTCACCAGCGTGCTGTGCGCCCGATTGCTCGATGCCGCGGCGCAACGTCAGGGCTGGAGCACCAGTGTCGAAGTGGTGGATGTGGCGCACCCGGAACGCCAGTTGTCGGCGGCCACGATCGAGGCCGCCGAGTGGGTGTTGCTGGTCACCAGCGCGCCGGTGGATATGTCGCGATTCGTCGGCAAGCGTGTGTTCCAAAGCACCCCGGCACACGCCCTGCAAGATGTCGAAGCAGTGCTGCGACGCGGTGCCGAAGAAGCGCAGGTTTACGCCGCAGCCGAAGTCACCGTCGAACCTGCAGCCGTTACCCAAAGCGCCCCGCGCCTGGTCGCGATCACCGCGTGCCCGACCGGCGTTGCTCATACTTTCATGGCCGCTGAAGCCTTGCAGCAGGCGGCCAAGCGATTGGGTTATGACCTGCAAATCGAAACCCAGGGCTCGGTCGGTGCGCGCAATCCGTTGAGCGCGGCAGCGATTGCCGATGCGGATGTGGTGCTGCTGGCCTGCGATATCGAAGTCGCGACCGAGCGTTTTGCCGGCAAGAAAATCTACCGTTGCGGCACGGGCATCGCCTTGAAGCAAGCCGAAGCGACGCTGAATAAAGCCCTGGCCGAAGGCAAGCAGGAAAGTGCCGCGACCGGGGCCAAAGGCCCGGCCAAACAAGAGAAGACCGGCATCTACAAACACCTGCTGACCGGCGTGTCGTTCATGCTGCCGATGGTGGTGGCGGGCGGTCTGATGATTGCCTTGTCGTTCGTGTTCGGCATCACCGCGTTCAAGGAAGAAGGCACACTCGCCGCCGCGCTGATGCAGATCGGCGGCGAGACCGCGTTCAAGCTGATGGTGCCGCTGCTGGCGGGCTACATCGCCTACTCGATTGCCGACCGTCCGGGCCTGGCGCCGGGGATGATTGGCGGCTTGCTGGCGAGCACGTTGGGTGCCGGTTTCATCGGCGGGATCATTGCCGGTTTCATCGCCGGTTACGCGGCGCAGGCGATCAACCGTTACGCGCGTTTGCCGCAAAGCCTTGAAGCGTTGAAACCGATCCTGATCATCCCGTTGCTGGCGAGTCTGTTCACCGGGTTGGTGATGATCTACGTGGTCGGCAAACCGGTGGCCGGGATGCTCACCGGGCTCACGCATTTCCTCGACAGCATGGGCACCACCAACGCGATTCTGCTCGGCGTGTTGTTGGGCGGGATGATGTGCGTCGACTTGGGCGGGCCGATCAACAAGGCCGCTTATGCCTTCTCGGTGGGGCTGCTGGCGTCCCAGAGCTATGCGCCGATGGCCGCGACCATGGCCGCCGGAATGGTACCGCCGATTGGCCTGGGCATTGCCACGTTCATTGCCCGGCGCAAGTTCGCCCAGACTGAACGCGAGGCGGGTAAAGCGGCGTTGGTGCTGGGGCTGTGTTTCATCTCCGAAGGCGCGATTCCGTTTGCCGCCAAGGACCCGCTGCGGGTGATCCCGGCAAGCATTGCCGGTGGCGCGCTGACCGGTGCGCTGTCGATGTACTTCGGCTGCAAACTGATGGCGCCGCACGGTGGATTGTTCGTGTTGGCGATCCCGAATGCGATCAACCATGCGTTGTTGTATTTGCTGGCGATTGTCGCCGGGAGTTTGCTGACGGCGGTGGTGTATGCGGTGGTCAAGCGACCAGAGGTTGTCGAGTTGGCAATAGAACCCGTCAACGCATAATCCACCCTTGTAGGAGCCAGCTTGCTGGCGATATCGGTTTTGAAATCGCCATCGCCAGCAAGCCGGCTCCTACAGGTGAGAGTCGATCACAAAACGCGTGAACGACACGGACCTGTAGGAGCAAGCTTGCTCGCGATAGCAGTTTCCCAGCCAACATAGTTCCTGAGTGCTAAACCGCTCTCGCTCCCACAGTGGGGCTGGATTGTTTTCGGAGTCAGGATGGCCATGCCTCATTTCTCCTTGAATCCGGGCAGGCCTTGAGCTGCTCGCCACTCTTTTACCGTCCGAGTAATGCCCTCCGGGGAATTGTCCGCCCCCTCTTCTGGGAAGTAGATTAAGTCCGAGCCGTCAGGGTGCTCACTTATTTTCTCGAAATGCAGCAGTAGCAGATCAGCACGATCGTCTGTTTCGGCTTCTGCATCTTCCTTGGCCAATTCTTTTAGCAGCCCGATGAATTCTGCTTCTGTGTACTGCGAAAAACTATCTTTCAGAAGTGTGTCTGTCATGGCTCGCCTATTCGTTCCGGTGAATGTCAATGTGGTTTCTTGGAGTGTTAACTCGCAAGTTGTCGACGTCATACACCTCTCCACCTTTCGACACAGAATCGAGATGGTGCAGTTCATAAGACAGCCTACCGCCAACTCTATCGGCCTTTCTAACCCGTGGAGCCCGGCCTGCTTTCATCCGACTCACATTCTGTTTGATGAACTGATCAGCAACCATCGACTTTGAAATCGACTCCCAAAATGCTGATCTGAATTTATCGAAACTTTTGAAGTTACGGCCTCTTAATGCATCAGCAATTTCTGTGGGGATCGGCGCCCCCACGCCGGAATTTGCCCCCGCCAGCCAAATACCCGCAACATCTTCACCCACCCCCGTAACACCACCCGGCTCATACCGAGCGTTGAGCACAAGGTAGATTGGCTCAAGCCCGGCATCCGCCGGAAACCAGATAATCGCATCCTGATATTCGGGCGGATGCTGCGGGTTCAGCAGTATTTTGTCGGCCTGCTCCGTGGGCGGGTACACCCATATCGTCGGTAGTGGCGGGGCACCTTCCAGGGCGGGGACAGTTGGGGCGTCGTCAGGATTGGCGGCTGGCGTCCAGGTCAGGCCGATGCCGTTGCCGAGGTCGGCGATGAACTGCTCGCCGTCCTTTCGGGCCTTGATGACGGGGACAAACTCCCAGTCTTTTTTTCCGCCGGTGTAGAAGCCGTAAGCGCTGATGGCGTTGTCCGGCAAGACCTTTACGTTGACGCGTACACGGGTGCGTCCCGCCTCCAGTGCCGCGTACTGTTCGTTTTTGTAGAAGGCGCTGTCGGGCGAAAGGCGGGTGTTGGGCATTAGCAGCGCCACTGTCCCGACGGCTGCCCCGGTCGCCACCACTGAACCCGTCAGCGATAGGGCGAGCGAACCACCGAGACGTTGGGCCAAGGCGTTGCCCGTCGACGAGCCGGCCACCCATTTCAGCGGTGTGCCTTCGGCGGTAATCGCCGCGCCGGTGCCCAGTACAGCCCACAACCCGTAGTCAGCCAGTTTCTCGACGGGGACATAACCGGCGTGGTTGTTGTGATTGATGACACCGTCCGGGAGGTTGCAGCTTTTGGCGAACACGCAACCCTTGAATTGCGAATCGGACGTTGTGTCGAGAGCGTTTTGTTGTGTTTTTCGACGGACCTCCCAACGGGCATTGGCTTCCAGTTCATGCCGTTCGTTCTTGGCGGATACCGCTGCGCCAGCATCCTGGGAGGCTTGCACTTCTTCCCGCGTGGGAAGTTGTCTTGGGGCGGGCAGATAGTCCGGGGATTCCGGGAAACCGAGCTTTTTCATCAGCGCTTCTTTTTCGTCCTTGGACAATCCCGGCATGTAGCCGGGTTTGCCTCAACCCTATCCGGGACGCTCAGGCGTAGGCGTTAGGACGTTTCCTAAAAGCGGTGCTGAAATTTCCTATTTCATGGTGTTGCAGATGAGGGGCGAGTCGGTAAGACCGCATTATCGTTCATCGCGAGCAGGCTCGCTCCCACAGGTGACCGAGTTGCCCGGACGGACGCGGTCACTGTGGGAGCGAGCCTGCTCGCGATGACGGTTTAAGATTCAATGAAAATGGTGACGGTTAACCCGTAGTCGAGGGCAAGCCTGCTCCCACAGGGGATCTGCGACGTTGGCAGGTTTTGTGTCATGCCCGGGTCACACGGCCATGCTTTAGTTTTCCTTTTTCAGGGAGAACACCATGAGCGAATTCAACCTCGGTCGCCGTCGTGTCATGCAAGCAGTCGGCGCCGGGATTCTGCTTCCCGGTCTTGCGCCGGCGGTGATTGCCTCGGTCAAGGATCGGCCGCAACTCACCGATGGCGTGCAGTCCGGCGACGTGCTGGGCGACCGGGCGATGGTCTGGAGCCGCAGCGATCGTGCGGCGCGGATGGTGGTGGAATGGGACACGCGTAGCCTGTTCGCCAACCCTCGGCGTTTTGTTTCGCCGCTGGCTGATGCCCGCAGCGATTTCACCGCGCGGGTCGAGCTCACCGGTCTGCCCGCCGACCAGGCGATTTTCTATCGCGTGCATTTCGAAGACGCCCAGAGCGGTGTCACCAGCGAACCCTGGTTTGGCCACTTGCGCAGCGTGCCGCAAACCCGGCGCGACATCCGTTTCGTCTGGAGCGGCGATACCGTTGGCCAGGGCTTCGGCATCAACCCGGACATCGGTGGCATGCGCATCTACGAAGCCATGCGTTTGCGCCTGCCGGACTTCTTTATCCACAGCGGCGACACCATCTACGCCGACGGCCCGGTGCCGGCACAACTTGTGACTGAAAGTGGTCGCGTGTGGCGCAACATCACCAGCGACGCCAAGAGCAAAGTCGCCGAAACCCTCGACGAGTATCGCGGCAATTACCGCTACAACCTGATGGACGAAAACGTCCGTCGCTTCAACGCCGAAGTGCCGCAGATCTGGCAGTGGGACGACCACGAAGTGGTTAACAACTGGTCACCGGGCAAGCAACTGGATGAGCGTTACCAGAGCAAGGATATCCACAGCCTGGTAGGCCGCGCACGTCAGGCGTGGCTGGAATATGCACCTATGCGGTTGCAGAGCGCGGATAACGGCGGGCGGATCTATCGCAAGATCGGTTATGGGCCGATGCTCGATGTTTTTGTGCTCGACATGCGCAGTTATCGCGAGGCCAATGATGACAACCTCGGTGCAGCCAAACCCTTTCTCGGGCGTGAGCAACTGGACTGGCTCAAGCGTGAATTGAAAGCCTCCAGCGCCCAGTGGAAAGTCATTGCCGCCGACATGCCGATCGGCCTCGGCGTACCCGACGGTGAAGTCAGCCCCGGCGTGGCGCGCTGGGAAGCGGTGGCCAACGGTGATCCGGGCGCGGCCCAGGGGCGTGAGCTGGAAATCGCCGAACTGCTTGGTTTTCTGCGGGCGCAACAGGTGCGCAATTTCGTGTTCCTGACGGCGGATGTGCATTACTGCGCGGCACATCACTACCATCCGGATCGTGCCACGTTTCAGGATTTCGAACCGTTTTGGGAGTTTGTAGCCGGACCGTTGAACGCGGGGAGCTTCGGGCCTAATCCGCTGGATAAAACCTTCGGTCCTGAAGTGGTGTTCGAGAAAGCACCGTCGGCGCAGAACATGTCGCCGTTTGCCGGGTTTCAGTTTTTTGGCGAGGTGAATATTGAGGGGGCGACGGGGGAGATGAGTGTGGTGTTGCGGGATCTGGATGGGGTCAGTGTGTTTGAGCAGAAGTTGCAGCCACAATGACCTGTAGGAGCCAGCTTGCTGGCGATGGCGGTTTTGATATCGCCATCGCCAGCAAGCTGGCTCCTACAGGGGGGAGGGGGTCAGTAGACGTCGCGGCGGTAGCGGCCTTGCTCGATCAAGCGTTCGACTGCTTCAACCCCGAGCACTTCGTTGAGCACTTGATCCACCCCTGAAGCCATTCCCTGCAAGCTGCCGCAGATGTAAATGACGGCACCGTCATCCAGCCATTGCTTGAGCAAACCGGCGGATTCACGCAGGCGATCCTGCACGTAAATCTTCTCGGCCTGATCCCGCGAAAACGCCAGGTCCAGACGCTCGATATCCCCTGAAATCAACCAGTCTTCAAGTTCGTCGCGGCACAGGTAGTCGTGCTCGCGATTGCGTTCGCCAAACAACAGCCAATGACGTTGCTGCCCATCGGCGATCCGCGCCTTGAGCAAACTGCGCAGCCCGGCCAGGCCGGTGCCGTTGCCCAGCAGGATCATCGGCAGCGGTTCGACCGGCAGATGGAAACCGCTGTTGCGGCGCACCCGCAGGCTGATGGTGCTGCCCACCGGGGCGTGTTCGGTCAGCCATCCGGAGCCGATACCCAGGCTGCCGTCGGGGTGCAGTTCCTGGCGCACGATCAGTTCCAGCACACCGTCGGCGGCAATCGAGGCGATGGAGTATTCGCGCATGGCCAGCGGCACCAAAGCATCCACCAGTGCTTGCGCGTGCAAGCCGACAAGGTGCGTACGGTTCTCGGGCAATTGTCGAGTCGCGAGTGCTTGTTCCAGCGCTTGCGACAGGCCATCGAGTATCACCGAGGCGCGACCGTCGATCCCGAGGCCATCGAGGAAATGCTCGATTGCCCATGGGCAGTTACGCGGCAACACTTCCACCAGATCACCGGCCAGCCAACTGCTGGTGGTCGGCGCGCTGAGGCCCAGCAGATACACCGGCGAGCCGCTGCTGTCCGGGTTCATCACGTCGCGGCGGCTCAGCGTCCAGTTGTCGTAGCTCGGCGCTTGCCAGGAGTCCACGGGCGCTTGCCCGGTCAGCAGACCAAGTTGCTGCTGCCAGTGACGCAAGGCGTAAGGGTCGCCGCAGTCGACTTCCACCGGCGCGAACAAATGCTTGCCGCCGTGCTCGCCGAGCCAGGCATGCAAGCGTCGGGCGAAACCGCAGAAGTGTTGATACTGCCGGTCACCCAATCCAAGCACCGCATAATTCAGGCTCTCCAGGCTCAATGCCCGGCCCAGCACTTTGCGTTCGAAACCACGGGCGCTGTCCGGCGCTTCGCCGTCGCCGAAGGTGCTGACGACGAACAGCGCGTTGCCGGAGTTCCGCAGGTCTTGCTCGCTGACGCTGGCCAGTGGCTGAACCTTCACCGGCAGGCCTGCTGCCTGCAGTTGGCCAGCGGTCTGCCACGCCAGTTGTTCGGCAAACCCGCTTTGGCTGGCGAAACCGATCAGCCACGCCGGAGCATCGCTGTCCGGTTGTTCGAGGCCTTTGCGGGCGTCCTTGATCTGCTTTTTCTTGCGTCGACGATCGAGGTACAGCAACCAGCCCGTGACAAAAAACAGCGGCATGGTCAGCGCGCTGAGCGTCAGGACGATCCGCCCGACAATCCCGAAGTAACTGCCGACGTGCAGCGCGTAGATGCTCGTCAGCAGTTGCGCCTTGAAGCTTTTATCGCTGTAGCGGTCGTGGCGTTTGACGACGCCGGTGGCCGGATCGAGGGAGATCTGGTTCATCGCGCGGTCGTGGGGCGAGGTGGTCAACAGGTAAAACACCGTCGCGGGTTGCCCGGCCACAGGCGGCATACGAATGTTGTAGGCACTCAATGCCGGGCCGGCAGCGCTGTAAATGCTGCTCCACATCGATGCGTAATCGGCCGTCGGTGCCGGGCCTTCCGGTGCCGGGCCACGATTGCGAACACGTTCATTCTGCGGCGCATCGGACAGCAATCGGGTCAGGCCCTTGTTGTACCACTCATAGGACCAGGACAACCCGGTCAGCGCTGCCAACAGATAAAACACCAGGCACCAGGTACCGGCCACCGAGTGCAAATCCCAGTTGAAGCTGCGGCCGGTTTTCTTCCAGTCGAGGGTCAGCCAGGCGCGCCAGCTTTTCCATTGACGCGGCCAGCGCAGGTACAGGCCGGACAGGCAGAAGAACAGCAGAATCAGTGTGCACGCGCCGGTGATCTGCCGACCGGTATCGCCCATGGCGAGGAAGCGGTGCAGTTTCAGCATCAGGTCGAAGAAACCCTGGCCGGTGGCGTCGCCCATGAACTCGGCGGTGTACGGATCGAAGTAGCGCATCTCCCCGCGACGCTCACCCGGTGGCGGGGTGAAGTTCACCCGTGCGGCGTTACCGCTGTCGGTGTCGACCCAGAGCATCGAGACTTTCTTGCCCGATGCACCCTCGATTTTTTCCACCAGTTCAGCGGGCGGCAGCACGCCGGCGACCTGTTTCTCGACCTGCAACACCGACGGGTTGAGTGCGCGCAGGATTTCATCCTCAAACGACACTATCGCCCCGGTGATGCCCATGAGGGCCAGGACCAGCCCGGCACTGATACCGAAAAACCAGTGCAACTGGAACAGGGTTTTCTTCAACACGTCACTCGCCTTGTTCGTTCGAAATTGTCATCACGGCGCGCATTATGCCGTGGGCTGTCGAGAAGCATTCTTTTTTACGCACAAAAGCCCCGTTCAATTGCGTGAACGGGGCCTTTCCCTGATTCCAGCCTTCATCTGCACACCTGTAGGAGCACAGCTTGCTGGCGATGACGGTGTGTCAGGCAACATAAATGCTGTCTATGCCGACGTCTTCGCGAGCAAGCTTTGCTCCTACAGGGTTGTGGTGTGGTCAAAAGTGGAAGTTGGCGCTCAGCAGGGCGGTACGGCCGGCCGCTACGTGGGCGTAGTGGGTCTGCAGTATCTGGTCGAAGTAACGCTTGTCGGTCAGGTTCTGCACGTTGAGTTGCAGGTCGACGTTTTTGGTCAGGCGGTAGCTGGCCATCGCGTCGTAACGCCAGTAGGACGGGATCTCCACCGAGTTGGCGATGTTGCCGAACTGCGAGTCAACAAAAGTGGCACCCGCACCCACGGTAAGCTTGTCCGGCACCACGTCGTAAGTCGACCACAGGGTGAAGTTGTTCCGCGGGGTGCTCGGCATGTGGTTACCTTCATCGGCGGCGAGGGTGGTTTTGACCACTTCGCTTTCCATGTAGGTGTAGCCGCCGAAGACTCTCCAGTTGCGGGTCAGCTTACCGGTGTACGTCAGCTCGAGGCCGTTGACGGTTTGCTCGCCATCCAGCACTTGCGAGGTGGCACCATCCGGATCGTTCATACGTGCGTTGGTTTTCTCGGTGCGGAACAGTGCGGCGGTCAGCGACAGGTCGTCACCGAAGAAGTCCCACTTGGTGCCGATCTCGTAGTTGCGGTTCTTTTCCGGGTCCAGATCGGTGTTGTTCGCCGCCAGATCCAGGCCACCGTTGC
Organism: Pseudomonas sp. PDM01; assembly: GCF_014852325.1. NCBI lineage: Bacteria > Pseudomonadati > Pseudomonadota > Gammaproteobacteria > Pseudomonadales > Pseudomonadaceae > Pseudomonas > Pseudomonas sp. PDM01. Next base: position 74,726 of record NZ_JACVBK010000007.1, read on the forward strand.
CGCTGGTTTCACCGGACGGGTTGCTGGAGGTGGAGTAGGCCGCGTAGATGCTGCCGTTAGGCAACGGGTTGTAGACCACGCCGATCTGGTAGTTGACCAGGTCGCTGGTGTTCTCGCGGGAGAAGTCGTTCGCCGGCGCTGTGCTGCTAGCGTTGGCGTGGCCGCTGGATTCCACCTGGTAGTTGTCATAACGCAGGCCCAGGTTCAGGGACCATTGATCGTTGAACTTCAGCGTGTCGAACACGTAGGCCGCGGCGGTTTTGGTGTCAGTGTCGGTGAACGCGGCGCTGTCGGTGATCTTGCCGTTCCAGGTATCCCCAGGCGTCGGGTTGTACAGGCTGGTGCAGTCGCCGGAGCGGAAGAGTGCAGTGTTGCACGTCGTGCCGCTGGCGGCCGAAGTCAGGATGTAAGGGCGGTTGTGGGTGTCTTGATAAGAGAACTCAATACCGGTGACCAGGCTGTGTGCGATGGTGCCAGTGTCGAACTTGGCGCTCAGGTCGGTCTGGTTGATCCAGCCGCTGGACGTCGAATTACGGCTCTTGGCGCCACGGTACACACTGCCCTTGGCGACGTTGCCCTTGCTGTCGTCCGGGTTGGTGACGATGTAGTCCAGCGTCGAACGGGACATGCGGAAGCTGTTGGACACGGTCAGGTCTTCATTCAGATCGTGCTCGATCTTGAAGGTGCCGCTGTCATTGGTGGTTTCGCGGAAGTCGCGGCTGGTGACGCCGTAGAAGTTGTCGCGATCGACATGCACTGGTTTGTCGACGTTGTACTTGCTGCGGGCCGGGTTCAGGGTCAGCGGAATGCCGTAGTCCGGCATGTCGTCGGTTTCAACGTGGTAGTAACCGAGGGTCATGCGGGTATCGGTGCCCAGGCCGAAGGCGAACGTCGGCGCGACACCCCAGCGGCTGACGTCCACGGTGTCACGGCCGGCGACATTGGCTTCGTGTTTCATCAGGTTCAGGCGGAAGGCCGAGGTGTCGGTCATCTGCTGGTTCAGGTCGAGTGTGGTGCGCTTGGTCTGATCCGAGCCCCAGGTGAAGCCGCCATTGTAGAAACTGCCCAGTTTGGCGGTCTTGCTCACCAGGTTCAGGCTGCCACCGGTGGAGCCGGCGCCGGTGTAGGCCGACCCCGGACCTTTGCTGACTTCGATCGATTCAACGTTGAAGATTTCGCGGCTCTGGGACGCCGGGTCGCGCATGCCGTCGACGAACGTGTCGCTTTCAGCGCTGAAGCCACGAATGATCGGACGGTCGCCCGCCGGGTTACCGCCTTCGCCAGCACCGAAGGTGATGCCGGGTGTCGTGCGCAAGGCGTCGACCAGGCTGGTAGCGCCTGTGTCGCGGATCACCTGCTGCGGAATCACGGTGACACTTTTCGGCGTTTCACGCAGCGGTGCGGTGTATTTCTTGTTGGCCGAGGTATCGGTCTTGTAGGAGGTATCGTCCTGTGTTTCGCCGGTGATGGCAGTGGCGTCCAGGGAAATCGCATTGTTCGGCGCTTTTTCGGTCTTTTCGGCCGCGAAAACCATATGCCCCGCAGAGCCGGCGGTGATTGCCACGCCAATCGCAGAAGCGAGCAAACGCGGTGAATTGACAGGTAATTGTGGTTGTTGGCGTGACATGTGAATTCCCCTCCCCAAGGATTTGAGGCCGCGGAATATAGGGTAGACGCGTCTATGTATCAATTGCGAAACGTTTCTATTCGCACTGAATTTACATTCTTTACAATTTACCCTTACGGTTTTTGCTGTTTCATTCGTCATGGGGGTTTTACAGCGTCAATAAGAATCAATACCATTGACGCCCCTTTGCCTTCAGGTGGTCCTCATGCTGCTGCACATTCCCGGCTTGTTCACTAAAGAAGAAGTGCAGCGCATCCGCGAGGCTCTGGAACAGGCGGATTGGGCCGATGGCAAGATCACCGCCGGCTACCAGTCGGCCAAGGCCAAACACAACCTGCAACTGCCGGAAGGTCATCCACTGGCCAAGGAAGTCGGCGCGGCGATGCTGGAACGGTTGTGGAAAAATCCGCAGTTCATGTCAGCGGCGTTACCGCACAAGGTCTTTCCTCCGTTGCTGAACTGTTACACAGCGGGCGGCAGTTTCGATTTTCATATCGACAACGCCGTGCGCCAGCCCAAAGGCAGCATCGAGCGTGTGCGCACGGATTTGTCGTCGACCCTGTTCTTCAGTGAGCCGGAGGACTACGACGGCGGCGAACTGGAAATCCAGGACACCTACGGCACCCAGCGCGTGAAGTTGCCGGCCGGCGACATGGTCTTGTACCCCGGCACCAGCCTGCACAAGGTCAATGCCGTCACCCGTGGTACACGGTTCGCCTCATTCTTCTGGACCCAAAGCCTGGTCCGCGAAGACAGCCAGCGCGCCCTGCTGTTCGAGATGGACGGTGCGATCCAGCAACTGACGCAGGACATGCCCGACCACCCTTCACTGATCCGCCTGACCGGCACGTATCACAACCTGTTGCGTCGCTGGGTCGAGGTATGAGTTTTCAACTGCGCCGCGAGGAAGTGCTCGACGGCGATCACCTCAAAGCCATGCTTGAGGAAAGTCCTGCGCGTGCTGCTCAGGCAATCCTGATCGCTGCCCGCGAAGGCGTGCTCGACGCGCAAGCCTTGCTCGGCCAGATTCTGCTGGACGGACAGGGCATCGCGATGGATCAACCGCTGGCGCTGCGCTGGTTCGAGATAGCCGCTCAGCGCGGGCACCTGATGGCGCGCAACATGCTCGGTCGCTGTCATGAACATGGCTGGGGTTGTGCGGCAGATGCTTCAGTTGCAGCGCAGCATTATCGCGTCGGCGCTGAAGCCGGACTGGATTGGGCGATGTACAACTACGCCAACCTGCTGGCGACCGGGCGCGGGGTGACCGAAGATCAGCCGCAAGCGCTGAGTTTTTATCGCTGCGCTGCGGAGCTGGGCCATGCGAAGTCGATGAACCTGCTTGGGCGTTACCTGGAGGAAGGACGGATTTGCCCCGCGGATCTGCAAGGCGCACGCGAGTGGTATCGACGTTCGGCCGATGCCGGGGATTTTCGCGGGCAGTTCAGTCATGGCGCGGTTTTGGTGGAGCAGGGCAGGCTTGACGAAGGAATGGCCTGGTTGCGCCAGGCGATGGTCAACGGCAATCAGCGGTTCCTGCGGGTCAGTGTCCAACGCTTGCGCGAAGCGTCCGACCCTGCGCTCAAGTGTTTGGCTGAGGAGTTTGCCCATCACGAACAAACACTGTTCGGTCGAACCTGAAAGACGCTTCATATAAACATGAAGTGGGTTGTTTCGCAGGTTTGTATTCTTTTCTTATATATGCCCCTCAGGGTTTCTTTGACAGAACTTTTATAAGTGGATTAGTCTTTTGTTCGGCGCAGTTAAATTGGATTTGACAGTGCGCTGTTACGATCTGCTTTAAATTATTTAAATATATTCATGCCTATAGTTAATGGAGTAGTTATGAGCAATGACACATTGTGGGAGAACTCTTTACGGGGGGCGAACTACGAGAAAATTACCGAGTTTGCAACCGAAGTTCCAAAGATCCTGTCCGATGCGTCCAGCGCGGATGCGGACAATGTGACGCGTGAAGCCGGTTTGTTACTGACAAAAAAACAGATCATTGATCTGCGCAAGTATGAAGCCGCAGGCTTGGCCCTTCCGTATACATTGAAGGATGTCACCGACTATCTGCGATTCGGTGCGGGCCAGGATGGCGGTGCCGGTCTCAGGGCCGCCGATTTCCTGAAGACGTTTGTCGAAACTCGTGATCACGCCAGGCGCTGGTCACCGCTGCGCGAACGCATCATGATCACCGGGACCGAACTGAAGCTGTTTGGCGCAAGCATGCAGCGCTACGGCGAAGACATGGAAGAGGTCTACCTTGATCTGAAGTCCGGTCCATTGCTTGAAAAGTACAATGTCAAAACACTGGAGCAACTGAAAAAGTTGCAACTTGAACTGGGCGATAAATTTCCCGGTATAGAACTTGATGCGGATACGATTCCGGACATGAAGTTTTACCTGGGTAAAATATTCGACAGGGTTGCATCCAATCTGGTGAGTGTCCGGGGTATAAAAACCGATCTGGACAAGTTTGGTTATGACCTGCGTGAAAAAGTGCTTCCAGGTATCAAGTTGCGCGTGGCATTGATTCAAACCAATTCCTATCCAGCGGAAGTCAAGAAACTCGATGAAGTCATCGCCCGTCGTGCCGAAGAGATTCTGGAAAAGAATACCCAATACCAGGCGTTGGTCGACAAGGCGCTGGGCTCGGCAGCCGGGTTGAATCTTTTCGGCTTGGGAATGGCTATTTACTACGGTGTCGAAGCGGAGGCGGTACGAGCCGTACGCAAGGAACTGAACGCGGCGCAGGACAAAGACATTGAAGTCCTGAGAAACATGAACCAGACCCTCGGTTCGTTAAAGCGTGTCGAACAGGATCTGCAAAACCTGACCGTCATCGCCATTGATGCTGATCTGGCCACGCAGAATCTCATACACGTCTGGAATGTCATGCATCGGTACGTCGATGAATCGTCGAACGCCATGTTGGGCATCACCGATGCGCTGAGTTTGAGGCGCTTCATGTCGTCATTCCGAGAGGTCGTCGGCCCTTGGGTGCAAATCCACAATGATGCGGACCTCTTGATCGAAGTGTTCAAGGAAGCGGATCGGGAATACAACCAGGACCAAGGAAGGGCGGTACCCAGAATGACAACTTTTTCCATCAAGCAGAACTACCCGGAGCCGAATCTTCAGGTTCTGAAGGACAGCCATCACGCGATGCGTGACGATGCTGTCGCGGCCGAAGCCCTTTTTATCCGGCTCAATTACTTGCCGGGAGTATTCGATCGCTTTCAAAGATTACTCGGCGATGTCGGTGCCGCAGCCCGGGATCTGCGTGAATCGAGCCTCAACAGCAAGATGGACCTGGAGTCCAAGGTTCGTAAGTTAGTGGCGCTTGAAAAGGAATTGACCGGTGCCGTTGAGGGTTCAGAGGAGTTCGACGAGATTGAAGAGGATCTCATTGCGGCATTGAAAAAAATGCTCGCCATCACGCGCAGCGAGGCGAGCAAAGTGAGTATTCGCCTGGCCAACATCAGCGACGGGTATGACCGACGTACCACATTGGGTTACATCGCTGGCCTGGAAAAAGACCAACTCGATGCCAAAGAGTCCAAACAAGCGTTGAGCGAGACTCAGGTCAAGCTTCAACGTGAGCTCAAGGTTTTGTCCGAGGCAATCAGCGCAATCGAAAAAGCCGGTATCGAGAAAATTGGCAAAGACATTGCCTTGACCATCGACAAGCTCAAAGAGCTGGGCATGGCGCCGCCGCAAGCTCAGATCGTGATGTTTGCGATCGATGAACTGAAGAAAGCCATGGCCGATATCAACGCAGGCATCACCTTCATCAACATGATCCATGAAAGCAACAAGCTTCAGGACAAGGTCAATGAGCTTGGTCGAAAGATTGCGCTCAAAGACCGGGATATCGATCAGTCGGTGGGCAAGATCGAGTTTATCCACTTGATTCATGCGCTGGACGACCAACGCCAGCGTTATGTGGGCGAGTACAAGCTGGCTGTTGCTGCATTCAAGCAATTCCTGACGGTCATGGAGGGCGATACGGCGGGTGATGTCGCGACGCGCAGTGCCAGGGCCATTAAAGAAGCGAGCCAGTTCATTGGCTTCCTGACGCCAATTTCACGGCCGTAACGCCAGCATTCACTGATGGCAGGGGTGGCTTTCATCGAGCATGGCGACCCTTGCCTGATAGTGATCAGTGACAGCTCTCCACGCTGGCCTTCGTCAGTGTCATCAGGTTATTTGCCATGTATGAGTTTTTGCTTGCGAAGACGCATTTCGTTGCGTTGAAAAAATACTTCGATTTCCTCCGCGCACTTCCCGCCACGCTGGATCAACTGAAAAGCCATTCGGACAACTTGCAGCGTCAGGGACATGTGCCGACGACAGGACCTGACGCCGAGCGTCTTAAAGTGCTGGCTTCATTCAGTACCGGTTATCTGGAACGGCTTGAGGCTGATATTTCGGCGCTGGGTAAGGTGTGTGATGAGAACTTGCACTCCATCGAGGTGTTTACCGTGGAGTGCCAAATACTGGCCAAACTGTCGCACAAGCAAGGCCGCTCTTTCAGTATCAGCTCCGTGAACTACAAATTATTCAGCCTGTCCCGATCGCAGTGGTGGATCTGGTTTCCTCCCAGTGATGTCGACGGCCTGGCTTTCGAGCTTTCTCTGCGCCTGGGTCGTACCAAGTCTGCACTGTTGGACTTCAAGGCTGTGCCGCAGGAATTGCACAATGATATCCAGAACGTGTTCGAGCGGTTTTTCCGGTCGTTGACGTTGAAATCCTGTGAGTGCCACTCGCGCTATTCCCGACTTGAAGCCTGGTACGTGGATGGCGGATCAGGCCTGCCCGGGCTGAGTGGCGCTGCCAGTCCAGGCGATTCTGCACAGGCGCGTCAGGCGCGGGCGAACGAGCATCTGCGTGAACTGTTCGCGATCAAGACAGAGGCCTGCTCGGCGATTCACAATCTGAGCGACTTCCTCTATGCAATGCAGCACTTTCTGACGGTAGCTGAGCTTGAATTACGTAACGTCAGGCCGACTATTAAACTCTCGCAATTGAACTGCGCTCTGGCGCAGGTCGAGCATGTGCTGGAAGAGGTCAAGTCGATGGCTGAACAAATGCGGTACTGGTCCCGGGCATAAAAAAAGGTCCATGACATGTCATGGACCTTCTGTTGTTACAGCAAGCGGTATTACACGTAGAACGACTTCAGCGGCGGGAAGCCATTGAACTCGACGGCGCTGTAGCTGGTGGTGTACGCACCGGTCGACAGCCAGTACAAACGATCACCGATCGCCAGGTTCAGCGGCAAACCGTACTTGTAGTTCTCGTACATGATGTCGGCGCTGTCGCAGGTCGGGCCGGCGATAACCACTTCTTCCACTTCGCCTTTCTTTTCGGTCCAGATCGGGAACTTGATGGCTTCGTCCATGGTTTCGATCAGGCCGGAGAACTTGCCCACATCCGTGTACACCCAGCGCTCGACGGCGGTGCGGGATTTGCGTGCGACCAACACCACTTCACTGACCAGGATGCCGGCGTTGGCGATCAACGAACGGCCCGGTTCCAGGATGATTTCCGGCAGGTCGTCGCCGAAGTCTTCCTTGAGGAAACGGATGATTTCTTCAGCGTAGGTTTCCAGGCTGTTGGTGCGGGTGATGTAGTTGGCCGGGAAGCCACCGCCCATGTTGATCAGCTTCAGGTGGATGCCGTCTTCTTCTTTCAGGCGCTCGAAGATCACTTTGACCTTGGCGATCGCTGCGTCCCAGACGCTGATGTCGCGCTGTTGCGAGCCGACGTGGAACGAGATGCCGTAAGGCACCAGGCCCAGGTCGCGAGCGAGGATCAGCAGGTCCATGGCCATGTCGGTCTGGCAGCCGAATTTGCGCGACAAAGGCCAATCGGCAGTGGTCGAGCCTTCGGTGAGGATGCGCACGTAGACTTTCGAACCCGGTGCAGCCTTGGCGATGTTGCGCAGGTCGGCTTCGGAGTCGGTGGCATACAGACGCACGCCCTTCTCGTAGAAGTAGCGGATGTCCTTGGATTTCTTGATGGTGTTGCCGTAGCTGATGCGATCCGGGCCGACGCCCTGGTTCATCACTTTATCGAGCTCGTAGATCGAGGCGATGTCGAAGTTCGAGCCTTTCTCTTTGAGCAGGTCGATGATTTCGACGGCCGGGTTGGCCTTGACGGCGTAGTAGACCTTGGCGAATTCGAAACCGGCGCGCAGGTCGTCATAGGCCTGGCTGATCATCGCGGTGTCGATAACCACGAACGGGGTTTCTTGTTTGTCGGCGAAAGCCTTCATTTTCTGAAAGGTATCGCGCGCGAAATAGTCTTCGACGTTGATCGACATGCTGGGAACTCCTACTGGCAAACTAGATTAATCAATGGGTGCGAGGGTGTGTCATCAATGAAATCGCGAGTGCGTTGCGCCTGAGCGCGTGCCAGGCAAGGCGCAGGCCGCCGCTAATGGTCATTCCCTTCGCAAGGCCTGCAACGCAGCATGGCGCGCGCTCAGGCACAACCCGAAGGGCCGGGCCTGCTTTTGCGCAGGGCTGCGTTGCTCGTCCCTTATTTGGAACAACCAAACCGCGGGCCTCGCGCCTTGCCCTGCGCAAAAGCAGGCTCCGGCGCACTCGTGATTTCATTGATGACACACCCTCCTGAACGTCCTCCGTATCCCCACTTTGGTTCGCCTACTTCCCAAGGCATGTCGCCGAAAGCAAAAAGGCCATGGGAAGCGGTGCTTTCCCTTGGCCTTGCTGTCTCGTCGTCAGTACTTGAGCCGGATGGATCGTTTCCAGCATGGACGTTCGGCGCGAACTTTAGGGCGTGAGGGGCTTGAGATCAACAAAAAATGTCGCGTTTTTGCACTTGTCTGACGCACGTTGCCGCCAGCTCTCCTTGTACTCGACACAGATGACAGGCCGATGTTCCCGAGGAAATCTGAAGTGTTAAAAATACCTGCACGTTCGACGCTTATGTCTGCCAACTCAAAGACAACTGCGATGGCGTCAACATCGGCGACGATAGCTGCGAAAAGGACGGCTGAGTGATTTTTTGACTGTTTCGGCGGACCTTTTTGGAGGCCGCTTGCCGAGGCAGGTGTTGATATTTTTTTCCGGTCACAGGCTGTGCGGTTTTTGTGGGAGCGAGCCTGCTCGCGATGGCAATTTCAAATTCAACATCTTCGTTGGCTGACAAGGTGCTATCGCGAGCAGGCTCGCTCCCACAGGTTTTGCATGTTTACCCAGCGATTCAGGCTGTCAGGCGACTGCCTCGGCCGGCGACACGATATTGGTTTTCATGCCCCGTGAGCGTCCTGAGCTCAGATAGGCCGCAATCGATTCCTGCGTCACTTCCCCCAAAAACACCCGCTCGGCATCCATCACCGGCAACCAGGAGCGGTTGAACTCGTACATCCGCGACAACAGGATGCGCAAATGCTCGTCGTACGCTGCCGTGGCATTGAACTCACGCAGGTACTGCGCGCAAGCCCCGGTCTGACGGTGCAGGTCGCGACGTCGTACATAACCGAGCGCCTTGTTCTCACCGTCCGTGACCACGACATAACGCCGGTCATGTTCATCCATCAACTCCAGCGCTTCAGCCACCGGCGTCTCCGGGCTGACGGACGGTGCGTTGTCCGCCGCGTCTTCAGCCTTCACCAGCAGCAAACGCTTGAGCGTGCTGTCCTGGCCGACGAAGTTGCTGACAAAGTCGTCCGCCGGGTGCGCCAGCAGCGTGTCCGGGTGATCGATCTGCAACAGCTTGCCGGCGCGGAAGATTGCAATCTTGTCGCCCAGCTTGATCGCTTCGTCGATGTCGTGGCTGACCATGATCACGGTCTTGTTCAGCGCCCGTTGCATCTCGAAGAACTCGTTCTGGATCATCTCGCGGTTGATCGGGTCGACCGCGCCGAACGGTTCATCCATCAACAGCAACGGTGCATCCGCCGCCAGTGCGCGAATCACGCCGATCCGTTGCTGCTGACCACCGGACAATTCGCGCGGATAACGATTCAAATATTGCTTGGGTTCAAGCTTGATCATGCTCATCAACTCGCGGGCGCGGTCGTGGCACTTCTGTTTGTCCCAGCCCAGCAGGCGCGGAACGATGGTGATGTTTTCCTCGATGGTCATGTTCGGAAACAGGCCGATCTGCTGGATCACGTAACCGATGTTGCGACGCAGGGTCACTTCGTCGAGGTCGGTGGTGTCTTCGCCGTTGATCAGGATCTTGCCCGAGGTCGGCTTGATCAGGCGGTTGATCATCTTCAGCGTGGTGCTCTTGCCGCAGCCCGATGGCCCGAGGAACACACAGATTTCGCCTTCATTGACGGTCAGGCTGACCGAGTCCACGGCTTTCACATCTTTGCCGTTGCTTTGGAAAGTCTTGCTGAGGTTTTGAAGTTCGATCATTTGAGCAGTCCTTTTGGAGTCAGCGTGCGTTGCAGCCATTGCAGAAGCAGGTCGGCGAAGATGGCCAGCAGGCTGACCAGCACGGCGCCGACGATCAGCATCGACATGTCGCTGCGGCTGATGGAAGCGAGAATGAGGACACCGAGGCCACCGGCGCCGATGGTCGCGGCGATGGTCATGACACCGATGTTCATGACCACGGCGGTGCGCACGCCGGCGAGGATCACCGGCACGGCGATGGGCAGTTCGACCATGCGCAGGCGCTGGCCGAAGGTCATGCCGATGCCGCGTGCGGCTTCGCGAATGCCCGGTTCGACGCCGGTCAGGGCGAGGTAGGTGTTACGCATGATCGGCAGCAACGAGTACAGAAACACTGCCGTGATCGCGGGCATCGGCCCCAGGCCCTGGCCGAATTTGGAGTAGAACGGCAGCAGCAGGCCAAACAGTGCAATTGACGGCACGGTCAGCAGCACCGTGGCGCTGGCTTGCAACGGGCCGGCGAGCGTCGGGAAACGCGTCATCAGAATGCCCAGCGGCACGCCGACCAGAATCGCCAGGGTCACGGCGATGCCGACCAGGGTGATGTGCTGCCAGGTCAGGTGCAGCACCAACGGCCAGTCGAGATGGGAAAAGGCGTTGAGAAATTCCATGACTTTTCCTCCTTAGTTGATGGGGTGCTGGCGCAGGAAGTCGGCGGCAACGGATGAAGGACTTTCGTGATCGACATCGACCCGCGCGTTGAGCTGGCGCATGGTTTCGTCATCGAACAGCTCGGCCAGCGGCTTGATCTCTTGCGCCAGTTGCGGGTGGGCATCGAGGTAAACCTGACGCACCACCGGCGCGGCGGTGTAGTCCGGGAAGTAGTGCTTGTCGTCTTCAAGCAGTTTCAACTTGAAGGCGTTCAAGCGACCGTCGGTGGTGTAGACCAGACCGGCGAACACCTGGCCATTGCGCAGGGCGGTGTAGACCAGGCCTGCATCCATCTGGCGGATGTTTTTGCGCGTCAGGTTCATGCTGTAGAGGTCGACCATGCCGTCCAGACCATCGGAGCGGTTGGCGAACTCGGTGTCCAGCGCGACCAGGTGATTAGTCTTCGCCTCAGCCTGCATCACCGTGTTCAGCTCGCTGATGGTGTTGATCTGCGGGTAGGCCTTCGCGGTTTTTTCCGGCAGGGCCAGGGCGTAGGTGTTGCTGAACTTCGACGGGGTCAGCCAGACCAGGCCTTTTTTCGCGTCGAGTTCTTTCACCTTGGCGTAGGACTGAGCGCTGTCGAGTTTTTCGGTGACATGGTTGTAGGCCACCAGCGACACGCCGGTGTATTCCCACATCAGGTCCAGTTGGCCACTTTCGTGGGCGCTGCGAGCGAGGTTGCTGCCCAGACCGCCAGTCACCTGGGTGTCGTAACCCTTGGTGCGCAGGTACTGGGAGGTGATTTCCGCGAGCAGGGTTTGTTCGGTGAACACCCGGGCGCCGATGCGGATCACCGGTTTTTCAGCGGCTTGGGCGATTCCCGAGAACAGCAGAACGCAGCCTAGTAAAAAGCTTGATGTCTTCATGATTATTCCTTTGCCGAGGCTTAAGACGGGCGCAAGCCGCGTTCGAGCCAGAGGCGGCTGGCGAGTGTCACCAGGCCGTCGAGCAGCAAGGCCAGCAGGGCGGTGCAGGCCGCGCCGAGCAGCAGTTGCGGCTGATTGTTCAGGGCGATGCCGGGGAAAATCAGGCTGCCCAGACTGTTGGCGCCAATCAGGAACGCCAGCGGTGCAGTACCGACGTTGATCGCCAGCGCCACACGCACACCGCCGATGATGATCGGCACGGCGTTCGGCAGTTCAACCCGCCACAGCACTTGAGTCGGCGTCATGCCGATGCCGACGGCCGCTTCCTTGAGGGAGCCCTGAACATTTTTCAGGCCTTCATAGGTGTTGCGCACGATCGGCAACAGCGAGGCGAGGAACAGGGCGAAGATCGCGGGGCCGCTGCCGATGCCCAGAATCCCCAGGGCAATGGCCAGTACGGCAAGTGGCGGCACGGTGTTGCCGATGTTGAAGATCTGCATGAAGCGTTCGGCGCGTCCCACCATGGTCGGACGGCTGAGGAAGATACCGGCGGGTATGCCCACAACAAGGGCGGCCAGCATGGAGGCGAGGACGAGAATCAGATGAGCTTGCAGGTAAAACAACAAATCGTCGCGGTACTGTTCGATCGTGTTGATGCCAATCCAGTGGACCAGCAGGGCCAGAAGGGCGACGACAACCGCACCTCCTGTCAGCCCTTTGCCATAGCGAATAGCCACAGGCGGACTCCTTTTTTCTTTGTCGGCGAACGCAGCTTCGTGTGGCAATGCCAGTCCTGGCTGCCGAAGTAAGCGTTCGCGAGAAGCAGCGCGTTCTATGCCCGCGAAGGGACATGAATCGAGCCATAAGCGCAGCCTCGTCAGGCTAACTTGCTGATTTTTAAGCCCCTGGGACGAGTGCCGTAACAGGGGAGTGGACGCCTCCACCTTTTAAAAGGTTCCATAATTAGCAGCAGATAGCCACCCTTGATGACCGAACACGCCCCCGTTCGATGCCATAACGCAACCCTGTAGGAGCCGGCTTGCCGGCGATGAGGGCCGAGAGATCACCGCAAGGCGTACGGCCCCAATCGCCGGCAAGCCGGCTCCTACAAAAGTCCGCGCGTCCGGGCGGGCGGTGGTCCGTGGCGGTCGGTTTGCGCTATACTCGCCGCCCTTTTTTGAATCACCGCCAGGCGATTTCCCATGACCAAACAGGCCGCCGAAGTCGCGAAACGCCGCACTTTCGCCATTATTTCCCACCCCGATGCCGGTAAAACCACCATCACCGAGAAGCTCTTGCTGATGGGCAAGGCGATTGCGGTTGCCGGCACGGTGAAGTCTCGCAAGTCCGACCGCCATGCCACCTCCGACTGGATGGAAATGGAAAAGCAGCGGGGTATCTCGATTACCACGTCGGTCATGCAGTTCCCGTATCGCGATCACATGATCAACCTGCTCGACACCCCGGGCCACGAAGACTTCTCCGAAGATACCTACCGCACCCTGACGGCGGTGGACTCGGCATTGATGGTCCTCGACGGCGGTAAGGGTGTAGAGCCACGGACCATCGCGCTGATGGACGTTTGCCGTCTGCGTGACACGCCGATTGTCAGCTTCATCAACAAACTCGACCGTGACATCCGCGACCCGATCGAACTGCTCGACGAAATCGAAGCGGTCCTGAAGATCAAGGCTGCGCCGATCACCTGGCCGATCGGTTGCTACCGCGATTTCAAAGGCGTTTATCACCTCGCCGACGACTACATCATCGTGTACACCGCCGGCCACGGCCACGAGCGCACCGATGTGAAAATCATCGAAAAGCTCGACTCCGATGAAGCCCGCGCGCACTTGGGCGACGAGTACGATCGCTTCGTTGATCAACTGGAACTGGTTCAGGGCGCCTGCCACGAATTCAACCAGCAGGAATTCCTCGACGGCCAACTGACCCCGGTGTTCTTCGGTACCGCACTGGGCAACTTCGGTGTCGATCACGTGCTCGACGCCGTGGTCAACTGGGCACCGAAACCGCTGGCCCGTGTCGCCAACGAGCGCACCGTGGAGCCGGTCGAAGAGAAATTCAGCGGCTTCGTGTTCAAGATCCAGGCGAACATGGACCCGAAACACCGCGACCGTATCGCCTTCATGCGCATTTGCTCCGGCAAGTACGAAAAAGGCATGAAGATGCGCCACGTGCGCACCGGCAAGGACGTGCGGATCGGCGATGCCCTGACGTTCTTCTCCTCCGAGCGTGAGCAACTGGAAGAAGCGTTTGCCGGCGACATCATCGGCCTGCACAACCACGGCACCATCCAGATCGGCGACACCTTCACCGAAGGCGAAGTCCTGGGCTTCACCGGTATCCCGCACTTCGCCCCGGAACTGTTCCGTCGCGTGCGTCTGCGTGATCCGCTGAAATCCAAGCAACTGCGCCAAGGCTTGCAGCAATTGGCCGAAGAAGGCGCGACCCAGGTGTTCTTCCCTGAGCGCAGCAACGACATCATCCTCGGCGCCGTCGGTGTGCTGCAGTTCGACGTGGTCGCCAGCCGCTTGAAAGAGGAATACAAGGTTGAGTGCTCCTACGAGCCGATCACCGTGTACTCCGCGCGCTGGATCGATTGCGACGATAAGAAGAAGTTCGAGGAGTTCCGGGTCAAGGCCGTGGAAAACCTCGCGGTCGATGGCGGTGGTCACCTGACCTACCTGGCGCCGACCCGCGTCAACCTGGCGTTGATGGAAGAGCGCTGGCCGGACGTGAAATTCCGTGCGACGCGTGAGCACCACTAAGCGCTGAGCTGCAAAACCAAAAGCCCCGGTAGCGAAAGCACCGGGGTTTTTTAATGCCCGACACAAATCCCCCCTGTAGGAGCCAGCTTGCTGGCGATGGACCAGAGAACGCCGCGTTAATCCTGACAGCGCGCGTTATCGTTAACGACCATCGCCAGCAAGCTGGCTCCTACAGAAAAGCATCGTGTTAGCGGGTTTGGTTATAGGCCATATTCACAACCAATCTCTAAAGCCATCGCATTCCGTCTCTTCGTTAGCGTCCTATCTGGAGAGCCCGGCTGATCGGAACTAGATTTCAAAGAGCGCCAGACAGGTACAGATGTTTCACCTGCAAAAGGATGGAATCGACTATGAACAGGTTGCTACGCGTTGTGCTGCTGTTGAAGGTTTTGCTGATGCTGGCCCTCGGCAGTTCGGCGGTCTGGGCCGAGTGTGAGGATCACGAAAGCCAGGCATCGAGCGGGCAGATGACGCACACCGGCATGATGATTGCCAAGTCCGAATCAGAGCCCGGTGATCAGGGGCAGGGCGGCAGCGCGGACGATGATGATACGACCACCGACGAGCCGGACAGTGATGAGGAAGAAGGGGCCTGAGTAGCAGGCAAAATAAAACCCCTTCGACCCGATTGACGCGCAATCGAACCAGAAGAGGTTTTTGAACAGAACACCTATCCCTTGCAGGAGCGAGCCTGCTCGCGATGGAGTATCAGTAACAGCCGTGTTGGCTGACACTCCATCGCGGGCAGGCTCGCTCCTACAGGTTTTTTCAGCCCGCTGTTATGCCGCGCCGTCGAGGAATTGCTCGGCGTAGTGGCAAGCCACCTGGCGGTTATCGAGAGGGCGCAGGGCTGGCTCTTCGGTTTTGCAACGGTCGGTCGCGTACGGGCAACGCTTGTGGAAAGCGCAGCCCGACGGCGGGTTCAACGGGTTGGGCAACTCGCCGACGATCTTGATCTTCGGCTTGTTCGGGTCCGGGTGAATGGTCGGGGTGGCCGACAGCAACGCCTGGGTGTACGGGTGCAGAGGACGCTCGTAGATGTCGTTCTTCGGGCCCATTTCCACCGGGCGACCGAGGTACATCACCATCACGTCATCGGCAACGTGTTGCACCACAGCCAGGTTGTGCGAGATGAACACGTAGGCGGTGTTGAACTCTTGCTGCAGGTCCATGAACAGGTTCAGCACCTGCGCCTGGATCGACACGTCCAGCGCCGAGGTCGGTTCGTCCGCCACCAGCACTTTAGGCTGCAGCATCATGGCGCGGGCGAGGGCGATCCGCTGGCGCTGACCGCCGGAGAACATGTGCGGATAGCGCTGGTAATGCTCAGGGCGCAGACCCACCTGCTTCATCATCGCCTGCACTTTTTCGCGACGCTCGGCTGCGCTGAGGCTGGTGTTGATCAGCAGCGGCTCGGCGAGTTGATCACCGACTTTCTGCCGAGGGTTCAACGAGGCGTACGGGCTCTGGAACACCATCTGCACGTCTTTGCGCAGTTGTTTGCGTTGAGCCTTGTCAGCCCCGGCGACTTCCTGCCCGGCGATTTTCAAGGAGCCGGAAGACGGCTCTTCGATCAGCGTCAGGGCGCGGGCCAGGGTGGATTTGCCGCAACCGGACTCGCCCACGACAGCGAGGGTCTTGCCGGCTTCCAGTTCGAACGACACACCGTTCAGGGCGCGTACGGTCGCATGGCCCTTGAACAGGCCGCGGGACACTTCGTAGTGACGCGTGAGGTCGCGGGCGGTAAGTACGACGGCCATTACGCCACCTCCTGGTTCAGCGGGTAGAAGCAGCGGGCGAGGCTGTTGCTTTTCGGGTCAAGGGTCGGACGCTGCGCACGGCAGCTGTCCTGCACATACGGGCAGCGCGGCGACAGCAGGCAGCCTTGCGGACGGTCGTAACGACCGGGAACGATGCCCGGCAATGTCGACAGCCGTGAGGCGCCGAGGCTGTGTTCCGGAATCGCCTTGAGCAGCGCTTCGCTGTACGGGTGCGCCGGAATGTCGAACAGTTGTGGCACATGACCGACTTCTACGGCCTGGCCGGCGTACATCACGCACACACGCTGGGCAGTTTCGGCAACGACCGCGAGGTCGTGAGTGATCAGCACCAGGCCCATGTTCTGCTCTTTCTGCAACGCCAGCAGCAGGTCCATGATCTGCGCCTGAATCGTCACGTCCAAAGCTGTGGTCGGTTCGTCGGCGATCAGCAGTTTGGGCTCGCCGGCAATCGCCATGGCGATCGCAACACGCTGGCTCATACCGCCCGACAGTTGATGCGGGTAGGCGTCCATACGGCTGACGGCGCCCGGGATTTCCACTTTTTCCAACAGTTCGATGGCGCGTTTGCGCGCTTGCTTGCCGGACATTTTCAGGTGCAGGCGCAGCACTTCTTCGATCTGGAAACCGACGGTGTAGCTCGGGTTCAGCGCGGTCATCGGGTCCTGGAAGACCATGGCCAGGTCTTTGCCGACGATTTGCCGACGCTGACGGTTGCTGAGCTTGAGCATGTTCTTGCCGTCGAAATTCAGGGCGTCGGCGGTGACGATCCCCGGATGCTCGATCAGGCCCATCAGCGCCATCATGGTCACGGATTTACCCGAACCCGACTCGCCAACGATGGCCAGCACTTCGCCTTTGTCCACGGAAATGTCGAGCCCGTCGACCACCGGAACGGCGTTCTTGTCGCCGAAGCGAACGTTGAGATTCTTGATTTCTAACAGTGACATTTGAATCTCCTCAGGCGGCGTTCTTGAGTTTCGGGTCCAGCGCATCGCGCAGGCCGTCGCCCATCAAGTTGATTGCCAGCACGCTGAGCAAAATGGTCAAACCAGGCAGGCTTACTACCCACCAGGCGCGTTCGATGTAGTCGCGAGCCGAAGCCAGCATGGTGCCCCACTCAGGGGTTGGCGGTTGTACGCCAAGGCCCAGGAAGCCAAGGGCTGCGGCATCGAGAATCGCCGAGGAGAAACTCAGGGTGGCCTGAACGATCAGCGGCGCCATGCAGTTGGGCAGCACGGTGACGAACATCAGGCGTGGCAGACCGGCACCGGCCAGGCGCGCGGCGGTCACGTAGTCGCGGTTCAGCTCGCCCATCACCGCAGCGCGGGTCAGACGAACATAGGACGGCAACGAAACGACGGCGATGGCAATGATGGTGTTGATCAGGCCAGGGCCGAGGATGGCGACAATCGCCACGGCCAGCAGCAGCGAGGGCAGGGCCAGCATGATGTCCATCAGACGCATGATGGTCGGGCCAAGGATGCGCGGGAAGAAGCCGGCGAACAGACCGAGCAGGATGCCCGGGATCAGCGACATCACCACCGACGACAAGCCGATCAGCAGGGACAGGCGCGAACCGTTGATCAGGCGCGATAGCAGGTCGCGGCCCAGTTCATCGGTGCCGAGCAGGAACTGGATTTGCCCGCCTTCCAGCCAGGACGGCGGGGTCAGCAGGAAGTCACGGTATTGCTCGCTTGGGTTATGTGGCGAGACCCACGGCGCGAAGATCGCGCAGAAGATCACCAGCAACATGAACATCAGGCCGGCGACGGCGCCTTTGTTCTTGGAGAACGCTTGCCAGAATTCTTTGTACGGGGACGGGTACAGCAGGCTTTGATCGACTGTTACCGCTTGATTTGTAGTTGAAGCTGGAGTGGTCATGGTCATGATCTCAGCGCTGGTGACGGATGCGTGGGTTGGCGAAGCCGTAGAGGATGTCCACGATGAAGTTCACCAGAATCACCAGGCAGGCGATTAACAGGATGCCGTTTTGCACCACGGGATAATCCCGTGCGCCAATGGCTTCGATCAGCCATTTGCCGATGCCGGGCCACGAGAAAATGGTTTCGGTCAGGACCGCACCGGCCAGCAATGTGCCGACTTGCAGGCCGACCACGGTCAGTACCGGAATCAGCGCGTTGCGCAGGCCGTGTACGAACACTACGCGAGACGGCGACAGGCCTTTGGCCTTGGCGGTCCGGATGTAGTCTTCGCGCAGCACTTCGAGCATCGAAGAGCGGGTCATCCGCGCAATCACCGCCAGCGGGATGGTGCCGAGCACGATGGCCGGCAGGATCAGGTGATGCAGGGCATCGAGGAACGCACCGACGTCATCGGCCAGCAGCGTGTCGATGAGCATGAAGCCGGTGCGCGGCTCGATGTCATAGAGCAGGTCGATCCGCCCGGACACCGGGGTCCAGCCCAGGGACACCGAGAAGAACATGATCAGGATCAGGCCCCACCAGAAGATCGGCATCGAATATCCCGCCAGGGAGATGCCCATCACCCCATGGTCGAACAGGGATCCTCGCTTGAGTGCCGCGATCACCCCGGCCAGAAGGCCCAGGATGCCGGCGAACAACAGGGCGGCCATGGACAGTTCCAGGGTCGCGGGGAATAGAGAGCTGAACTCGCTCCACACGCTTTCACGGGTACGCAGGGATTCGCCGAGATCGCCGTGAGCCAGTTTGCCGATGTAATCCAGGTATTGGGCATACAGCGGTTTGTTCAGACCTAGGCGTTCCATTGCCTGAGCATGCATTTCGGGGTCGACTCGTCGTTCGCCCATCATTACTTCCACGGGGTCGCCTGGAATCATGCGAATCAACGCGAAAGTCAGCAAGGTGATGCCGAAGAACGTGGGGATCAATAACCCCAATCGGCGGGCAATAAAACTAAACATCTTCTGGTGTACCTCATCAGCCGGTTAGGCGTGCCTGGTGTCCCTGGAGTCAGGGACACCGGGAGTTTTCTTATCTACTTCACCTGGGTGGTGGCGAAGTTATTAGTGGTGAGGGGGCTAATGTGATAGCCCTCTACGTTGTTGCGCATAGCGGTGAACATTCTAGTGTGCGCCATGCTGATCCATGGCTGGTCCTGGTTAAAAATAACCTGGGCCTGCTCGTACAGCGCTGCCCGCTCGGCCGGATCGGTTTTTTCGCGAGCCTGGTCGATCAGCGCCTGGAACTTGTCATTGCACCAGCGTGCATAGTTTTCGCCGTTCTTCGCGGCTTCGCAACTGAGCATAGGCGTCAGGAAGTTATCCGGGTCGCCGTTATCACCCGCCCATCCGGCGGAAACCATGTCGTGCTCGCCGTTTTTCGCGCGTTTGAGCATTTCGCCCCATTCCATCACGCGGATGTCGATCTTGATCCCGACCTTGGCCAGGTCAGCCTGCATCATCTGCGCGCCGAGCATCGGGTTCGGGTTGGTCGGGCCGCCACCGTTGCGAGTGAACAGGGTGAAGGTGGTGCCTTCCGGTACGCCGGCTTCCTTGAGCAGGGCGCGGGCCCTGTCCAGATCACGGGCCGGGTTTTTCAGGCTGTGGTTGTAGCCCAGCAGCGTGTCCGGGAACGGGTTGACCGCCACTGTCGCATTGCCTTTACCAAACAGCGCGTTGACATAAGCCTCTTTATCGAAGGCGATGTCGATGGCTTTGCGCACCCGCACGTCGCTCATGTACTTGTGCGTGGTGTTCATGGCGATGTACGAAACGGTCATCGCGTTCAGTTCATCGACGCTCAGTTTGGCGTCTTTCTTGATGCTCGGGATGTCATCCGGCTTCGGATACAGCGCAACCTGGCACTCGTTGGCCTTGAGCTTTTGCAGGCGCACGTTGTTGTCGGTGGCGATGGCCAGGATCAACGAGTCAGCCGGCGGCTTGCCACGGAAGTAGTCCGGGTTGGCCTTGAAGCGAACCTGAGCGTCCTTGGCGTAACGCTGGAAAACGAACGGGCCGGTGCCGACCGGTTTGTTGTTGAGGTCGCCGGTCTTGTTCGTCTTGAGCAACTGGTCGGCGTACTCGGCAGGGTAAATCGAGGAGAAGGCCATGGCGATGTCGGCCAGGAACGGCGCTTCGCGGCGGGTCAGGGTGAATTTGACCGTGTTGTCGTCAACTTTCTCGACGCTTTTCAGCAGTTCCTTGAAGCCCATGCTTTCAAAGTACGGGAAGCCCACGCTCGACAGTTTGTGCCACGGGTGATTCGGGTCCAGCTGCCGCTGGAAGCTCCAGACCACGTCGTCGGCGTTCATGTCGCGGGTCGGCTTGAAGTATTCGGTGGTGTGAAACTTGACGCCTTTGCGCAGGTGGAACGTGTAGGTCAGGCCGTCTTCGCTGATGTCCCAGGACTCGGCCAGTGCCGGAATCACTTCGGTGGTACCGGGCTTGAAGTCCGCCAGGCGGTTGAAGATGGTTTCGGCCACCGCATCGGCTGTGACTGCAGTCGTGTATTGAACCATGTCGAAGCCTTCCGGACTGGCTTCGGTGCAAACCACCAAGGGTTTGGCCGAGACGCCAACGGCAACACTCAGCAACGCGGCAGCGATGGCCGCACGTAGGGGAAGCATTTTCATCAAGAGCCCTCTGCAATCAGTTAAGGACAAAAGCCGAACGGTAGATTCGTCACTGAATCAGCCGTTCGGCGGGTGCATTACAGAACGTTGAACGGGATGGTGGTCACGAGACGGAACTCGTTGAGGCTGCCATCCGCCTGGTTTTCGCTGGCGCGGTGAGCGGTGTAGGTCGCGCGGATCGCGGTCGCCTTGAGCGGGCCACTCTGCACGGCGTACGAAGCACCGATGCCGTATTCGTAATGGTGCTCGCCGTCCATTCCTTTCACGTCGCCGTAGCCGGTGCTGTTGTAGTGAGTACCGTCGATGCCCCAGCCGCGCGCCTGGTAGATGTTGAACTTCAGGCCTGGAACGCCGTATTCAGCCATGTTCAGGCCGTAGGCGACCTGGAAGGATTTCTCGTTCGGGCCGTTGAAGTCCGACAACAGGGAGTTGGCCAGGTAGATGCCGTTGGTTTCGTGCAGGTAGTCGAAGTACTCGTTACCGTTCACTTCCTGGTACGAGAAGGTCAGGCTGTGAGCCTGGTGGGTCAGGCCGAACGACAGGGAGTAGGTGTCGTTGTCGATCTGGCCGAGCTTGGCTTTACCTTCGTCGACGGTTTTGTAGTAGTTCAGGCCGGTGGTCAGGCTCAGGATCGAGCTGTCGCCCAACACATGGCTGGCGCCGAAGTAGTACTGGTTCCACAGGTCTTCAGCCTGGGTGCCCCACAGGCTGGTGGTCAGGCTGGCGAACGGCTGGTAGGTGATACCGGCGGTGTTGACGTGATCCGCTTCGGCTGTGCCGTCGCCGTATTCGGAGCGGAACTTGCGCTGGCTCTGTTCGGTACGCGGCGAGTTACGGTCGAAGGTGCCGAGGTCGAAGGAGAGGTTTTCCAGCTCTTCGCTGTGCAGGGTCACACCTTCGAAGCTCGAAGGCAGGGGACGGTTACCGATGACATCCACTTGCGGGCTGCTGAAATTCTGGCGACCAGCCGTCAGTGTGGTGTTGGAGACGCGTGCCTTGACGTTGGCCAGGCCCAGTTTGCTCCACTGATCAACAGCGTCACCGCCATTTTCAGTCAGCGTACGGTTGTTACCACGGCCGGAGCGACCTGGCTCAGGCGCACCGCCGTTGCCGGAGGCGAGGTCTTTACGGTCACGGTCCAGGGCAATGGCGTTGTAGGCGGCGATTTCGGTGCTGAAGCCTACAGTGCCTTCGGTGAAGCCCGAGTTGTACTTGATGATCGTGCCTTGCACCCAGTTGATGCGGCGGTCAGTCGTGTGAGTCTCACCATTTTTACGATAGTTGAGCGTCGCGCCCCGCTTGAACGACTCATTCGCATACCAGTTACGCGTGGAGCCGGTGACCGATTGCCCTTCGACAAAGCCGGTGGCTTCGCTTTGGGCGCTCTTTTCCTTGACGGTGACCGGTGTGAAAGCCTGACTCTGGGACTCAGCGTAGGCCGTGGCGGTAACGCTGCTGATGGCCAGGGCCAATAACGCGGTGCTGCTCAGTTTCATGGGTGAAGCTCCTTTCTTTCTTTTTTTATACCGGTCTTTTTTTGTGATCCGGCTATTGGTTTTGGAACTCATACAAGGCTTCGCAAACGTTTGCTGTCGGCCTGATCGGCAAATAACGGCAATACGCTTGCGTGAGGGCGGAATCCGCCCCCAGCGTTTTTTGGCTAATCGGTTATTTGTCGATACTGACGCCCGAGAACACGTTGCGGCCGAAAGGACTCACCTTGAATCCTTCGACTTTGGCGCTTAACGGCTGGTTGACCGTCGAGTGAGCGACAGGCGTGATCGGCACTTGCTGCTTGAGCAACTGCTGAGCCTGTTTGTAAAGCACGGTGCGCTGGTCACGGTCTGTGACGACCTTGGCCTGCTTGATCAGCTTGTCGTAAGCCGGATCACACCATTGGGAGTAGTTGTTGCCGCCAATGGCGTCGCAGCTGTAAAGCGTGCCGAGCCAGTTGTCCGGGTCCCCATTGTCACCGGTCCAGCCAATCAGGCTGACGTCGTGCTCGCCATTCTTGGTGCGCTTGATGTACTCGCCCCATTCGTAGCTGACGATCTTCACTTTGAGACCGATCTTCGCCCAGTCAGCCTGGAGCATCTCGGCCATCAACTTGGCGTTGGGGTTGTAGGGACGCTGAACCGGCATCGCCCACAGGGTAATTTCGGTGCCTTCTTTCACGCCGGCAGCCTTGAGCAGTTCCTTGGCTTTTTCCGGGTTGTAGGCGGCGTCTTTAATGGTCTCGTCGTAGGACCATTGGGTCGGCGGCATGGCGTTTTGCGCCAGTTGACCGGCACCTTGGTAAACGGCGTTGAGAATGCTTTGCTTGTTCACCGCCATGTCCAGCGCCTGACGCACTTCGAGCTGATCGAATGGTTTGTGGCGCACGTTGTAGGCGATGTAGCCGAGGTTGAAGCCAGGCTTTTCGATGAGCTTGAGATTCGCGTCGTTCTTCAGCGCTTCGACATCGGCGGGACGTGGGTGCAGGGTGATCTGGCACTCGTTGGCCTTGAGTTTCTGCACCCGCACCGACGCATCGGTGTTGATGGCGAAAATCAGGTTGTCGAGTTTGACCCGGCTCGGGTCCCAGTACTGCTTGTTGCCGCTGTAACGGATGTTGGAGTCTTTCTGGTAGCTCTTGAACACGAACGGCCCGGTGCCGATCGGCTTCTGGTTGATGTCGCTCGGCTTGCCTTCGGCCAGCAGCTTGTCGGCGTATTCGGCGGACAGGATGGCAGCGAAGCTCATGGCGATGTTCTGGATGAACGCGGCGTCCACGCTGTTGAGCGTCATGACCACGGTCAGCGGCCCGGTCTTTTCGACCTTGGCGATGTTCTTGTTCAGGCTCATCCCGTTGAAATACGGGAACTCGGTTGGATAAGCCTTACGGAAAGGTTGCTGCGGATCGAGCATGCGATTGAAGGTGAACAGCACGTCATCGGCGTTGAAATCACGGCTCGGCGTGAAGTACTTGGTCGTATGAAATTTCACCCCTTCGCGCAGGTGAAAGGTGTACTTGAGGCCGTCTTCGGAAATATCCCAGCTCTTTGCCAGGCCTGGTACGACGTTGGTGGCGCCTTTTTCGAATTCTGCCAATCGGTTGTACAACGGCTCGGCGGCGTCGTTATCGGTCGCGGTCGTGTACTGCGCGGTGTCGAAGCCAGCCGGGCTGCCTTCGGAGCAGAACACCAGGCTGTTGTTGGCGGCCTGGCTGATGGAAGTGGCGGCCAGCAGGCCGGTGCCCAGCAATGCGGATAAAACCAAGGTATGGCGCATGACGCTCCCTTTTCTCTTTCGCTAAGTGTTTTCAATGCGCCGCTGTCCCGTCCGGGGACGTGGAGGCGTCACTGATCTCAAGCCATGAGGTACAGCAAAAACCGAGAGCCCACGCGTGCACTGGTCAGAACCCGACGGTAAGAGCCGCGAGTCTGGCAGTAAATGCGTAGAGTCCTAAAGACTCGTAGGAAAGGGCAACGCGTCCGACGCCGCAGCTGTAATGCTCAGCGGAATAGGATGTAGGTTGTTTCCTGCTTTCTCGGTAGAAAAAGCAACGGCGACGTCAAAAACGTCGCCGTTGCCAAATCTTATTTGCTGACGCTAACGCCGTAGAAGGAGTTCAAGCCGAATGGGCTGATCTTGAAATCCTGCACTTCGTTGCGCATGGGTTGGAACACCGTCGAGTGAGCGATAGGTGTCATTGGAACAGCGTCTTTGAGGACGTGTTGCGCCTGCTTGTACAGTTCGGTGCGCTTGCCCTGGTCGGTCGTGCGCTTGGCTTCTTTGACGATGCCGTCGAACTTCTTGTCGCACCACTTGGAGAAGTTGTTGCCTTGCAGCGAGTCGCAGCCGAACAGCACGTTCAGCCAGTTGTCCGGGTCACCGTTGTCGCCGCTCCAGCCAATCAGCATCGCGCCGTTTTCGCCGCCTTTGGAGCGCTTGATGTACTCGCCCCATTCGTAGCTCTGGATTTTGGCCTTGATACCGATCTTCGCCCAGTCGGACTGCAGCATTTCTGCCATCAGCTTGGCGTTCGGGTTGTACGGACGCTGCACCGGCATTGCCCATAGAACGATTTCGGTGCCTTCCTTCACACCGGCTTCCTTGAGCAGCTCCTTGGCTTTCTCAGGGTTGTACGGAGCATCCACGATGGTGGTGTCGTAAGACCACTGGGTCGGTGGCATGGCGTTGACGGCCTTTTGACCTGCACCCTGGTAAACCGAGTCGATGATCTGTTGTTTGTTGACGGCCATGTCCAGTGCCTGACGCACTTTCAGTTGGGCCATCGGGTTCGGCTTGTCGTCACCCTTGATCTTGTCCATCACGTTGTAGGCGATGTAACCCAGGTTGAAACCAGCCTGGTCAGGCACCTTCAGGGTTTTGTCTTCTTTCAGCGCCTTCAGGTCGGCCGGACGCGGGAACAGAGTGATCTGGCACTCGCCCTTTTTCAGCTTCTGGATACGCACCGAAGGGTCGGTGGTGATGGCGAAGATCAGGTTGTCGATCTTGACGTCGTCAGGCTTCCAGTAGTCCTTGTTCCCGGTGTAGCGGATGTTGGAGTCTTTCTGGTAGCTCTTGAACACGAACGGACCAGTGCCGACCGGCTTCTGGTTGATGTCGGCGGCTTTGCCTTCCTTGAGCAGCTGGGCTGCGTACTCGGCGGACTGCACCGAGGCGAAGCTCATGGCCATGTTCTGGATGAACGCGGCATCTACTTCTTTGAGGGTGAACTTGACGGTGTGGTCGTCGACTTTATCGATCTTGGTGATGTTGGTGTCCATCCCCATGTCGGTGAAGTACGGGAATTCGGTCGGGTACGCCTTACGGAACGGATCATCCTTGTTAATCATGCGATTAAAGGTGAACAGCACGTCGTCGGCGTTGAACTCGCGAGTCGGCTTGAAGTACGGGGTAGTGTGGAACTTGACGCCTTCACGCAGGTGGAAGGTGTAAGTCAGGCCATCATCGGAGATGTCCCACTTGGTCGCCAGACCAGGAATAACGGCGGTGCCGCCGCGCTCGAACTGAGTCAGACGGTTGAACATGGTTTCGGCAGAGGCGTCGAAGTCGGTTCCGGTGGTGTACTGACCAGGATCAAAACCGGCCGGGCTCCCTTCGGAGCAGAACACCAGGTTAGTCGCCGCTTGGGCGAAAGGTGCGGCAGCTAACAAGCTGGCGCCGACTAAAAACGGAATGACCGCGTGTTTAAGCATGGTGGCCTCATGATTTGTTGTCATTTTTGAATTTGAGGACGACCTCGTGAGTCGTGCCTGCGGATACTTATGCAGGGGCCATACCCAATGCAAGATGTTGAATGGCCACAAGCCTTAAACAGTGGCACGAACGTACCTTAATGTCGCATATGTATAAATTGACGCGCATTTGACCGTTTGCGTGTATTTTTTTCGGTGCAAACCACGCACTGACGAAGGGCAACCGGGGCGCTGGGCGCACCCGGTTGGCGCGCGGTGTTACTTATTTATACCCACACCATAGAAGGGTGTGAGGCCGAACGGGCTGATCTTGAAGTCGGTGACTTCCTTGCGCAGCGGCTGGAACACCGTCGAGTTGGCGATCGGCGTGATAGGCACCTGTTGCTTAAGGATTTGTTGGGCCTGTTGATACAGTTTCACCCGCTGCTGTTTGTCCGTGGACACCTTGGCTTGCTGGACGAGTTTGTCGTAGGCCGGGTCGCACCACTTGGCGTAGTTGCTGCCCTTCACGGCCGCGCAGCTGTAGAGCACGCCGAGCCAGTTGTCGGGGTCGCCGTTGTCGCCGGTCCAGCCGTAGATCATCGCGTCGTGTTCGCCGTTCTTGGCGCGCTTGATGTACTCGCCCCATTCATAGCTGACGATGTTGGCCTTGATGCCGACCTTCTCCCAATCCTGCTGGATCATCTGTGCCGACATCCGCGCATTGGGGTTGGAGGCACGTTGCACGGTCATGGCCCACAAATTAATGGTGGTACCGGGTGCAACCCCTGCTTCTTTCAGTAGCGCCCGGGCTTTTGTCGGGTCGTAGGAAGCGTCCTTGATACTCGGGTCATACGACCATTGCGCGGGAGGCAAGGCGTTTTGCGCCAGTTGCCCGGCACTCTGGTAGACAGCCTTGATGATCGCCGGTTTGTCAATCGCCATGTCCAGGGCCTGACGCACCTTGAGCTGGTCCAGTGGCGGGTGTGTCACGTTGTAGGCCAGGAAGCCGAGGTTGAACCCGGCCTGCTTGAGCACGCGCAGGTTCGGGTCTTTCTCCATCACCTCGATGTCGGCCGGGCGCGGGTAACCGCTGACCTGGCACTCGCCGGTCTTGAGTTTCTGCAAGCGCACGGCGGCGTCCGGGGTGATCGAGAACACCAGGTTGTCGATTTTCACATCCTCGGGTTTCCAATACGCCTTGTTGGCGACGTAGCGGATCTGCGAGTCCTTTTGATAACGCTTGAACACGAACGGGCCGGTGCCGACGGGTTTCTGGTTGATGTCGGCTGCTTTGCCTTCCTTTAACAATTGCGCGCCGTACTCGGCGGATTGCACCGAAGCGAAACTCATCGCCAGGTTCTGGATGAAGGCGGCGTCGATGTTGTTCAGGCTGAAGCGCACGGTGTGCTCGTCGATTTTGTCGACGCTCTTGATCGTTTTGTTCAGGTCCATATCGGTGAAGTACGGGGACTCGGCGGGATAGGCTTTGCGGAACGCGTTCTCCGGGTCGAGCAGGCGCTGGAAGGTGAACAGCACGTCGTCGGCGTTGAAGTCGCGGGTCGGGGTGAAATAGTCGGTGGTGTGGAATTTCACGCCGTCGCGCAGGTGGAAGGTGTAGGTGAGGCCGTCTTTTGATACGTCCCAGTTTGTCGCCAGGCCGGGTTCGACTTCGGTGCCGCCGCGTTTGAATTGGGTGAGGCGGTTGAAGACGGTTTCGGCGGAGGCGTCGAAGTCGGTGCCGCTGGTGTATTGGCTGGGGTCGAAGCCGGCGGGGCTGGCTTCGGAGCAGTAGACCAGGGTGGTGGCGGCTTGTGCGAAGGGGGCGGTTGTTGCGAGGGCTAGGGCGAGCAGGAGTGGTTTGACGGTGGTTCTTTCCATGGAGTCCCCGGGGGTTTGGGTCGCTGTGTTTTCCTCAGGGTAGCGTCGTAGACGGGGTGGGCGGAAATATCCGTTTGTGAGGGGGACCCCTCTATCTCGGTATATTCAGGCTGGTTGCCGGATGTGTGCGCATCGACATGTAGGAGCCGGCTTGCTGGCGATGGCGGCCTGGTAGCCGACCATTTTCTTTCGGGTGTACATATCCATTCCTGCGGTAACGGCCACTTACGGTTTCGCCCTTACGGCGAGTCCCTTTTGGCAAACGCCCCAAAAGGAACCAAAAGGTCTCGCCCCGGCGTCCGGCCCCTCGCTAAGGCTCGGCGTTCCCTCGCTCCGGTCCTGCTCCGTGGGCCCGCCGCCATCGGCCATCCATGGCCGGGGGCGGCTAGCCCGGCATCCATGCCGGGCTGCCCACTGCGCAGAACCTCCACTCGGCCTCCCGAAGGGGCGGGCAGATCAAAATCAAAAGCTGCAGGCGAGCTAACGCTCGGCCTGATGAGTGGTGAAAAGCGGGTGTACGCCGACCTGCTTTTGTAGGAGCCGGCTTGCCGGCGATGGCGGCATGCCAGACGACCTGCTTTCGCGGATGTACCCGAACCTTTGTAGGAGCCGGCTTGCCGGCGATGGCGGCCTTCCAGCCGACCCGATTTCGCGTATGTAATACGCCCTTTGTAGGAGCCGGCTTGCCGGCGATGGCGGCCTGTCAGACGACCTGATTTCGCGGATGTAATACGCCCTTTGTAGGAGCCGGCTTGCTGCGGGCGGCGTTCCGACGATGGCGTCCGAAACAGCGCCGCAAAATCCGGAATTTTTCGCCAGCAAGCCGGCTCCTACAGGATCGGGGGGCGTCGATTTTGCCGGACCATAAAAAAACGGCGATCACTCCGGTGATCGCCGTTTCTGTGTACGGGTTATCGAATCAAGGCATCAATACTTCAATCGACCCATCCGCCGTCATGCTGACCTGGCTGGTGCCCGCTTCAACTTCCGGCGTAACCGGTGCGGCATCCATGCTGGCCGCTTTCATCATCATCGGCCCACGCATGTACGGTTGTGGATAACCGTTGCTGTTCAGGTTGAGGTTGACGATTTTGTAACCCTTGCCGCCCAGCGCGTCGGTGGCCAGTTGTGCTCGGGCCTTGAAGGCGGTCACGGCGTCTTTGAGCAGGGCGTCTTCGCTGGCCTTGCGGGTTGGCGTGGCGATGGCGAAGTCCATGCCGCCCATTTTCAGGTCGGTGAGCAGTTCGCCGGTCAGTTTCGACAGGGCGGCGAAGTCGGAGCTTTCCAGGCGCAGTTCGGCGCGTTCGCGCCAGCCAGTGATTTTCTGGCCCTTGGTGTCGTAGATCGGGTAGCTGTTGCGGCTGCCCTGGCGCAGGGTGATGTCTTTGACTTGCTTGGCCTGGGCCAGCGCTTTGTTCATGGTGGTGCTGACGTCGGCCGCGAGTTTGGCCGGGTCGGTGTTTTGTTCTTCGGTGTAGAGGGTCACGATCATCAGGTCGCGGGCAACTTCCTGACTGACTTCGGCGCGCAGGGAAATCTGGTTGTAATGCAGCTCGTCGGCGGCCATGGCCGGGAGGCTGGCGACGGTGCCAACGCTGAGGGCGAGAAGGGCGGCGCTGCGGCGGAAAGTGTGCATGAAAACTCCTTGGACGATGCGCAGGGGTTAGGTCCGAGCCTGCGTGAAACCATCAGACTCTAGCTTTAATGATCCGGTTCGCACAGTTACAACTTCTATACAGATGGTTGACCGCGTCGCGGCCTTCGCGGGCAAGCCTCGCTCCTACGCCAGAATGCATTTTCCTGTAGGAGCGAGCGAGCGGGCGGCGATCCGACTTGCCCGCGAAGGCGGCCTTATAGACGCGGCTGACATTCCTGCCATGTGGCCGTTTGCCGCACTTTTGCCTGTCAGCCCCCGTGCTTGGTTATACTCCGTGCGATCTGCCTGGAGCGCTCATCAGGAGAGCTCATGCTCGCCCCCGTTCAAATCACTTCCGCAACTCGTCAGAATCTCTGGCGGCTGACGTTCATCCGCACATTGGTGTTGGCCGCTCAGGCCGGTTCCGTGGGCCTGGCCTACTGGCTCGACTTGCTGCCGCTGCCTTGGTTCCAATTGGCAGCGACCCTCGGTTGCTCGATGTTGCTGTGCGCGTTCACGGCCATTCGACTGCGCACCTCCTGGCCCGTCACTGAGCTCGAATACGCCGTGCAACTGGCCTGCGACCTGTTTATCCACAGCGCCTTGCTGTATTTCTCCGGCGGCTCGACCAACCCCTTCGTCTCTTATTACCTGGTGCCGCTGACCATCGCTGCTGTGACGCTGCCATGGCGTTATTCGGTGATTCTGTCGGGCATCGCCCTGGCGATGTACACCTTGTTGCTGGCGGGTTTCTATCCGCTGCAAACCTTCCCGATTGCCCGGGAAAACCTGCAGGTCTACGGGATGTGGCTGAGCTTCGCCCTGGCTGCTGCGGTGATTACCTTCTTCGCCGCGCGCATGGCCGAAGAGCTGCGCCGGCAGGAGGAGCTACGGGCCATCCGTCGCGAAGAAGGCCTGCGTGATCAGCAATTGCTGGCCGTCGCGACCGAAGCCGCCGGTGCCGCCCATGAGCTGGGCACGCCGCTGGCGACCATGAGCGTGCTGCTCAAGGAAATGCGCCGGGACCATCACGATCCGATGTTGCAGGACGACCTCAGCGTGCTGCAGGATCAGGTCAAACTCTGCAAAGAAACCTTGCAGCAACTGGTGCGCGCCGCCGAGGCCAATCGCCGCTTGGCGGTGGAGATGCAGGACGTCACGGATTGGCTCGACGAAGCGCTGAACCGCTGGCACTTGATGCGCCCGGAAGCCAGTTACCGCTTCCAGCGCCTGGGCCAAGGCACCGTGCCACGCATGGCGCCGCCTCCGGACCTGACCCAGGCGCTGCTGAATTTGTTGAACAACGCCGCTGATGCATGCCCCGAAGGGCTGCAAGTGACGCTGGACTGGAATGCCGAGGACTTGACCATCAGCATTCGCGACCACGGCGCCGGTGTGCCGCTGGCCATTGCCGAACAGATCGGCAAACCGTTTTTTACCACCAAGGGCAAAGGTTTCGGCCTGGGCCTGTTTTTGAGCAAGGCCAGCGTGACACGCGCCGGCGGCTCAGTGAAACTCTACAGTCATGAGGAAGGCGGTACGCTCACCGAGCTGCGCCTGCCCCGTGTCGCCCGAGGAGACGAACATGAGTGAAGAGATCCAAGTCGAAGGCGAAGAACTGCCGCATTTGCTGCTGGTAGATGACGACGCCACGTTCACCCGCGTGATGGCGCGCGCCATGGCTCGCCGTGGTTTTCGCGTCAGCACCGCCGGCTCCGCCGAAGAAGGCCTGACCATCGCCCAGGCCGATATCCCGGATTACGCCGCGCTGGACCTGAAAATGGACGGCGATTCCGGCCTGGTGTTGCTGCCAAAACTGCTCGAACTCGACCCGGAGATGCGCGTGGTGATCCTCACCGGTTACTCGAGCATTGCCACCGCTGTCGAAGCGATCAAGCGCGGTGCCTGCAACTACCTGTGCAAACCGGCGGATGCCGATGATGTCCTTGCTGCGCTGCTCTCCGAGCACGCCGACCTCGACTCCCTGGTGCCGGAAAACCCGATGTCGGTGGACCGCTTGCAATGGGAACACATCCAGCGCGTGTTGACCGAACACGAAGGCAACATCTCCGCCACTGCCCGTGCCTTGGGCATGCACCGCCGTACGCTGCAGCGCAAACTGCAAAAGCGTCCCGTTCGTCGCTGAACCTGCGCTGAACAAATGCCGGCCGCGCCTCGCGACAAACCGAGCCGATCATCTATGATCGGTTCGTGCGTGTTCTTTTCTTTATCGAGCCTTTTCCATGAATCAGAACGCTGAATATTCCGCGGTCAACGATGCCGTGCGCGGGCAGTTTTTTCGCAAAGTCTGGGCGATGATCACGCCTTATTGGCAAAGCGAAGAGAAGGTCAAGGCCTGGACACTACTGATCGCGGTGATTGCGTTGTCGTTGATCAGCGTGGGGCTCTCGGTGTGGTTCAACACCTGGTACAAGGACTTCTACAACGCTCTGCAGAAGAAGGACGAAGCCGCGTTCTGGCAGCTGATTCTGTATTTCTGCGGGATTGCGGCGGTGGCGATCATCGGTGCCGTTTACCGGCTCTATCTGACGCAGATGCTGACCATTCGCTGGCGTGCCTGGCTCACGGAAAAGCATTTCGCCCGCTGGCTCGGCAACAAGAATTACTACCAGCTGGAGCAGGGCGGTTACACCGATAACCCGGACCAGCGGATTTCCGAAGACCTCAACAACTTCACCTCCAATACCCTGGAGTTGGGCATCGGTTTGCTGCGCAACATTGTCAGCCTGGTGTCGTTCTCGATCATTCTGTGGGGCGTGTCGGGCAGTATCGAAGTGTTCGGTTTCACCATCCCCGGCTACATGTTCTGGTGTGTGCTGGTGTATGCCGTGATCGGTAGCTGGCTGACGCATCTGATCGGTCGTCGCCTGATCGGCCTGAACAACCAACAACAACGCTTTGAAGCCGACCTGCGTTTCTCCATGGTACGGGTTCGCGAAAATGCCGAGACTATTGCGCTGTACAACGGCGAACCCAATGAAAATCGTCGCTTGAGCCACCGCTTCGGGCTGGTCTGGCACAACTTCTGGGACATCATGAAGGTGTCCAAGCGTCTGACGTTCTTTACCGCAGGTTACCAACAGGCCGCCATCATCTTTCCGTTCATGGTCGCCGCCCCACGTTATTTCGCTGGCAAGATCGAACTCGGTGATCTGATGCAAATCAGTTCGGCGTTCGGCAATGTGCAGGAGAGTTTCAGCTGGTTTATCAGTGCGTACCAGAACCTCGCCTCATGGCGTGCCACTTGTGATCGTCTGCTGAGTTTCCGTCAGGCCATGACCGACAACGAAGAGCGCGCGCCGGCCATCGACGTACAGAATCAGGGTAATGGGTTGAAGATTCACAACCTGGGCCTCGATCTGGCGGACGGTCGGCATCTGCTGACCAATGCCGACATGACCGTGGAGGAGGGCGAGCGCGTGATGCTCAGCGGCCGTTCCGGCAGCGGCAAGTCCACGTTGCTGCGAGCGATGGGGCATTTGTGGCCAACAGGCCATGGCAGCATTCGTCTGCCGGCGGCGCGCTATTTGTTCCTGCCGCAAAAGCCTTATCTGCCGATTGGCACGCTGCGCGAGGTGTTGAGTTATCCACAGCCTGGCGAGACCTATCCGCAGGAACGCTACGTTCACGTGCTGGAAACCTGTCGTTTGCCGCACCTGGTTTCGCGCCTGGATGAAGCGAATCACTGGCAACGCATGCTTTCGCCGGGCGAACAGCAACGTCTGGCCTTTGCCCGTGCGCTGCTTTATGCACCGCAATGGCTGTACATGGACGAAGCGACTTCGGCGATGGATGAAGAGGATGAAGCTTCGCTGTATCAGGCGTTGATCGATGAGATTCCGGGGCTCAGCATCGTCAGCGTCGGGCATCGCAGCAGCCTGAAACGCTTCCATCCACGGCATGTGCGCATCGACAACGGCCATCTGGTGGACCAGACCGTAACCGCCTGAGCACCCCCGCCCCTGTAGGAGCGAGGCTTGCCCGCGAAGGCCGTTATGCGGTTTGTAATTAAGACCGCGTCATCGTTCTTCGCGGGCAAGCCTCGCTCCTACAAAGGGGCGATGGTGATCGTACAACCGCGTTGAGCTATGATGCGGTTTCAGCCGAATTTTTCGAGACAGACGTTCACCATGGAAAACCCGATCGACGCACCACGCCTCCCTCGCAAGCGCCGCAGCCTCGCACAGGAATTGGTGACGGTGCTGTCCGAGCAGATCCGCGATGGTCACCTCAAGCGCGGCGACAAATTGCCCACCGAGTCGGCGATCATGGATGCCCATGGCGTCAGCCGCACCGTGGTGCGCGAGGCGATTTCCCGTTTGCAGGCGGCCGGGCAGGTGGAAACCCGCCACGGCATCGGCACCTTCGTGCTCGATACACCGAGCCCGAGCGGTTTCCGTATCGACCCGGCGACGGTGGTGACGCTGCGTGATGTGCTGGCGATTCTGGAGCTGCGTATCAGCCTCGAAGTGGAATCCGCGGGGCTTGCTGCGCAACGTCGCAGCCCTGAGCAGTTGGCGTTGATGCGCGCCGCCCTGGACGCCTTGAACGAAAGCGCGGCCCACGCCAGCGATGCCGTGGCCTCGGACTTCCAGTTCCACCTGCAAATCGCGCTGTCGACCGGCAACCGCTACTTCACCG
The DNA here is from genome assembly GCF_014852325.1 of Pseudomonas sp. PDM01. Lineage (NCBI taxonomy): Bacteria > Pseudomonadati > Pseudomonadota > Gammaproteobacteria > Pseudomonadales > Pseudomonadaceae > Pseudomonas > Pseudomonas sp. PDM01. Next base: position 108,812 of record NZ_JACVBK010000007.1, read on the forward strand.
ACATCATGACCCACCTGGGCACCAGCATCATTCCGCGTACGCGCCTCAACTCTGCGCGCCTGGCCCATGACGACCAACAGCACTACATGAGTCGCCTGAGCCGTGAGCACGAAGAGATTTACGATGCGATCGCACGCCAGGATTCCGATGCGGCGCGGGCGGCGATGCGCTTGCATCTGACGAACAGCCGCGAGCGGTTGCGTCATGCGCATGAAGAGGCTGAGGCGCAGCGGGGTTAATATTTCAACCCGGGTTACGGGTTGCTCGAGAGACCGCTATCGCCGGCAAGCCGGCTCCTACAGGAACTGTGTCGTACGCAAATTTTGTGTACGACGACAATCCTGTAGGAGCCGGCTTGCTGGCGATGAGTCCTGTGGCCGTTACACCACAGCGTCAGCCAGTACGAAGAATCGAACGATCCACCCTCACCGCCAACCGACCTGCACCGGGCTTGGCATCGAACACCACATCCCCATGCTTACCCACCACCGCTTTGGCAATGGCCTTGCCATCAGCCAGCAATTCCAGCGGCGCACCCTTCAGCGAATCGCCCGAAGCCAATTCCAGTTTCAGTTTGATAGTCATCATCGATCTCCTTGTCAGGCCACGTTGCCAGTCGGGTTGTAGTCCTTGAGCAGCAGGTAAGTGCTCCAGCCCCACCAGTCATCGACGGTGGCGGTGTCATTCAGGTTATTGACGTCCTTGCGCCGCAACACCTTGTTGCCCTCGACCTTGAACAGCGGCGAGAAATTGCCCGTCGGGTTCAGTACCGCTTGCAGATCAGGCAGTTTTTTCAATGCCGCGAAACTGCCGGGCGACGGAGCGATGCCGCTGAGGTACGTCGCGAAAATTTCATCCGCCGACACCTGGACCGCTAGATTGACCTGGGCGCGATTGGCGCTGTCGATTGCATCGAAGTAGCGCTTGTCGCCATAAGCGTGCCATTGAACGCCGTCACCGTTGCGCACATTGAGGCCGAACTTGCTGTCTTCGTCGTGCATGAAGCGGGTAATCAACGAGCCCAGGTCACTCGGCGTGACCACCGCTGCCAACTGTTTGCGCGGCACCCGCAGGTGGCCGGCGGAAAACAGGTCGGTCAGGTAGTGATCGGCGAAAGCGTTCATCGCGTAAGCCAGTTCCAGCGACGCGTCATCGCCACTGTTGTGGGCGACCACCGCTTGTTGCAATGCCGCCGTATGCCCGGCGATGTAGGCCAGCAGTGCCCACTCGGCGAAGTGGTCAGCGTTGTTGGCGGCCAGTTTCAGGTAGCGGCCCAATGGATACAGGGCCGAGACGAAACTGCCGCCGCCGGTGATCTTGTTCCACTCTTCCGACAACGTATCACCCAATGCGTCATACGCCTCGTGGGGCTGTTTGCCGTCCTTTATCGCCTGTTTAACCGCGGCGATTTCCTTCTGCATGACGCCGAGGATCAGCTTCGCTTCGGCATTTGACGCCGGCAGCACCGCCAGGGAATTGAAGGCCTCGGTAAAGCGCTGGATCCGGTCGGCAGCGGTTGCGCCTTCGCTGACCGGTTTGTCCGGGATTCCATAGAAATCACCGCCCAGTGCAACAACCTGCCCATACGTCAGGGCCAGGCCGTTAGGTAAATGCAACTCGACCTGCGAGGCTGTTATCGCCGGTGCATCCTTGACGAAACGCAGCAGCGTGTTATCGCCGATGGCGGTGTGTTCACCACCTTCGAACCTCAGCTGTGGCTTGCCTTTCAAGGCGTTGCCGGATGCAGGGGCGGATGGCTGGTGGGTGTCGGTCCGGTGCTCGTCGAGGCGCAGGACCAGATGGTCATTGCCCTTGATGGCGATGCCGTTTTCGGTGAACAGATCATCCAGGCCAGCAATGACCTGTTTTGGTTTTTCCTGAGTTTTTGTGTGTAGACCTGACATTTCTATCTCCTTGATATGTCGTCGGTATGTTTCAAGATAACTGTATGCACATACAGTTGTTCAGAGCATAGAGGAGATCTTTCCTACGTCAAGAAAATACTTTTCCGACGCATAAATTTTGGGTGCGGCGATGAAATGCAGTTGACGGTTGTTTTTTAAGTTGTACGATGACCTACAACTTCGGCGCAGGCTGAACGGTTTTCTCACACACACATAAACAAACGTTGCTACCCAGGGTGTTCGAATAATGAATCCACAAGAACTGAAGTCCATCCTCTCTTCCGGTCTGTTGTCTTTCCCGGTTACCGATTTCAATGCTCAGGGCGACTTCAATCGCGCGGGCTACATCAAGCGTCTCGAATGGCTGGCCCCATACGGCGCCTCGGCTTTGTTCGCCGCAGGCGGCACCGGTGAGTTCTTCTCCCTGGCGGCCAGCGAATATTCGGAAATCATCAAGACTGCCGTCGACACCTGCGAAACCAGCGTGCCGATTCTGGCCGGCGTTGGCGGTTCGACCCGTCAAGCCATCGAATATGCACAGGAAGCCGAGCGTCTGGGCGCCAAAGGCCTGTTGCTGCTGCCACACTACCTGACCGAAGCCAGCCAGGACGGCGTTGCCGCCCACGTTGAAGCCGTGTGCAAATCGGTGAAGATCGGCGTGGTGGTTTACAACCGCAACGTCTGCCGCCTGACCGCGCCGCTGCTGGAACGCCTGGCCGAGCGCTGCCCGAACCTGATCGGCTACAAGGATGGCCTGGGCGATATCGAGTTGATGGTGTCGATCCGTCGTCGCCTCGGTGATCGTTTCAGCTACCTGGGTGGTTTGCCGACCGCCGAAGTCTACGCCGCTGCCTACAAGGCCTTGGGCGTACCGGTTTACTCCTCGGCGGTGTTCAACTTCATCCCGAAAACCGCGATGGATTTCTACCACGCCATCGCTCGCGAAGATCACGCCACCGTCGGCAAGATCATCGACGACTTCTTCCTGCCGTACCTGGACATCCGTAACCGCAAATCCGGTTACGCAGTGAGCATCGTCAAGGCGGGTGCGAAAATTGCCGGCTATGACGCAGGTCCTGTGCGTGCGCCGCTGACCGATCTGACCGGCGAAGAGTACGAAATGCTCGCCGCGCTGATCGACAAGCAAGGTGCGCAGTAACACACCCGATTAAACAAGGCCGCTGAGCAATCAGCGGCCTTTTGCGTGAGGAGAATTGTTGTGGCAGATACAAAGCGTTTCGATAACTACATCAACGGTGAATGGGTTGCCGGCAGTGAATACTGCGCCAACATCAACCCGTCCGAACTGACCGACACCATCGGTGAATACGCCAAGGCTGATCTGGCCCAGGTCCACGCCGCCATCGACGCCGCTCGCGCTGCGTTCCCGGCCTGGTCGACCTCGGGCATTCAAGCCCGCCACGACTCGCTGGATAAAGTCGGTACTGAAATCCTCGCTCGCCGCGAAGAGCTCGGCACCTTGCTGGCTCGGGAAGAGGGCAAGACCCTGCCTGAAGCCATCGGCGAAGTGACCCGCGCCGGTAACATCTTCAAGTTCTTCGCCGGTGAAACCCTGCGTCTGTCCGGCGACTACTTGCCGTCGGTACGTCCGGGCGTCAACGTCGAAGTCACTCGCGAAGCCTTGGGCGTGGTTGGCCTGATCACCCCGTGGAACTTCCCGATCGCCATCCCTGCGTGGAAAATCGCCCCGGCCCTGGCCTACGGCAACTGCGTCGTGCTGAAACCGGCGGATCTGGTGCCGGGGTGCGCCTGGGCGCTGGCTGAAATCATCTCCCGCGCAGGCTTCCCGGCCGGCGTGTTCAACCTGGTGATGGGCAGCGGTCGCGTGGTTGGCGATGCAATGGTTCAGAGCCCGAAAGTCGATGGCATCAGCTTCACCGGTTCCGTCGGTGTCGGTCGTCAGATCGCCGTCAGCTGCGTGTCGCGCCAGGCCAAGGTTCAGCTGGAAATGGGTGGCAAGAACCCGCAGATCATTCTCGACGACGCCGACCTCAAGCAAGCGGTCGAACTGTCGGTACAGAGCGCGTTCTACTCCACCGGCCAGCGTTGCACCGCTTCCAGCCGCTTCATCGTCACTGCCGGCATCCACGACAAGTTCGTCGAAGCGATGGCCGAACGCATGAAGTCGATCAAGGTTGGCCACGCGCTGAAAACCGGCACCGACATCGGTCCGGTGGTCTCGCAAGCTCAGCTTGAACAGGACATGAAGTACATCGACATCGGCCAGTCCGAAGGTGCACGTCTGGTCAGCGGCGGCGGTCTGGTGACCTGCGACACCGAAGGCTACTACCTCGCGCCTACGCTGTTTGCCGACAGCGAAGCTGCGATGCGCATCAGCCGCGAAGAGATCTTCGGCCCGGTGGCCAACATCGTTCGCGTGGCGGATTACGACGCTGCACTGGCCATGGCCAACGACACCGAATTCGGTCTGTCGGCGGGCATCGCCACCACGTCGCTGAAGTACGCCAACCACTTCAAACGCCACTCCCAGGCCGGGATGGTGATGGTCAACCTGCCGACGGCGGGCGTGGATTACCACGTTCCATTCGGTGGGCGTAAAGGTTCATCCTATGGTTCCCGCGAGCAAGGTCGCTACGCGCAAGAGTTCTACACGGTTGTGAAGACCTCCTACATCGGTTCCTGATTCACGCAATACCTGTAGGAGCCGGCTTGCTGGCGATCGCATCACCACGGTGTAAATGACACACCGAGGTGCCTGCATCGCCAGCAAGCCGGCGCCTACAGAACATCGTTATTACCCGCATAAAAATAATCAGTGGGAGTACATCTACATGCAAGCGACCAAGCCGACCCACGTCCGCTATTTGATTTTGCTCATGCTTTTTCTGGTGACCACAATCAACTACGCCGACCGGGCAACCATCGCAATCGCGGGCTCCAGCCTGCAAAAAGACCTCGGCATCGACGCGGTCACCCTCGGTTACATCTTCTCCGCATTCGGTTGGGCCTACGTGGCCGGGCAAATTCCCGGTGGCTGGCTGCTGGACCGTTTCGGCTCGAAAAAAATCTACGCGCTGAGCATTTTCACCTGGTCATTGTTCACCGTGCTGCAGGGCTATGTCGGCGAGTTCGGCATGTCCACGGCAGTGGTTGCGCTGTTCATGCTGCGCTTCCTGGTGGGCCTGGCCGAAGCGCCGTCCTTCCCCGGTAACGCACGCATCGTGGCCGCCTGGTTCCCGACCGCTGAACGCGGCACCGCCTCGGCGATCTTCAACTCGGCGCAATACTTTGCCACCGTGTTGTTCGCGCCGCTGATGGGCTGGATCGTCTACAGCTTCGGCTGGCAGCACGTGTTCATCGTGATGGGCGTGATCGGCATCATCTTCTCGGGCATCTGGCTGAAGGTGATCTACAGCCCGCGCCAGCACCCGATGATCAACGATGCCGAGTTCAAGCACATCGCCGACAACGGCGGCATGGTCGATATGGACCAGGACAAAGGCAAAGGCAAAAAAAGCGACGGTCCGAAGTGGGATTACATCCGCCAGTTGCTGACCAACCGCATGATGCTCGGCGTGTACCTGGGCCAATACTGCATCAACGGCATCACCTACTTCTTCCTGACCTGGTTCCCGGTATACCTGGTGCAAGAACGCGGCATGACCATCCTCAAGGCCGGTTTCATCGCCTCGTTGCCGGCGATCTGCGGCTTCATCGGTGGTGTGCTCGGTGGGGTGATTTCCGACTACCTGCTGCGCAAGGGCCATTCACTGACCTTCGCTCGCAAGGCGCCGATCATCGCGGGCCTGCTGGTCTCCAGCAGCATCGTGGCTTGCAACTATGTCGATGTTGAATGGATGGTCGTGGGCTTCATGGCCTTGGCATTCTTCGGCAAAGGCGTGGGTGCACTGGGTTGGGCCGTGGTGTCCGACACCTCGCCAAAACAGATCGCCGGTCTCAGCGGTGGCCTGTTCAACACCTTCGGCAACATCGCGTCGATTACCACCCCGATCGTCATCGGCTACATCATCAGCTCCACCGGCTCGTTCAAATGGGCGCTGGTGTTTGTCGGTTGCAACGCACTGGTTGCAGTGTTCAGCTACTTGGTGATCGTTGGTCCGATCAAACGTGTGGTGCTTAAAGAGCCACCGGTCAGCGGCCCTGAAACAAACAACAAATTGTCACAAGCGCATTCCTGAGGAGCGGCGTCATGCAGTTGATTGAACATTCCGACTCGCCGCGCTACATCCGTCTGCACGAGCGAGACAACGTCGTGATCGTGGTCAACGATCAGGGCGTGCCGGCGGGCACCGAGTTTCCCGATGGCCTGGTCACCGTGGACTTCGTGCCGCAGAGCCACAAGGTCACCCTTGAGGATATTCCCGAGGGCGGTCAGGTGATTCGTTACGGCCAGACCATTGGCTACGCGTTGCAGCCGATTCCGCGCGGCAGTTGGGTCAAGGAAGATCAACTGCGCATGCCCACCGCGCCACCGCTGGACAGCTTGCCGCTGTCCACCGAGGTGCCGGCGGCGCAGGCACCGCTGGAAGGCTTTACGTTCGAGGGTTATCGCAACGCCGACGGCACCGTCGGCACGCGCAACATTCTCGGGATTACCACCACGGTGCAGTGCGTCACCGGCGTTCTGGATCATGCGGTCAAGCGCATCAAGGACGAGTTGCTGCCCAAGTATCCGAACGTCGATGACGTGGTCGCGTTGACTCACAGCTACGGCTGCGGCGTGGCAATTACCGCCACCGACGCGTACATCCCGATCCGCACCGTGCGTAACCTGGCGCGCAACCCGAACCTGGGCGGCGAAGCGCTGGTGATCAGTTTGGGCTGCGAGAAATTGCAGGCCGGGCAGGTGATGCACGAGAACGACAGTTCGGTGGATTTGAGCGATCCGTGGCTGTATCGCTTGCAGGATTCGAGTCACGGTTTCACCGAAATGATCGAGCAGATCATGGCCCTGGCCGAGACCCGTTTGAAGAAGCTCGATCAACGTCGCCGGGAAACCGTGCCGGCGTCCGAGCTGATTCTCGGCATGCAGTGTGGCGGCAGCGATGCGTTCTCCGGCATCACCGCCAACCCGGCGCTGGGTTACGCCTCTGACCTGTTGCTGCGCGCCGGTGCGACGGTGATGTTTTCCGAAGTCACCGAAGTGCGCGACGCGATTTACCTGCTGACGTCCCGCGCCGAAACCGAGGAGGTCGCTCAGGAACTGGTGCGGGAAATGGACTGGTACGACCGTTACCTGGCCAAGGGCGAAGCGGATCGCAGCGCCAACACCACGCCGGGCAACAAGAAGGGCGGGTTGTCGAACATTGTCGAGAAATCCCTTGGGTCGATCGTCAAATCCGGCAGCAGCGCGATCAACGGCGTGCTGGGTCCTGGCGAGCGCTTCAAGCGCAAAGGCCTGATTTTCTGCGCGACCCCGGCCAGTGATTTTGTCTGCGGGACGTTGCAACTGGCGGCCGGGATGAACCTGCACGTGTTCACCACCGGGCGTGGCACGCCGTATGGCCTGGCGATGGCGCCAGTGGTGAAGGTGTCGACCCGGACCGAACTGGCGCAGCGCTGGCCGGACCTGATCGACATCGATGCCGGGCGGATTGCGACTGGACGGGCGTCGATCGAGGATCTCGGGTGGGAGTTGTTTCACTACTACCTGGACGTGGCCAGCGGGAAGAAACAGACGTGGTCGGAGCGGCACAAGCTGCATAACGACATTACCCTGTTCAACCCGGCGCCGATCACGTAAGACCGCGTCATCGTTCTTCGCGGGCAAGCCTCGCTCCTACAGAAGATCACCGAACCTGTAGGAGCGAGGCTTGCCCGCGAAGGCTTTCCACCAGACGCCAACGCCCTGGGTGGCTTATCATTAGCCCCCTAACGACGCCCACCCAAGGTGACCCCCGGCATGCTGGCTATCTTCCTCGAAACCCTGAACATCACCGCGCCGGTGTTTGCCATGCTGTTTCTGGGCGTGCTGCTCAAGCGCATCAACTGGATCAACGACAATTTCATCCACACAGCGTCGGCTCTGGTGTTCAACGTCACCATGCCGGCGTTGCTGTTTCTGGGCATCCTGCATGCCGACTTGCACGCCGCGCTGCAACCGTCGCTGCTGATCTATTTTTCGATTGCCACGCTGGTCAGCTTCGCCATCGCCTGGGGCTGGGCGATCTGGAAGTGCCCGCGTGAAGACCGCGGGATTTACACCCAGGGTGCGTTTCGCGGCAACAACGGCGTTATCGGCCTCGCGCTGGCAGCGAGCATGTACGGCGATTACGGAATTTCCCTCGGCGCGATTCTCGCGGCACTGGTGATCCTGTTTTACAACACGCTGTCGACCATTGTGCTGGCGGTGTACAGCCCGGTGATCAAGTCCGACCCGTGGAGTATCTGCAAAAGCGTGATGAACAACCCGCTGATCATCAGCGTGTTTGCGGCGGCGCCGTTTGCATATTTCAATATTGCCTTGCCGGGCTGGCTGGAGAAGTCCGGGCAGTACCTGGCGCAAACCACGTTGCCCTTGGCGTTGATCTGCATCGGCGGCACGCTGTCGCTGGCGGCGATGCGCAAAAGCGGCAACATGGCGCTCAGCTCCAGCCTGGTGAAGATGATCGGCCTGCCGGTGCTGGCGACGCTGGGCGCATGGCTCTGGGGTTTTCGCGGGGCGGAGTTGGGGATTCTGTTCCTGTACTTCGGCAGCCCGACCGCGGCGGCCAGTTTTGTCATGGCGCGTCAGGCCGACGGCAATCATGAACTGGCGGCGGCGATCATTGTGATCACCACGCTGATGGCGGCGGTGACCACCAATATCGGGATCTTTTTGTTGCAGTGGGGTGGGTGGATCTAGCTTCAGATTCTCTGTGCGCTTTAGATCCATTCGCGGGCAAGCCTCGCTCCTACAGAAGGTCATCGAACGTGTAGGAGCGAGGCTTGCCCGCGAAAGCTGCGGACCTGCTTACTCCGGCTTCTGGTAGGTATCGATCACTTCCTGCGCCGCCCGAAACGCATCGATCGCCGCCGGCACACCGGCATACACCGCGCAATGCAGCAGTGCCTCGCGAATCTCTTCCACGGTGCAACCGTTGTTCAGCGCGCCGCGCACGTGGCCTTTCAATTCCTGTGGGCACTTCAACGCGGTCAGCGCGGCGAGGGTGATCAGGCTGCGGGTTTTCAGCGGCAACCCTTCGCGACTCCACACACTGCCCCAGGCGTGTTCATTGACGAAATCCTGCAACGGCTGGGTGAACTCGGTGGCATTGCCCAATGCTCGATCGACGAACGCGTCGCCCATCACTTGGCGGCGGACTTCAACGCCGGTTTTTTTATTGTCGGTCATGGCAATTCCTTCTTGTGGTGTTGGCGACGCCAGGCGCGCAGCGACGTGAACAGCAAAAACGCCAACAGCGCCGGCAGGACGAAAAACAGCATCAGGTGTTCAAGCTTGCCGGCCAGGGGCATGCCGGTGGTGAACGACACCACGTGCAGACCGTAAGCCAGGTACAAACCCAAAAACAGCAGACCTTCGGCGCGGGTCACCCGGTAGCCGGAATAGAACACCGGCAGGCACAGCGCCGCGACGCCGAGCATCACCGGCAAGTCGAAATCCAGCGCGTTGGGCGAGACCGACAGCGGCGACGGCGCGATCAGTGCGGTAACGCCCAGCACGCCCAACAGGTTGAACAGGTTGCTGCCGATCACGTTGCCTACGGCGATGTCGCGCTGGCCACGCAATGCCGCGATCAACGAGGTGGCGAGCTCCGGCAGGGAGGTGCTGACGGCGACGATGGTCAGGCCGATGATCCGTTCCGACAGCCCCAGGTCCGTGGCGACCGACACCGCGGCGCCCAGCAGCAAATGCCCGGCGTAGATCAGCATCGCCAGGCCCGCGACGATCATCAGCAGGCTGCTGAACCACGGAACTTCAGGGCCTTCATGCGGGCTCGTTTGTGGGCGCGCCGAATGCCGCGACTGGCGCAGCAGCAGGCCCAGATACACCATCAGCGCCGCCAATAGCAGGACGCCGTCGACCCGGGTCAGTTCTTCATTCCATGCCAGGACGAACACCAGCAGGCTGGCGCCGATCATCAGTGGAATATCCAGGCGCACCAGTTGCCGCGAGACCCGCAGCGGGATGATCAGCGCCGAAAGCCCGAGGGTGACGAGGATGTTGAAGATACTGCTGCCGATCACGCTGCCGACGGCGATGTCGGCGTTCTGCGCCAGCGTGGCTTGCAGGCTGACGGCCATCTGCGGTGCGCTGCTGCCGAGGGCGACGATGGTCAGGCCGATGATCAGCGGTCGAACGTGCAGCCGCGCGGCCACGCGCACGGCGGCGCGCACCATCAGTTCGGCACCGGCGATCAGTAGAACCAGGCCGCTGAGCAGTTCAATCACGCTGAGCAGGGGTAAGTCGGCAAGTCCGAAAATGGTCGGGGCTCCGTGAGTCAGTCGAGGGCTTGCACGCGAACCCGTGCGGTGCCGCTTTTGATCATGCCCAGTTGCTCGGCGGCTTCGTGAGACAAGTCGATCAGGCGCCCGCGAGTGTGCGGCCCGCGATCATTGATACGGACCACGCAGGATTTGTCGTTTTTCAGATTGGTGACCTTCACCCGCGTACCAAAGGGTAGTTGGCGGTGGGCAGCGGTCATGGAATTTTTGTCGAAACGTTCACCACTGGCGGTGCGTTTGCCCTGGTGTTTGGCGCCGTAGTAGGACGCCACGCCTGTCTGGTCGTAACCGTGAGGATCGACGACATCGGTGCTGGCGCAACCGGCCAGTAAAGACAACAGGGCGCAGGCCCCCAGTAGACGTTTCATTGTAAAGCTCCCACAAACAACTGTAGGAGCGAGCCTGCTCGCGATGGTGTGTCAGCTACATCAATGTCGACTGACACACCATCGCGAGCAAGCTTGCTCCTACAAGGATTTGAGCCAGGCGTAACATCTGGCTCCATGCTCATCAGCCTTCGAGCTTGCTTTTCAGCAGTTCGTTGACCTGTTGCGGGTTGGCCTTGCCTTTGGAGGCTTTCATGGCCTGGCCGACGAAGAAGCCGAACATCTTGCCGCGTTTGGCTTCGTCTGCCGCGCGGTATTGTTCGACCTGCTCGGCGTTGGCCGCGAGCATTTCGTCCAGTACCGCCGAGATCGCGCCGGTGTCGGTCACTTGCTTCAAGCCGCGCTTGTCGATGATCTCGTCCGCGCTGCCTTCGCCGTTGGCCATCGCTTCAAACACCACTTTGGCGATCTTGCCGGAGATGGTGTTGTCCTTGATGCGCAGCAGCATGCCGCCCAGTTGCTCGGCCGAAACCGGCGACTGGTCGATGTCCAGGCCTTGTTTGTTCAACAGGCTGCCCAGTTCAACCATGACCCAGTTGGCCGCCAGTTTGGCGTCGCCGCCAATGCTCGCGACTTTCTCGAAGTAATCGGCTTGCTCGCGGCTGGTGGCCAGGACGCTGGCGTCGTAGACCGACAGACCGAACTGCTCCTGGAAGCGCTCGCGTTTCTGCGGTGGCAATTCCGGCAGGGTGGCGCGCACGTCGTCGAGGAACGAGTTCTCGATGACCACCGGCAGCAGGTCCGGATCGGGGAAGTAACGGTAGTCGTTGGCTTCCTCTTTGCTGCGCATCGGACGGGTTTCGTCCTTGTTCGGGTCGTACAGGCGAGTCTGCTGGATCACCTTGCCGCCGTCTTCGATCAGTTCGATCTGACGCTGCACTTCGGTGTTGATCGCCTTCTCGATGAAGCGGAACGAGTTGACGTTCTTGATCTCGCAACGCGTGCCGAACTCGGCCTGGCCTTTCGGACGGATCGACACGTTGCAGTCGCAACGCAGCGAACCTTCGGCCATGTTGCCGTCGCAGATGCCCAGGTAGCGCACCAGCGCGTGGACAGCCTTGACGTAAGCCACGGCTTCCTTGGCGCTGCGCATGTCCGGCTCGGAAACGATTTCCAGCAGCGGCGTGCCGGCGCGGTTCAGGTCGATGCCGGTGGCACCGTTGAACTCTTCGTGCAGGCTTTTACCGGCGTCTTCTTCCAGGTGCGCGCGGGTGATGCCAACGCGTTTGACCGTACCGTCTTCAAGGGCGATGTCCAGGTGGCCCTTGCCGACAATCGGCAATTCCATCTGGCTGATCTGGTAGCCCTTGGGCAGGTCCGGGTAGAAATAGTTTTTACGGGCGAACACGTTGTGCTGGCCGATCTCGGCATCGATAGCGAGGCCGAACATCACGGCCATGCGCACCGCTTCCTGGTTCAGCACTGGCAAGACGCCAGGCATGCCGAGGTCAACCAGGCTGGCCTGGGTGTTCGGCTCGGAACCGAAAGTGGTGGAGCTACCGGAAAAGATTTTCGACCGGGTGGTGAGCTGGGTATGAATCTCCAGCCCGATCACGACTTCCCATTGCATGTGTTTCTCCTCAGAAGCCGGTTGGGGTGCGGGTGTGCCAGTCAGTGTTCAACTGATACTGATGGGCAACGTTCAACAGGCGACCTTCCTGGAAATACGGGGCGAGCAGTTGCACGCCGACCGGCAGGCCATCGACGAAACCGGCGGGCATGGACAAGCCCGGCAGGCCGGCGAGGTTGGCGGTGATGGTGTAGACGTCTTCCAGATAGGCAGCGACCGGGTCGCTGCTCTTGGCGCCAAGCTTCCAGGCCGGGTTCGGCGTGGTTGGGCCGAGGATGATGTCGACTTCATTGAAAGCCGCCATGAAGTCGTTTTTCACCAGGCGACGAATCTTCTGCGCCTTCAGGTAGTAGGCGTCGTAGTAACCGGCCGACAGCGCGTAGGCGCCGACCATGATCCGGCGCTGCACTTCTGCACCGAAACCTTCGCCACGGGAACGCTTGTACAGGTCTTCCAGGTTTTTCGGGTCTTCGCAGCGATAGCCGAAACGCACGCCGTCGAAACGCGACAGGTTGGAAGACGCTTCTGCCGGGGCGATCACGTAGTACGCAGGAATCGCGTGCTGCATGTTCGGCAGGCTGATTTCCTTGATCACGGCACCGAGCTTTTCCAGCTCCTTGATGCTGTTCTGGATCAACTCGGCGATACGCGGGTCGAGACCGGCGCTGAAGTATTCCTTCGGCACACCGATGCGCAGGCCTTTCAGCGAATCGTTGAGGCTGGCGCTGTAATCCGGCACGGGCTCGTCGATGCTGGTGGAGTCATTGCTGTCGAAACCGGCCATGCCTTGCAGCAGGATCGCGCAGTCTTCGGCGGTGCGCGCCAACGGGCCACCCTGATCGAGGCTGGACGCGTAAGCGATCATGCCCCAGCGCGAAACGCGACCGTAGGTCGGTTTCAGGCCGGTGAGGTTGGTGAACGCGGCCGGCTGGCGGATCGAGCCGCCGGTGTCGGTGGCGGTCGCGGCTGGCAACAGACGAGCGGCAACGGCCGCCGCCGAACCACCGGACGAACCGCCCGGCACGTGTTCCAGGTTCCACGGGTTTTTCACCGCGCCGTAGTAGCTCGACTCGTTGGCCGAACCCATGGCGAATTCGTCCATGTTGGTCTTGCCCAGGGTCACCGCGCCGGCGGCTGCCAGTTTGGCGACGACGGTGGCGTCGTACGGTGCCTTGAAGTTGTCGAGCATCTTCGAGCCGCAGCTGGTGCGCACGCCCTGGGTGCAGAACAGGTCTTTATGGGCGATCGGCGCGCCGAGCAGGGCGCCGCTCTCACCATTGGCCCGGCGTGCGTCAGCGGCTTTCGCCTGCTGGAGCGCCAGGTCTTCGGTGAGGCTGATGAAGCTGTTGAGCTGTGGATCGAGCTGGGCGATGCGCGCCAGCAGGACTTTGGTCAGCTCTTCGGAAGAAAACTTTTTATCGGCGAGTCCGCGGGCGATCTCGGCCAGAGTCAATTGATGCATTGCAGGCTCTTTCCCTTTAGTCGATGACTTTCGGAACCAGGTACAGGCCGTTTTCGACCGCTGGTGCGATGGACTGATAGGCCTCGCGATGATTGGTCTCGGTCACGACGTCTGCACGCAGGCGCTGGCTGGCTTCCAGTGGGTGGGCGAGCGGCTCGATACCGTCGGTATTGACCGCCTGCATTTCGTCGACCAGTCCCAGAATGCTGTTCAGGGCCGAAGTGATGTGTGGAAGATCGGCATCATTGAGGCCCAGACAGGCCAAATGAGCGATTTTTTCCACGTCGGAGCGTTCAAGCGTCATGGGATTCTCCAGTGGAAGGAAAACAGAACGGATGCTATCCGTGTGTTAGATTGTCGGAACACTACCGCATTTCTACGGTCATAAGGCCGCGATTGTGGGGGTTGGTGCACAGAAAAGCGGCCAATTTAACATATTGGCGCCTTGCCCAAAATCCCTGTCGTTGTTAGAGTTTGCCGCACTTTTTTACCCACGCGTTGCCTAGGGTCCCTTTCCCATGTTCAAGAAACTGCGTGGCATGTTTTCCAGCGATCTTTCCATTGACCTGGGCACTGCCAACACCCTTATTTACGTGCGCGAGCGCGGAATCGTCCTGAATGAGCCATCGGTTGTGGCTATTCGGACACACGGTAACCAGAAAAGTGTCGTTGCTGTCGGCACCGAGGCCAAGCGCATGCTCGGCCGTACGCCGGGCAACATTGCCGCCATTCGTCCGATGAAGGATGGCGTCATTGCCGACTTCAGCGTCTGCGAAAAGATGCTGCAATACTTTATCAACAAGGTTCACGAAAACAGCTTCCTGCAGCCTAGCCCTCGTGTGCTGATCTGCGTTCCGTGCAAATCCACTCAGGTTGAGCGTCGTGCCATCCGTGAGTCGGCCCTTGGTGCCGGCGCACGTGAAGTGTTCCTGATCGAAGAGCCGATGGCGGCTGCGATCGGTGCCGGCCTGCCGGTTGAAGAAGCACGCGGTTCGATGGTGGTCGATATCGGTGGTGGAACCACTGAAATCGCACTGATCTCCCTGAACGGTGTGGTTTACGCCGAATCCGTACGGGTTGGCGGCGACCGCTTCGACGAAGCGATCATCACCTACGTGCGTCGCAACTACGGCAGCCTGATCGGCGAATCCACCGCCGAGCGCATCAAACAGGAAATCGGTACTGCCTACCCGGGCGGCGAAGTTCGCGAAGTCGACGTTCGCGGCCGTAACCTGGCCGAAGGCGTTCCACGCGCATTCACCCTGAACTCCAATGAAGTGCTGGAAGCTCTGCAAGAGTCCCTGGCTACTATCGTTCAGGCTGTTAAAAGCGCACTGGAGCAATCGCCTCCGGAGCTGGCTTCCGACATCGCCGAGCGTGGCCTGGTACTGACCGGTGGTGGCGCCTTGCTGCGTGACCTCGACAAGTTGCTGGCCCAGGAAACCGGTCTGCCGGTGATCGTTGCCGAAGACCCGCTGACCTGCGTTGCTCGCGGCGGTGGCCGCGCATTGGAAATGATGGATAAACACACCATGGATCTGCTGTCGAGCGAGTGATCGCCCGATGCAACTATGCTGTTGAGCGCGCAGGCGGCACTTTGCAGTGCTGCCTGTTTGCGTTTACCTTCTGTCAGTCTGTATCCAGGCCGGTCTGCCGTATGAATAAAGAAAACATTTGCCTGGGAGGAGCGGCTTATTAAACCGCTTTTCACCAAAGGGCCTTCACTGGGCGTGCGCTTGTTGGTGCTGGTCGTGCTATCGGTCGCGCTGATGGTGGTCGATGCCCGCTTCACACTGCTCAAGCCAGTGCGTAGCCAGATGTCGCTGGTGCTGATGCAGTCTTACTGGATCACCGACCTGCCGCAGCGGCTATGGCAAGGTGTGGCCAGCCAGTTTGGCAGCCGTACCGAGCTGGTCGCCGAAAACGAAAAACTCAAGACCGAAAACCTGCTGCTGCAGGGTCGCATGCAAAAGCTTGCCGCCCTCACCGAGCAGAACGTTCGGTTGCGCGAGTTGCTCAATTCCTCCGCGCTGGTCAACGAGAAGGTCGAAGTAGCCGAGTTGATCGGCATGGACCCCAACCCCTTCACCCATCGCATCATCATCAATAAAGGTGAGCGCGACGGTGTGGTCCTCGGTCAGCCGGTGCTCGATGCCCGTGGCCTGATGGGCCAGGTGGTCGAGTTGATGCCGTACACCTCCCGTGTGCTGTTGCTCACCGACACCACCCACAGCATCCCGGTGCAAGTGAACCGTAACGGACTGCGAGCGATTGCCAGCGGCACCGGCAACCCGGAACGTCTGGAACTGCGTCACGTGGCCGACACGGCGGACATCAAGGAAGGCGACTTGCTGGTCAGCTCCGGTCTCGGCCAGCGATTCCCGGCGGGTTACCCGGTGGCGACGGTCAAGGAAGTGATTCACGATTCCGGCCAGCCATTTGCCATTGTCCGCGCCGTGCCGACCGCTGCCTTGAACCGTAGCCGTTACCTGTTGCTGGTGTTCAGCGATACGCGTACACCGGAAGAGCGTGCAAATGACGCCGCTCAGGCTCAGGAAAACCTCGATGCGCAAGGCGGCGGGCCAATCATTCCCGCCACCGTGCCGAAACCTGCTGCGGTGATTGCACCTGCTGCTGCCGCCGCCGTTCCAGCGACTGCACCTGCTGCGACCCCGGCCAAACCTGCTGCCACAACCCCGGTCAAACCCGCTGCCGCACACCCTGCCGCCGCCAAGCCGCCCGCGACTGCACCCGCCGCCAAACCACCGGCGACACAACCCGCTGTCGTTAAGCCCGCTGCCAAACCGCCTGTCTCTGCACCGGCTACCACTGGGGGAAGAGAATAATGGTCGGTGCTACCGCCTCCCGAAATGGCTGGATGATCTGGCTGACGTTCGCCATCGGCATGTTGCTCAGCGTTTCGCCGCTGCCGCAATTCATGGAAATCCTTCGCCCGCTATGGCTCGCCTTGCTGCTGGCGTTCTGGGCGTTGGCCCTGCCGCAGAAAGTCGGCATGGTCACCGCGTGGTGCCTGGGCCTGGCCGAAGATGTGCTTTACGGCACGCTGCTGGGCCAGAACGCGTTGATCCTGACGCTCATCACGTTCCTGGTGCTGTCGCTGCAACAGCGGCTGCGGATGTTCCCGATGTGGCAACAGAGCCTGGTGATCCTGGTGATCTTCGGCCTCGCGCAGCTTGTTCAGCTGTGGCTCAGCGCCCTGACCGGCAATCGTCAGCCAACGCTGGCGCTGGTCTTGCCGGCACTGGTCAGCGCGTTGCTCTGGCCGTGGATCAGCTTCGGTTTGCGCGGTCTGCGTCGACGTTACAAAATTAACTGATTCGGTCAGGCATTTGCCCACACCATGACAAGGGAGATGTCTTGATGAAACAGCTATTCCTCGCCTCAGGCTCGCCGCGTCGGCGTGAGCTGCTTACGCAGATCGGCGTGCCGTTCTCCGCCATCAGCGCGGACATCGATGAAACCCCTTTGAACCATGAATCGCCGTCGGCCTATGTCGAGCGCCTTGCGCGCGGCAAGGCTGAAGCCGGGCGTGGCGCGGTCGTGTCCGACGCCGATTTTTGCGTGCTGGGCGCTGATACCGCCGTAGTGCTCAACGGCAAAATTCTCGGCAAACCGGTGGACGAAGCCGACGCGTGCGCCATGCTTATGATGTTGGCAGGACAAGAACATGAAGTGCTGACCGCCATTGCCGTGCTTGACGGTGAGCGTTGCGAGTCTCGTGTTGTGCGCAGCCTGGTGCGTTTTCGCCCCATTGATCTCAATGAAGCGGCAGCCTACTGGGCCAGCGGCGAACCTCGGGACAAGGCGGGTGGCTATGGCATTCAAGGACTGGGCGCGGTGTTTGTCGCCGGGCTCAATGGCAGCTACTCGGCGGTGGTCGGACTGCCGCTGTGCGAAACCGCTGAGCTGCTTGGCCATTTCGGCATACCCTGTTGGCAAACCCTTAACGCGCGCTGAGCGTCGTACTGACAAGATGCGGCCATTATCGTGAACATGCCTGAACGAGACCCTGCCATGAGTGAAGAGATCCTGATCAACATCACGCCGATGGAATCGCGCGTGGCGGTGGTTGAAAACGGTGTCCTGCAAGAGGTCCACGTCGAACGCACGCAAAAACGCGGTATCGTCGGCAACATCTATAAAGGCAAAGTCGTGCGGGTGTTGCCGGGCATGCAGGCGGCGTTCGTCGACATCGGTCTGGACCGCGCTGCGTTCATTCATGCCTCGGAAATTTCCCTGCGCGAAGGCCCTGCGGTCGAAAGCATCAGCGCGCTGGTTCATGAAGGCCAAAGCCTGGTCGTGCAAGTCACCAAGGACCCGATCGGTTCCAAAGGCGCACGCCTGACCACACAACTATCAATACCTTCGCGTTATCTGGTGTACATGCCGCGTACCGCGCATGTCGGCATTTCCCTGAAGATCGAAGACGAAGCCGAGCGCGAGCGCCTCAAGCAAGTGGTCACCGATTGCGTGGCCACGGAAGGCATCAAGGAAGCCGGTGGTTTCATCCTGCGTACCGCCGCCGAAGGCGCCGGGGCCGATGAGATCCTCATGGACATCCGCTACCTGCGCCGGCTCTGGGATCAGATCAACGAGCAGATCAAAACCATCAGCGCGCCGAGCGTGATTTACGAAGACCTTGGCCTGGCATTGCGCACTTTGCGCGACCTGGTCAGCCCGAAGATCGAGAAGATCCGCATCGACTCCCGGGAAACCTTCCAGAAAACCACGCAGTTCGTGGCCGAACTGATGCCGGAAATCGCTGATCGCCTGGAGCATTATCCGGGCGAGCGGCCGATCTTCGACCTGTACGGCGTCGAAGACGAAATCCAGAAAGCCCTCGAACGCAAAGTCCCGCTGAAGTCCGGCGGTTACCTGGTGGTGGACCCGGCGGAAGCCATGAGCACCATCGACGTCAACACCGGGGCGTTCGTCGGTCATCGCAACCTTGAAGAAACCATCTTCAAGACCAACCTCGAAGCCGCGACCGCCATCGCTCGCCAGCTGCGCCTGCGCAACCTGGGCGGGATCATCATCATCGACTTCATCGACATGGAAGACGAAGAGCATCAGCGTCAGGTGCTGCGCACGCTGGAGAAACAACTGGAGCGCGACCACGCCAAGACCAACATTATCGGTATCACCGAGTTGGGCCTGGTGCAGATGACCCGCAAGCGCACCCGCGAAAGTCTCGAACAAGTACTGTGCGAGCCGTGCAACAGTTGCCAGGGGCGCGGCAAGCTCAAGACACCGGAAACGGTCTGCTACGAAATTTTCCGCGAAATCCTCCGTGAGGCTCGCGCCTATCAAGCGGAAGGCTATCGTGTATTGGCGAATCAGAAAGTCGTCGACCGCTTGCTCGATGAAGAGTCGGGCAACGTCGCCGAGCTGGAAGGATTTATCGGGCGCACCATTCGGTTCCAGGTGGAAACCATGTATTCCCAGGAACAATACGACGTGGTGCTGCTCTGAATCGCTGTGTTTCAACCCGACTAGAACAGCTGGCCTCAGCTTTTTGCAGTAATTTTGCCATGGGAGCCAACTGACATGGACCGTCTGACACGCATTTTGGCCGCACTGACCCGCTGGGGTCTGGGCCTGTGCGCGTTGGCTTTGGTGATGATGGCGCTTTACGTCAGTCTCGGTCGCGAGCTGGCGCCGCTGGTGGCCGAATATCGGGCCGAAGTCGAAACCAAAGCCGGCGCAGCCCTGGGCATGCCGCTGCATATAGGTGAGCTGGAAGGCAACTGGAGTGGCTTCGCGCCGATTCTGCTGGCTCACGACGTGATGGTCGGCGAGGGCGCCAATGCCCTGCGTCTGGATCAGGTGCGCGCGGTGCCGGACCTCTGGGCCAGCCTCGCGGCCCGTGAACTGCGCATCGCTCATCTGGAACTCAACGGTCTGAAGATCAGCCTCAAGGAAGGCGAGGACGGTCATTGGGCGCTGGAAGGCTTGCCGGTGCAGCAGGATCAGCCGCTGGATCCGGAACAACTGCTCAATCGCATGCAGATGGTCCAGCAGTTGTCGGTGCTCGACAGCCAAGTGACCTTGCAGCCACTGGATCACCCGCCGCTGACCTTGACCTACGTTGGCCTGAATCTGAAAACCGGCGTCTCCCGGCAGCGACTCGACGCACGGCTGACCCTGCCCGACGGCCAGCCGGTCGCCATGAGCGTGCGCACCCGCATTAGTGCCAGTCAGTGGCAGGACGGTGCAGCGGATGCGTACCTGAGCCTGCCGCAAAGCGACTGGTCGAAATGGCTGCCCGAGCGTGTGACCCAGCAATGGAACTTTTCCGAAATCAAGGCCGGTGGCGAACTCTGGGTCAACTGGGATAAGGGCGCTCTGCAAAGCGCCGCGATCCGCTTGAACGCGCCGCAACTCAAGGGCGCCTACGCCGAGCGCAAGCCGATCCAGATCAACAACCTGGCGCTCAACAGTTATTTCCAGCGCAGTGCTGAAGGCTTTCTGGTGACGGTGGACTCGCTGTCCATGAACTTCGGTGAGACCCGCTGGGAATCGCACCTGCAACTCAAACAGAGCCTGGCCACCGACACGACCGAAGAGCTCTGGCATCTGCAAGCCGACCGCCTCGACCTCACCCCGCTGACTCCGCTGCTGAATGCCTTGGGGCCATTGCCCGAAGGCCTCGCCACCGCCGTCGAGCGGCTCAAGGTGACGGGTGGTTTGCGTAATGTGCTGGTCGACATCCGGCCCAACGCCACCGACGACAGCAAGGTCAGTTTTGCCGCCAACCTCGACCGGGTCGGCTTTGATGCCTATCACGGTGCCCCGGCAGCACGGAATGTCAGCGGCAGCATCAGCGGTGATCTGGGTCACGGCGAACTGCGCATGGACAGCAAGGATTTTTCCCTGCACCTGGACCCGATTTTCGCCAAGCCATGGCAATACATTCAGGCCAACGCCCGTTTGACCTGGAAGCTCGACAAAGAAGGTTTCACCCTGATCGCGCCGTACCTGAAGGTGCTGGGCGAAGAGGGCAAGATTGCCGGCGACTTCCTGATCCGCCTGCATTTCGATCACACCCAGGAAGACTACATGGACCTGCGGGTCGGCCTGGTGGAGGGCGATGGCAAGTACACCGCCAAGTACCTGCCCGAAGTGCTCAGCCCGGCGCTGGACGAATGGTTGCGTACGGCGATTCTCAAGGGCGCGGTGGACCAGGGCTTCTTCCAGTATCAAGGCTCGCTGAACCATGGCGCCGCCGACACCGCGCGCAGCATCAGCCTGTTCTTCAAGGTTCACGATGCCGAGCTGGCGTTCCAACCGGGTTGGCCGCATGTCAGCAAGGTCACTGGCGACGTGTTCATCGAAGACAGTGGCGTGCGGATTCTGGCCAGCAAAGGTCAGTTGCTCGACACACAAGTCAGCGATATTTACGTCAATATTCCCCACGCGCCCGCCGGGCAAAACCCTCACCTGTTGCTCGATGGCGCTTTCGCTGGCGGGTTGGGCGATGGCCTGAAAATTCTCCAGGAAGCGCCGATCGGCACCGCCGCCACCTTCGCCGGATGGGAAGGCGAGGGCGAGCTGAAGGGCAAGCTGAAACTGGATATTCCGCTGGCCAAAGGCGAACAGCCGAATATCCTCGTCGACTTCAAGACCGCCAAGGCGCGCTTGAAACTGGCTGAGCCAGTCCTTGAACTGACTCAGTTGAAGGGCGATTTCCGCTTCGACAGCACCAAAGGCTTGAGTGGGCAGAACATCACCGCTCGTGCCTTTGACAAACCCGTCACCGCACAGATTTTCGCCGATGGCAGTCCAGGCGACATCAAGACGCGGGTCACCGCTTCCGGCCAGGTCGAGGTCAAAAAGCTGACTGACTGGCTGAGTGTCACGCAGCCGTTGCCGGTCTCTGGTTTGATCCCGTATCAGTTGCAACTGAACCTGGATGGCGCAGACAGCCAGTTGATGGTCAATTCCAGCCTCAAAGGCGTGGCCGTCGATTTGCCGGCGCCGTTCGGCATGGCGGCCGATGTGGGGCGCGACACGACGTTCCGCATGACCCTGCAAGGGCCGGAACGGCGTTACTGGGTCAAGTACGGCGAATTGGCCAGCTTCACGTTTGCAGCGCCGGCCGGCAGTTTTGCCGACGGTCGCGGTGAACTGTTCCTCGGTGGTGGCGATGCCGTATTGCCAGGCGGCAAAGGCCTGCGGGTGCGCGGCGTGCTGTCGGAGCTGGATGTCGGCCCGTGGAAGGATCTGGTGGACAAGTATGCCGGCCAGGATCCGGGCGGCAGCGCCAAGCAGTTGCTCAGCGGCGCGGATTTCAAGGTCGGCAAGCTCAGCGGCATCGGTACCACGCTTGATCAGGCCTCGGTGCAGTTGAACCGAAAGCCGAGTGCATGGGCCCTGCAACTCGACAGCCAACAGGTCAAGGGCACCGCCGGTATCCCCGATGCGAAAGGCGCACCGATTGCGATCAATCTGCAATACGTGCGTTTGCCGGCACCGGACCCAACGGTTTTGGCCGATGAAAATTCGCCGGATCCATTGGCCTCCGTGGATCCGACGAAGATCCCGGCGCTGGATATCACCATCAATCAACTGTTCCAGGGGCAGGATCTGGTCGGGGGCTGGTCGCTGAAAGTGCGTCCGACCGCCAAAGGCATCGCGCTCAATACGCTGGATCTGGGCCTCAAGGGCCTTCTGTTGCAGGGCAGCGGCGGCTGGGAAGGCGCGCCTGGTGCTTCCACCAGTTGGTACAAGGGCCGGGTCAGCGGCAAGAATCTGGCGGATGTGCTGAAAGGTTGG
Organism: Pseudomonas sp. PDM01; assembly: GCF_014852325.1. NCBI lineage: Bacteria > Pseudomonadati > Pseudomonadota > Gammaproteobacteria > Pseudomonadales > Pseudomonadaceae > Pseudomonas > Pseudomonas sp. PDM01. The sequence continues at coordinate 131,378 of NZ_JACVBK010000007.1, forward strand.
GGCTTTGCGCCCAGTGTCACCAGCGAAGAGTTTCATATGGATGTCGAGGGTCGCTGGCCCGGTTCACCGGCCTGGCTGGCCACCAAGCGCTTCTCCGGGACGCTTGATGCGTCGCTGAACAAAGGCCAGTTCGTTGAAGTCGAGGGTGGCGCTCAGGCGTTGCGGGTGTTTGGCCTGCTCAACTTCAACTCCATCGGCCGGCGCTTGCGGCTGGACTTCTCCGATCTGTTTGGCAAAGGCTTGAGTTACGACCGAGTCAAAGGCCTGCTGGTCGGGACCAACGGCGTTTACGTGACCCGTGAGCCGATTCTGCTGACCGGTCCGTCGAGCAATGTCGAGCTCAATGGCACGCTGGACCTGGTGGGTGATCAGATCGATGCGAAACTGCTGGTGACCTTGCCGGTTACCAACAACTTGCCGATTGCCGCGCTGATTGTCGGTGCACCGGCCATCGGTGGGGCGCTGTTCCTGATCGACAAGCTGATCGGTGACCGCGTGGCACGTTTCGCCAGCGTGAAGTACACCGTCAAAGGCCCGTGGAAAGAGCCGAAAATCACCTTCGACAAACCTTTTTGAAAAGCCACTCCCCAAGCCTATGGAGTAGCATGGCCCTAGGCTCTAATGCTCCGACGCTAATCTCTGTAGGAGCGAGCGATGCGGCGACCCGACTTGCCCGCGAACCGACCCACCGAGGTGTGTCAGGAACGACGCTTTCGCGGGCAAGCCTCGCTCCTACGGGGTATCTATTGATTTCCAGGTAAAGGGAAGGCCATGTCTGTAGCGGTGATTCAAATGGTCAGCCAGAGCGACGTGCTGGCCAATCTGGCCCAGGCCCGTCGGCTGCTTGAACAAGCGGCCGTCGGGGGCGCAAAGCTTGCCGTGCTGCCGGAAAACTTCGCCGCCATGGGCCGACGCGACATCGCTGACATCGGCCGCGCCGAAGCGTTGGGCGAAGGTCCGATCCTGCCCTGGTTGAAACAGACCGCCCGCGACCTCAAGTTATGGATAGTGGCCGGCACATTGCCGTTGCCGCCGGCGGATCAGCCAGCGGCGAAAGTGCATGCCTGCTCGCTGCTGGTCAATGATCAGGGCGAAACGGTGGCACGCTACGACAAGCTGCACTTGTTCGACGTGGACGTGGCGGACAACCGTGGGCGTTATCGTGAGTCCGATGACTATGCTTATGGCAGTGACGTGGTGGTCGTGGACACGCCCGTCGGTCGAGTCGGCCTGACGGTCTGTTACGACCTGCGCTTCCCGGAGCTGTACAGCGAATTACGCGCTGCCGGGGCGGAGTTGATTACCGCGCCGTCGGCCTTTACTGCGGTGACCGGTGCGGCGCATTGGGATGTACTGATTCGCGCGCGGGCCATTGAGACCCAGTGTTATGTGCTCGCGGCTGCCCAGGGTGGAACGCATCCGGGGCCGCGAGAAACCTGGGGGCATGCCGCAATTGTCGACCCGTGGGGTCGAGTGCTGGCGCAACAGGATCAAGGCGAGGCCGTGCTGCTGGCCGAACGCGATAGCAGCGAACAGGCGTCCATCCGGGCGCGGATGCCGGTGTCCAGTCACCGGCGCTTTTTCTCGCAGGGCGCCCGGCGACCTGCCTCAGAACGATGAATTTAAGGCGTAAAGCATATGAGCGAGTTGTTGTCCTCAGTCAGTGAACACCTCCTGGCGCCCGGCGGCGTTACCATCGAAAGCCTGCAAGGTGTGCTCGGCGATCTGGCCGGCCCGGGCATCGATGCCGCCGACCTGTATTTCCAGGGGCAGATTTCCGAGTCCTGGGCCCTGGAAGACGGCATCGTCAAGGAAGGCAGTTTCAACCTTGACCAGGGCGTTGGCGTGCGCGCGCAATCGGGTGAGAAAACCGGCTTTGCCTACAGCAATGCCATTACCCTCGAAGCCCTTGGCGCTGCGGCCCGTGCTGCGCGCTCGATCTCCCGCGCCGGGCAGAACGGCACGGTGCAGGCCTTCACCACTCAGGACGTCGCCCAGTTGTACGGGCCGGACAACCCGCTGGAAGTGATGACCCGCGCCGAGAAAGTCGAACTGCTCAAACGCATCGACGTCGCCACCCGCGCTCTCGACCCGCGTATCCAGCAAGTGACCGTGAGCATGGCCGGCGTCTGGGAGCGCATTCTGGTGGCCTCCACCGACGGCAGCCTGGCGGCAGATGTACGGCCGCTGGTGCGCTTCAACGTCAGCGTCATCGTCGAGCAGAACGGTCGTCGCGAGCGCGGCGGCCATGGCGGCGGCGGGCGTACCGATTACCGTTATTTCCTCAGCGACGACCGCGCCATGGGCTACGCCCGTGAAGCGTTGCGTCAGGCGCTGGTCAACCTCGAAGCCATTCCGGCACCGGCCGGTACGTTGCCGGTGGTGTTGGGTTCGGGCTGGTCCGGTGTGCTGTTGCACGAAGCGGTCGGTCACGGTCTGGAAGGCGATTTCAACCGCAAGGGCAGCTCCGCTTACAGTGGCCGTATGGGCGAGATGGTTGCGTCCAAGCTCTGCACCATCGTCGATGACGGCACGCTGGCCGGTCGTCGCGGTTCGTTGAGCGTCGACGACGAAGGCACCCCGACCGAGTGCACCACGCTGATCGAAAACGGCGTACTCAAAGGCTACATGCAAGACAAACTCAACGCGCGCCTGATGGGCGTCGCCCGCACCGGCAACGGTCGCCGTGAGTCCTACGCGCACCTGCCAATGCCGCGCATGACCAATACCTACATGCTGGCGGGCGAAAGCGATCCGGCGGAAATCATCGCCTCGGTGAAGCGCGGCATCTACTGCGCCAACCTGGGTGGTGGTCAGGTGGACATCACCAGCGGCAAGTTCGTGTTCTCCACCAGCGAGGCGTACCTGATCGAAGACGGCAAGATTACGGCGCCGGTCAAAGGCGCGACGTTGATTGGCAACGGGCCTGAAGCGATGAGCAAGGTGTCGATGGTCGGTAATGACCTGGCGCTGGACAGCGGCGTGGGCACGTGCGGCAAGGATGGGCAGTCGGTGCCGGTGGGTGTCGGCCAGCCAACGCTGAAAATCGATGCGATCACTGTGGGTGGTACAGGATCGTAAGGGATGGAGCTTCGGGTGAGCCGCGTGGCGGCTCACCCGAGAAGAGATTCAACGCAGACCGCGTTGAGTCTCGTCCAGCTCACGGATGTACTTGAAGATTTTACGGCTCGATGCCGGTGGCTTGTTGGTCGCCAGTTCGTGCTGGGCCTGACGGATCAGGGAGCGCAACTGCTGACGATCAGCCTCCGGGTAGTCGAGCACGAACTTCTCCAGGACTGCATCGTCGCCCGCGATCAAGCGATCGCGCCAGCGTTCCAGGCCATGGAAACGTTCGTTGTACTGCCGGGTGGAGGCATCGAGTTGATCGAGCAAAGTCAGAATGGCGTCAGTGTCCTGATCGCGCATCAGTTTGCCGATGAACATAAGGTGCCGTTTACGCGCGATATTCGCGGTGTGCTTGGGCGCATCGCCCAGAGCCCGGCGCAGAGCGTCGGTCAACGGGAGTTTTGCCAGCAAGTCAGGCTTGAGCGTTGTAAGGCGTTCGCCGAGGTCAACCAGAGCATGCAGCTCGCGTTTAACCTGGGATTTGCTTTTTTCTCCCGTATCGAGGGAGTCGTCGTAAGAATCAACCATGGTGGCCGTCCGCAAAGAAACGCCGCCATGATAACCAGTCGGGGGCCGCTTGTCCGGCCCGGTCGCTCGAAGGCCTTTACCGAAAGCAGAATTTGAGTGGAGAACAGCATGAGTGCAGTTGAAAGCGTCGGCCCACAAGCGTTGCCGGCACTGCAAGAACAAGTCGAGCAGATCATCGCTGAAGCCAAGCGTCAGGGCGCCAGTGCCTGTGAAGTGGCGGTGTCCCTGGAGCAGGGCCTGTCCACATCGGTGCGTCAGCGCGAGGTCGAAACCGTCGAATTCAACCGCGATCAGGGCTTTGGCATCACCTTGTACGTCGGGCAGCGCAAGGGCTCGGCCAGCACGTCGGCCAGTGGTCCTGAAGCGATTCGTGAAACCGTCGCTGCGGCGCTGGCCATCGCTAAACACACCTCCGAAGACGAAGCCGCCGGCCTGGCGGATGCCGCGCTGATGGCCAAGGATCTGCAGGATTTCGACCTGTTCCATCAGTGGGACATCACACCGGAACAAGCCATCGAGATGGCCCTGAGCTGTGAAGCTGCGGCATTTGCTACCGACAGCCGGATCAAGAACGCCGACGGCACCACCCTCAGCACGCATCAGGGCTGCCGCGTTTACGGCAACAGCCACGGTTTTATCGGCGGCTATGCATCGACTCGTCATAGCTTGAGCTGCGTCATGATCGCCGAAGCCGACGGCCAGATGCAGCGTGATTACTGGTACGACGTCAATCGCCAGGGCAACTTGCTGGCCGACCCGGCGAGCATCGGCCAGCGTGCCGCGCAGCGGGCGGCGAGCCGACTGGGTGCACGTCCGGTGCCGACCTGTGAAGTGCCGGTATTGTTTTCCGCTGAGCTGGCCGGTGGCTTGTTCGGCAGTTTCCTTTCGGCGATTTCCGGCGGCAGTCTGTATCGCAAATCGTCGTTCCTTGAAGGCACGCTGGGTCAGAAGCTGTTCCCGGAATGGCTGACCATCGATGAGCGTCCGCACTTGATGCGTGCAATGGGCAGCTCGGCGTTTGACGGCGATGGCCTGGCGACCTACGCCAAACCGTTCGTCGAAAAAGGCGAGTTGGTGTCCTACATCCTCGGCACCTATTCCGGTCGCAAACTCGGCATGCCGAGCACGGCCAACGCCGGCGGCGTGCACAACCTGTTCGTCACCCATGGCGATGAAGATCAGGCGGCGTTGCTGCGCCGCATGGGCCGTGGCTTGCTGGTCACCGAGCTGATGGGCCAGGGCCTGAACATGGTCACGGGCGATTACTCCCGTGGCGCGGCGGGTTACTGGGTCGAGAATGGCGAAATCCAGTTCGCCGTCCAGGAAGTGACCATCGCCGGCAACATGCGCGACATGTTCAAGCAGATCGTTGCGGTGGGTAACGACCTGGAATTGCGCAGCAACATTCGCACGGGTTCGGTGCTGATCGAGCGGATGACAGTCGCCGGCAGCTAACCCGCGACCGCTACACAAAAGGCGCGCCACCCATCGGGTGGCGCGCCTTTTTTTGTGCCCGCATAACACACCTGTAGGAGCCGGCTTGCTGGCGATTGCGGTCAATCAGTCGACATCGATGTTGAATGCCAGATCGCAATCGCCAGCAAGCCGGCTCCTACAAGGGACCATGCTCGGGCTTGTGTTGGTTCTCATTATCATCTAATAATAAATCTCATTACCGAATGAGCCCCGGATCATGAGTTCTGCCTTGCACGAGCAGCCTTACCTCGAAAGCTGGCGCTGGATGAGTCGCCAGATCCGTTGCGGGATGGACCCTGACGAGCCGCGCCTGATCGACCACTACCTGGCCGAAGGCCGGTATCTGGCGTGTTGCACGGCGACTTCACCCTGGACCATCGCTGAAACCTCTTTCCGTTTATTGCTCGACACCGCTGCCGACGTCGCGCTGCCCTGGCACTGGCGAACCTATTGCCTGGACCAGGCATGGCGCCCGCTACGCGAACTCGAACGCCTCTCTCTGTGCAAGTGCCGCCTCAAGCGCTGGCAAAGCTACACCTGGCAACTGGCGACCTGCGAGTTGCAGCCTTCGATTCCTCTCATAGAACTGGTGCAAGGATTTTCTGATGACCAAGACACGTATTGAGCGCGACAGCATGGGCGAGCTTCAGGTCCCGGTGGATGCCCTCTACGGCGCACAGACCCAGCGTGCGGTGAACAACTTCCCGATCAGCGGCAAGCCGATGCCCGTGCAGTTCATTCGCGCGCTGATCCTGGCCAAGGCCGCCGCCGCCCGCGCCAACGTCGAACTCAAGCAGATCCGCGAATCCCAGGGCAATGCCATCGTCGAAGCGGCGTTGGGTTTGCTCAAGGACGACTTCATGCAGCACTTCCCGGTGGATATCTTCCAGACCGGTTCCGGCACCAGTTCCAACATGAACGCCAACGAAGTGATTGCCACGCTGGCGAGCCGACTGCTTGGCGAGCCGGTGAACCCCAACGATCACGTCAATTGCGGGCAGAGCAGCAACGACATCATCCCGACCACCATCCACGTCAGCGCTGCGCTGGCATTGCATGAGCAATTGCTGCCGGCATTGGTGCGCTTGGTGCAGGTGATCGAGCAAAAGGCCGAGGAGGTTCACCACCACGTCAAAACCGGTCGCACTCACTTGATGGATGCGATGCCGGTGCGCATGAGCCAGGTGCTCAACGGTTGGGCGCAACAGCTCAAAGCCAACATCGGCCATCTGCAGGATCTGCTGCCGAGCCTGCAATCCCTGGCTCAGGGTGGCACGGCGGTGGGCACCGGTATCAATGCGCACCCTGAATTTGCCGGGCTTTTCAGCCAGCAGTTGAGCAAGTTGACTCAGGTGCAATTCACGCCGGGCACCGATCTGTTTGCACTGATCGGCTCTCAGGACACCGCCGTTGCGGTCTCCGGGCAGCTGAAAACCACCGCTGTCTCGCTGATGAAAATCGCCAACGACCTGCGCTGGATGAACTCCGGCCCGCTGGCCGGCCTTGGTGAAATTGAACTCGAAGCCTTGCAGCCGGGCTCGTCGATCATGCCCGGCAAGGTCAACCCGGTGATCCCGGAAGCCACCGCGATGGTCGCCGCTCAGGTGATCGGCAATGACACGGTGATCACCATCGCCGGTCAGTCGGGCAATTTCGAGCTGAACGTGATGCTGCCGATCATCGCTCAGAACCTGTTGAGCAGCATCGAATTGCTGGCCAACTCCAGCCACCTCTTGGGTGAAAAGGCTATCGCCAGTTTCAAGGTCAACGAAGCCAGGCTCAAGGAAGCGCTGTCGCGCAACCCGATTCTGGTCACGGCACTGAACCCGATCATTGGTTACCAAAAAGCTGCGGAGATCGCCAAGAAGGCTTATCAGCAAGGCCGGCCGGTGATCGATGTCGCTCTGGAGCACACCGAACTGTCGCGCAGCCAACTGGAAGAGTTGCTCAATCCGGAAAAGCTCACCGCAGGCGGCGTGTAATCACCGCAACCGCTTTGGAGGCTCACCATGGAGCACTGGAAACGCACGATCGAAAGGGCAAACCGTTGTTTCATGCTGGGCGAATACGTCGATGCCCGCGAGGCTTACTTGCAGGCATTGGCCCTGGCCCAGGTGTTGTTCGAGCGCTGGGCGGATGCCGACGAAGCGGTGGCGGCCTGCGTCATTTCCCATCACAACCTGGCGGACCTGCATTTGCGTCTGAACCAGCCGGAGGAGAGCGCCGAATACCTGTGCGCCATCCACCAGCGCTTGTTGAAGACCATGCAGGACCCGCGACTGGCGCCGGCATTGCGTGAAGCCGCACTGCGTCAGAGCAGCAAAACCTACGTCGAACTGCTGAATTTCATCAGCGAGCATGGCGAATACCCGCGCACTCATCGTTTGCTGCACGTCGATGCCGCGTCGCCCCCTGCGTCTCTACATCATGGAGTCCACTGAAATGGCTTTTAGCTTGCCTGCCTTGCCGTACGCCTACGATGCCCTGGAACCGCACATCGATGCGCAGACCATGGAAATCCACTACACCAAGCACCACCAGACTTACATCAATAACCTCAACGCGGCTGTCGAAGGCACCGAGTTCGCCGAGTGGCCGGTGGAAAAGCTGGTGGCAGCTGTCCAGCAACTGCCGGAAAAGCTCCGCGCGGCGGTGATCAATCAGGGCGGCGGTCACGCCAACCACTCGCTGTTCTGGGAAGTGATGGTGCCCAACGGCGGCGGTCGGCCGGACGGTGAATTGGCCAAGGCCATCGAAGACCAGTTGGGCGGCCTCGACCGTTTCAAGGAGGCCTTCACCAAAGCCGCGCTGACCCGTTTCGGCAGTGGCTGGGCCTGGCTGAGTGTGACGCCGCAAAAGACGCTGGTCGTTGAAAGCAGCGGCAACCAGGACAGTCCCTTGATGAATGGCAATACGCCGATTCTGGGGCTGGATGTCTGGGAGCATGCCTATTACCTGCAGTATCAAAACCGCCGGCCGGAATACATCAACGCTTTTTACAACGTGATCAATTGGCCCGAAGTCGCTGCGCGCTATCAGGCTGCACTGGTTTAAGTCTTCTATAAAAACAATCCTGGGCGGGCTATGGGCACTGAAACACTGGCGATCGGAAGTGGACGAATGTTTCGTTACGCGTTTGGGTCGCTGTTACTACTGGCGGGCATGAGCCTGTTGGTTGCGCATGGGCTCGCGTGGCTGGACCTTGAGCCGAAACTGCTGCGTGCGTTGCAGGGCGGGGCCATTTGCGCCTTGGGCACAGCCTTGGGCGCGGTGCCGGTGCTGGTGATTCGACGCATGCCCCAGACGGTCAGCGATACGCTGCTCGGCTTCGGTGCCGGGGTGATGCTCGCGGCGACGGCGTTTTCGCTGATCGTGCCAGGCATTGCCGCCGCTGAAAGCCTGGGGCTGACACCCTGGGCGGCCAGCGGTCTGATCAGTTTCGGCATCATGCTTGGCGCGTTCGGGCTGTATCTGGTGGATCGAAAGGCTTCCGGCGCTTCACCGGAAATGCTCGTCGGCACGCTGGAGCGGCCGGTCATTGCGCCACGGATCTGGTTGTTCGTGTTTGCCATCATTGCCCACAACATTCCCGAAGGCATGGCGGTCGGTGTCTCGGCGGGGGGCGGCATGCCCGACGCCGACAGCCTGGCCATGGGCATCGCCTTGCAGGATGTGCCGGAAGGATTGGTCATTGCGTTGGTGTTGGCCGGGGCAGGGATGTCGCGGGTCAAGGCGTTCCTGATCGGGGCGGCATCAGGCTTGGTCGAGCCGGTCTTCGCACTGTTGTGCGCCTGGCTGGTGAGCCTGGCCGAATTGCTGTTGCCGTTGGGCCTGGCGCTCGCGGCCGGGGCCATGTTGCTGGTGGTCACGCACGAAGTCATCCCCGAGTCGCGACGCCATGGTCACGACAAGCTGGCCAGTCTTGGGCTGCTGATCGGGTTTTGTTTGATGATGGTGATGGATACAGCGCTCGCCTAGGCGAGCGTTATTCGCCTTCGTCGAAGTAACGGTTGATCAAGTCTGTCAGCGCATCCAGCGCTCTTTGCTCGTCTTCGCCTTCGGTGCTGATGTAGATTTTGGTGCCTTTGCCCGCAGCGAGCATCATCATTGCCATGATGCTTTTGCCGTCGACCGTTGATTCCGGCGTTCGTCCGACTCTGATCGTGCAGTCTTTGAACTCGCCGGCGACACCAACGAATTTGGCGGAAGCACGGGCATGCAGACCCAGCTTGTTGATGATTTCGATTTCCAGAGCAGGCATCGCGATGTGAATCCTTTAGCTGAGGTCGCGGTGGCGGACCTGGACGTTCTTCAGGGTTTTTTGCAGGGCCTGACCCAGACGTTCGGTCAGATAGACGGAGCGGTGATGCCCGCCGGTGCAGCCGATGGCAATGGTGACATAAGCGCGGTTGCTGGCGGCAAAGCGCGGCAGCCATTTGAGCAGGTACGTGGAAATGTCCTGGAACATCTCTTCGACGTCCGGCTGGGCGGCCAGGTACGTGGCAACCGGTTCATCAAGCCCGGACTGATCGCGTAGCTCGGGCTTCCAATAGGGGTTCGGCAGGCAGCGCACGTCGAACACCAGATCGGCGTCCACCGGCATGCCGCGCTTGAATCCGAACGACTCCACCAAAAACGCAGTACCGGGTTCCGGCTGGTTCAGCAGGCGCAACTTGATGGTATCGCGCAGCTGGTACAGGTTCAGGTTGGTGGTGATGACCTTGAGATCGGCGAGGTCGGCAATCGGCCCGAGCAGGCTGGTTTCGTCGTTGATCGCCTCGGCCAGCGAGCGGTTGGCGCTGCTCAGCGGGTGACGACGGCGAGTTTCCGAAAAACGCTTCAGCAAGGTTTCTTCGTCGGCGTCCAGGTACAGGACGTCGCACTGGATATGCCGGCTGCGAACTTCTTCGAGCAGTTCCGGAAACCGGCTCAGGTGGCTCGGCAGGTTGCGCGCATCAATAGAGACGGCAACCAGCGGCTGTGGCAGTTCGGTGTGGACCAGCGCGCGTTCGGCCAGTTCCGGCAACAACCCGGCGGGCAGGTTGTCGATGCAGTAATAGCCGTTGTCCTCGAGAACATCGAGCGCGGTGCTTTTACCTGAGCCGGAACGGCCACTGACGATGATCAAGCGCATGATTAGTGCCCGTTTTGCTCGTCCAGGACAACCTGATACAAGGCTTCATTGCTCGGGGCGCTACGCAGGCGATCGCGGACTTCCTTGCGATCGAGCATGCTGGCGATCTGGCGGAGCAATTCAAGGTGCGCATCGGTAGCGGCTTCGGGGACCAGCAAGACGAACAGCAGGTCAACCGGAGCACCGTCGATGGCGTCGAAATCGATGGGGGCGTCCAGGTGCATCAAGGCGCTGATAGGCGAGGTGCAACCTTTCAGCCGACAGTGAGGGATAGCGATGCCGTTGCCAAAACCGGTCGAGCCGAGTTTTTCACGGGCAATCAACGCCTCGAAGACATCTTGCATCTCCAGATCCGGCACTTCCCGGGCGATCAGGTTGGCAATTTGCTCGAGGGCTTTCTTTTTGCTGCCGCCCGGCACGTTCACGAGGGAACGGCCGGGGGTCAGGATGCTTTCAAGTCGGATCATGGGTTGGGAGTGTTAACGACCGGTCGCGCCCTGGAGGAGGCTCTGGGTCTTTTCCTTATGCTTTTTGAGTTGTTTATCCAGCTTGTCGGTCAATGCGTCGATCGCCGCGTACATATCGGTATGTTCCGCATTGGCGACCACTTCATTGCCGGGAATATGCAGCGTGGCTTCGATTTTCTGCTTCAGCTTTTCGACCGTCATCGTGACCTGCACGTTGGTGATCTTGTCGAAATGCCTCTCTAACCGTTCGAGTTTTTCGCCGATGTAGGTGCGAAGAGGTTCGGTCACTTCCAGTTGGTGTCCACTGATGTTGACTTGCATACAGCTTCTCCTTCGTTGCCAGTGCATAAAGCGGTAGACCAGATGATCTACCACTGGAACGCTGTGGCGTGGCTCTACATCAACCGCTTGCGTTCGCTCGAAGGCGCGATCCCGAGGGATTCGCGGTACTTGGCGACGGTGCGGCGAGCCACCTGAATGCCTTGTGCCTCCAGTAAACCAGCGATCTTGCTGTCACTCAACGGCTTTTTCTGATTTTCCGCGGCAACCAGTTTTTTGATGATCGCGCGGATCGCCGTGGACGAGCATTCACCGCCTTCGGAGGTGCTGACGTGGCTGGAGAAAAAGTATTTCAGCTCATATATGCCCCGGGGGGTATGCATGAATTTTTGTGTGGTTACGCGGGAAATCGTCGACTCGTGCATGCCCACCGCTTCGGCGATGTCATGCAGCACCAGCGGTTTCATCGCTTCGTCGCCGTATTCCAGAAAACCGCGCTGATGCTCGACGATCTGGGTGGCAACTTTCATCAGCGTTTCGTTGCGGCTTTGCAGGCTCTTGATGAACCAGCGGGCCTCTTGCAACTGATTGCGCATGAAGGTGTTGTCGGCACTGGTGTCGGCGCGGCGCACAAAACCGGCGTATTGGGCGTTGACCCGCAGCCGTGGCACCGATTCCTGGTTCAGCTCGACCAGCCAGCGCTCGTTGTCCTTGCGCACGATCACGTCGGGGACGACGTACTCGGCTTCGCTGGATTCGATCTGCGAGCCGGGGCGCGGGTTGAGGCTCTGAACCAGTTCGATCACCTGGCGCAGTTCATCTTCCTTGAGCTTCATGCGGCGCATCAGCTGGCTGTAGTCGCGGCTGCCGAGCAGGTCGATGTAGTCGGTGACCAGGCGCTTGGCCTCGGCCAGCCAAGGTGTCTTGGCAGGGAGTTGGCGCAATTGCAGCAGCAGGCATTCACCCAGGTTGCGGGCGCCGATGCCGGCGGGTTCGAATTGCTGGATGCGATGCAGGACGGCTTCGATCTCGTCCAGTTCGATGTCGAGTTCCGGATCGAAGGCTTCGAGGATTTCCTCGAGGGTTTCGTCCAGGTAACCCTGATTGTTGATGCAGTCGATCAGGGTCACGGCGATCAGGCGATCGGTGTCGGACATCGGCGCCAGGTTCAGTTGCCACAACAGGTGGCTTTGCAGACTCTCACCGGCGGATGTACGGGTGGTGAAATCCCACTCGTCGTCATCGTTGCTCGGCAGGCTGCTGGCGCTGGTCTGGTAGACGTCTTCCCAGGCGGTGTCGACGGGCAGTTCGTTGGGAATGCGCTCGTTCCAGTCACCTTCCTCGAGGTTGTCCACCGTCGGGGCGGTTTCCTGATAGGAGGGTTCTGAAACGTCGGCGTTGGGTTGCTGTTCGGCTTTGTCGGCCAAGGGGTCGGCGTTATCGAAGTCGTCGCCTTCTTCCTGGCGTTCGAGCATCGGATTGGACTCCAGGGCCTCCTGGATCTCCTGTTGCAGGTCCAGGGTCGACAATTGGAGCAGGCGGATGGCCTGTTGCAGCTGCGGTGTCATCGTCAGCTGCTGGCCCATTCTCAAGACTAGCGATGGTTTCATGGCAGGGGCTAAACACCTTATTCGCCGGCGCACATGCGCCATCCACTACAGGGCGCCGAAGCGCCAAACATAAGCAAATTATATGCCCGAAACCGTAGCGTTTGCCTAGAGCGCTGTAACAATAAAAAAGTATTGATTTTTTATCGAGACAAGCGCTCGGGCAGCCAGCCAGACACCTTAGTGCTTACAGGCGGAACTCATGGCCCAGATAGACTTCTTTCACGAGGTCGTTGGCCAGGATGGTGGCCGAATCACCTTCGGCGATCAGTTGGCCATCGTTGACGATGTAGGCGGTTTCGCAGATATCCAGCGTCTCACGGACGTTGTGGTCGGTGATCAGCACGCCAATGCCCTTGGCCTTGAGGTGGTAGATGATCTGTTTGATGTCGCCCACCGAAATCGGGTCCACGCCGGCGAACGGTTCGTCGAGGAGGATGAATTTCGGGTTGGTGGCCAGTGCCCTGGCGATTTCCACGCGGCGGCGCTCGCCACCGGACAGGCTCATGCCGAGGCTGTCGCGGATGTGGCTGATGTGGAATTCCTGCAGCAGGCTTTCCAGTTCCTTGCGGCGATCGGCCTTGTCGAGTTCCTTGCGGGTCTCGAGGATCGCCATGATGTTGTCGGCGACCGAGAGTTTGCGGAAGATCGACGCTTCTTGCGGAAGATAGCCGATACCTGCCTTCGCACGACCGTGCATCGGCTGGTGGCTGACGTCCAGATCATCGATCAGTACGCGACCCTGATCGGCCTGAACCAGGCCGACAATCATGTAGAAACAGGTGGTTTTACCGGCGCCGTTAGGGCCAAGCAGGCCGACGATCTGACCGCTGTCGATAGACAGGCTGACGTCGCGCACGACCTGACGGCTCTTGTAGCTCTTGGCCAAATGCTGAGCTTTCAGAGTTGCCATTACGGGGCCTTTTGCTCGTCGGTTTTCTTTTTCGGCTGGATAACCATGTCGATACGCGGACGCGACTCGGTCACATTGGTGCCCGTGGCACGGCCTGCGCTGGCAAGCTTTTTGTTGGTGTCGTAGACGATTTTCTCGCCTTGGGTGACGTTACCGTCCTTATCGACAACTTTGGCGCGATCGATCAGCACGACGCGATCTTGCGAGGCGTGGTACTGGATGGTGACGCCCCAGCCCTGAACCGGCTTGGTGTCGCCCGCCGTTTGCAGCTGTTCGAAATAGGCAAGGTTGCCCACCGAAGTCACCACGTCGATGTCGCCCGCAGGGGTGCGGGTCATGGTCACAGTATTGCCTTTAACGATCATCGAACCTTGGGTGATGATCACGTCACCTTTATAGGTGGCAATACCGTTCTTGTCGTCCAGTTGGGCGTCGTCGGCCTGGATGCGGATCGGCTGCTGTTGATCGTTCGGCAGAGCCCAGGCGCTCACGCTTCCCAGTGCTGCGCTCAGACCGAGCAAAATAGGGAGAGTTTTAACGAGCCTCATACTGTCCTCTTACGTTCGATAGCAGGTGTATCCTGCTTTCTTTCAAATACGCTTTCATTCCCTTGCCAGTCGATACACCGCCAGCGCCGTCGATTCTAACGGGTTGCTCGGTCTGCGCATATTGCTGTTGCGGGAACACGGTCATACGGGTGGTAGTAATCAGGGTCTTGCGGTTTTTCTCGTCGAAACGCGTGATGCGCACCGAGTCGATCAGTTCGACCTGGGTGCCGTCCGGGTTGACCTCGCCGTGTTCGCTCTGGACGTGCCAAGGGAACTGGGTGCCGCGGAACAGGTTCAGGTCCGGGTTGGTCAACAGCGTCACTTCGGTCGCCTTCAGGTGTTCAACCTTGTCGGACGTCATTTCGTATTGCAGTTTGCCATCCGGCAGGAACTGGACGCTGTGCGCGTTGATCGCGTAGTAGTCGATTTCGCTTTCATCGACCTTTGCCACAGGCTTGTCGAGGAAGCGCTCCGGGCTGATGTTCCAGTAGCCGACCGCAGCAAATATCGCTGCGATGCAACCGAACATCAGGATGTTGCGAAATTTCTTGCTCAGCATAGTTGGCTCACAGGTACGCGGCGTTGGCCGCATCGAGGCGGCCCTGGGCGCGCAGGATCAATTCGCAGAATTCGCGAGCGGCACCCTCGCCACCACGGGCCTGGGTGATGCCGTGGGCGTGTTCACGCACGAAGCTGGCGGCATTGGCCACCGCCATGCCCAGGCCAACGCGGCGGATCACCGGCAGGTCTGGCAGGTCGTCGCCGAGGTAGGCGACTTGTTCATAGCTTAGATTGAGCTGTGCGAGAAGCTCGTCAAGCACCACCAGTTTATCTTCACGGCCCTGATAAAGGTGGGGAATACCGAGGTTCTTCGCCCGTCGCTCGACCACCGGGGTCTTGCGGCCGCTGATGATAGCCGTCTGCACGCCCGCTGCCATCAACATCTTGATGCCCTGGCCGTCGAGCGTATTGAATGTCTTGAATTCGCTGCCGTCTTCAAGGAAGTACAGGCGTCCGTCGGTCAGGACGCCGTCGACGTCGAATACCGCCAGTTTGATCTGTTTGCCGCGTTGCAGCAGGTCCGTGCTCATTACATTACTCCCGCACGCAGCAAATCGTGCATGTTCAAGGCGCCGACCGGGCGGTCTTCGCTATCGACCACGACCAGCGCGTTGATTTTATGGTCTTCCATGATTTTCAGGGCCTCGGCCGCGAGCATCTCGGCGCGGGCGGTCTTGCCGTGAGCGGTCATGACCTGGTCGATCGTCGCGCTGTGGATGTCGATGCTGCGATCCAGGGTGCGGCGCAAATCGCCGTCGGTGAAGATCCCGGCGAGTTTGCCGTCGGCTTCCAGGATCACGGTCATGCCCAGACCCTTGCGGGTCATTTCCATCAGCGCGTCCTTGAGCAAGGTGCCGCGCTGGACTTGCGGCAGCTCCTGCCCGGCGTGCATGACGTTTTCCACTTTCAACAGCAGGCGTCGGCCCAGCGCGCCACCCGGGTGGGAAAAGGCGAAGTCTTCAGCAGTAAAGCCGCGGGCTTCCAGCAGCGCAACGGCCAGGGCGTCGCCCATGACCAGCGCCGCGGTGGTCGACGATGTCGGCGCCAGGTTCAGCGGGCAGGCTTCATGCTCGACGTGCACGTTGAGGTTGACCTCGGCAGCCTTGGCCAGCGGTGAGTCGGGGTTGCCGGTCACGCTGATCAGTTTGATGCCCAGGCGCTTGATCAGCGGCAGCAGGGTCACGATTTCGTTGGTGGAACCGGAGTTCGACAGGGCCAGGATGATGTCGTCGCGGGTGATCATGCCCATGTCGCCGTGACTGGCTTCGGCCGGGTGCACGAAAAACGCCGTGGTGCCGGTGCTGGCCAGGGTGGCCGCGATCTTGTTGCCGATGTGCCCTGATTTGCCCATGCCGACCACGACTACGCGGCCTTTGCTGGCCAGAATCATCTCGCAAGCGCGTACGAAATCTGCGTCGATGTGGGGCAGCAAGCCTTCTACGGCTTCCAGTTCGAGGCGGATGGTGCGTTGTGCTGATTGAATCAGGTCGCTGGATTGGCTCATGTCAGAAATCGTATAGCCTGATGAAAAGGCGGCGATTATAGCGGTAATGATCGAAACCCTCACGCAAGTTCGTCGCGCTTTGTCATTCCCTGTTACCGAAACCCTCCGAGTGAAAGCTTTTTGCCTGTCATGTTGCTGAACATGGCCCGGCTTGGCGCTTGGGCGCTTGGCCTTTGCAGTGATATAGTTCGCCGCCAGTTCGGCCTGCCCGGGAGGTATGTGCTTTCGTCAGAAAGTCAGGCGTCCGAGTGAGAGGCTGCATCGCAAGGAGTTTAGATGAGTGCCGATAACGCCTACGCGGTCGAGCTGAAGGGACTGACCTTCAAGCGCGGTTCGCGCAGCATTTTCAATAACGTCGATATCCGTATTCCACGCGGCAAGGTCACCGGCATCATGGGGCCTTCCGGGTGTGGCAAGACCACATTGCTGCGTTTGATGGGCGCACAGCTGCGTCCCACCAAGGGCGAAGTCTGGGTCAACGGTCAAAACCTGCCGAAGCTGTCGCGCAGCGATTTGTTCGACGCTCGCAAGCACATGGGCGTGCTGTTTCAGAGCGGCGCACTGTTTACCGATCTCGATGTGTTCGAGAACGTCGCCTTTCCGCTTCGCGTTCATACCGAGCTTCCGGAAGAAATGATCCGGGACATCGTCCTGCTCAAATTACAGGCCGTGGGCCTGCGTGGTGCCATCGACCTGATGCCCGAGGAGCTGTCCGGCGGCATGAAGCGTCGTGTGGCGCTGGCCCGGGCAATTGCTCTCGATCCGCAGATTCTCATGTATGACGAACCCTTCGTCGGTCAGGACCCGATCGCCATGGGCGTCCTGGTGCGCCTGATCCGCCTGCTCAACGACGCGCTGGGCATCACCAGCATCGTGGTCTCCCACGATCTGGCCGAGACGGCGAGCATCGCCGACTACATCTATGTGGTGGGCGAAGGCCAGGTGTTGGGGCAGGGCACGCCCGAGGAGCTGATGAACTCGCAGGAGCCGCGAATTCGCCAATTCATGACCGGCGAACCCGACGGCCCGGTGGCGTACCACTTTCCAGCGACGGATTACCGCGCAGATCTTCTGGGGAAGCGTTGATGCGCAAGATTTCACTATTGGAGCGCGTGCGCCGGTTCGGCCACTCCGGCATCGATGTGCTGGCGGTGTTCGGTCGTTCGACGATCTTCCTGTTTCATGCCTTGCTCGGCCGTGGCGGTATCGGCGGCGGGTTCGGGCTGCTGATCAAGCAATTGCATTCGGTGGGCGTGATGTCCCTGGTGATCATCGTGGTCTCCGGGGTGTTCATCGGCATGGTGCTGGCACTGCAGGGGTTCAACATCCTGTCCAGCTATGGTTCGGAGCAGGCGGTCGGGCAGATGGTTGCGCTGACGTTGCTGCGTGAACTGGGCCCCGTGGTCACGGCGTTGTTGTTCGCCGGGCGCGCCGGTTCGGCCCTGACGGCTGAAATCGGCAACATGAAGTCCACCGAGCAGTTGTCCAGTCTGGAAATGATTGGTGTCGACCCGCTCAAGTACATCATTGCCCCGCGCCTGTGGGCCGGCTTCATTTCCCTGCCTGTGCTGGCGATGATTTTCAGCGTGGTGGGTATCTGGGGCGGTTCGTGGGTGGCCGTCGACTGGCTGGGTGTCTATGAAGGTTCCTACTGGTCGAACATGCAAAACAGCGTGACCTTTGCCGACGATGTGCTGAACGGCATCATCAAAAGCATTGTCTTCGCTTTTGTCGTGACCTGGATCGCCGTATTCCAAGGCTATGACTGCGAGCCCACATCCGAGGGGATCAGTCGTGCCACTACCAAGACCGTTGTGTACGCCTCGTTGGCGGTACTCGGCCTGGACTTTATTCTGACCGCCTTGATGTTTGGAGATTTCTGATGCAAAACCGCACCCTGGAAATCGGTGTCGGCCTTTTCTTGCTGGCTGGCATCCTGGCTTTGCTGTTGCTGGCGTTGCGGGTGAGTGGCCTGTCCCCGAGCGCAACCAACGATACTTATAAACTTTATGCGTATTTCGACAATATCGCCGGTTTGACGGTCAGAGCTAAAGTGACCATGGCCGGTGTGACCATCGGCAAGGTCACGGCGATCGATCTGGACCGCGACAGTTTCACCGGTCGAGTGACGATGCAGCTGGAAAAGCGCGTAGATAACCTGCCGAATGACTCCACTGCATCTATCCTGACTGCTGGCCTGTTGGGCGAGAAGTACATCGGTATCAGCGTGGGCGGCGAAGAAGCCCTGCTCAAGGATGGTGGAACCATCCATGACACCCAGTCGTCGCTGGTGCTCGAGGACCTGATCGGTAAATTCCTGCTCAATACCGTTAGCAAAGACGCCAAATGAGGAGCTTTTGAATGATCTCTACCTTGCGACGTGGCCTGTTGGTATTACTCGCGGCCCTGCCGTTGATGGCTAACGCCGTGGCGGCGCCTTCCGCGCACGAACTGGTACAAGACACCACGACCCGGTTGCTGGCGGATCTGTCGGCCAACAAAGAGAAGTACAAGCAGGACCCGCAGGACTTTTACACGGCGCTGAACACCATCGTCGGGCCTGTGGTGGATGCCGAGGGCATCTCCAAGAGCATCATGACGGTCAAATATTCGCGCAAGGCCACGCCGGCGCAAATGAAGACCTTTGAAGAAAACTTCAAGAAAGGCCTGTTCCAGTTTTATGGCAACGCCTTGCTCGAGTACAACAACCAGGGCATCGTCGTCGACCCTGCCAAGGATGAGTCGGGAGACCGCACCAGCGTTGGCATGACGGTCAAAGGCAGCAACGGCGCGATCTATCCTGTGTCCTACACGCTCGAGAAGATCAACGGCGAGTGGAAGCTGCGTAACGTGATCATCAACGGCATCAACATCGGCAAGCTGTTCCGCGATCAGTTCGCCGATGCGATGCAGCGCAATGGCAACGACCTGGAAAAGACCATCAATGGTTGGGCCGGTGAAGTCGCCAAGGCCAAGGAAGCCAGCCAGAAGCAATCCACCGAGCAGCAGACCCAATGAGTGTATCGGCCATTCGCATGAACGAATCCGGTGAACTGATGCTCAGCGGCATGCTGGACTACCTCACCGGCCCGGGCCTGCGCAAGCAGGGCCAGGCGCTGATCAAGGCCAGCAAGGCCCCCGCACTGGTGGTGGACTGTTCGGCGGTGTTGAAATCCAGCAGCGTCGGCTTGTCGTTGCTGCTGTGTTTCATGCGGGATGCGCACGAGGCCGGCAAGTCGCTGAGCATTCGCGCGATGCCCGAAGACATGCGCGAAATCGCTCAGGTCAGCGAAATGACCGAGCTGTTGGCGCATCCCTAACCGCATCGACAGAGAAGCCCCCCGTCAGAGTCCTGCTTCGCGGGGTTCGCAGGCGCGGGGCTTTTTTGTATGATGTCCGACCCGCGCGCACAGGGCGCCGATTGAGGTTGAGCATGCAGGCCGTAGAAGTGAAGAGCTTCCTTGAAGGAAAGCTGCCAAACACCAAGGTGGAAGTTGAAGGCGAAGGCTGCAATTTCCAGCTGAATGTGATTAGCGATGAACTGGCGGCGTTGAGCCCGGTGAAGCGTCAGCAGCAGGTCTATGCCCATTTGAACCCATGGATCACCGATGGCAGCATCCATGCGGTCACTATGAAATTTTTCAGCAGCGCGGCCTGGGCCGAGCGCACCTGAGCCCAAGGGCGTCGAGATTCTTATGGATAAATTGATTATTACCGGTGGCGCTCGTCTTGATGGCGAGATCCGCATTTCCGGGGCAAAGAACTCTGCCCTGCCGATCCTGGCTGCAACTTTGCTGTGCGATGGCCCGGTTACCGTTGCCAACCTGCCGCACCTGCACGACATCACCACCATGATCGAGCTGTTCGGTCGCATGGGCATCGAGCCGGTGATCGACGAGAAACTCAGCGTCGAAATCGACCCGCGCACCATCAAGACCCTGATCGCTCCGTACGAACTGGTTAAAACCATGCGTGCGTCGATCCTGGTACTGGGCCCGATGGTTGCCCGTTTCGGTGAAGCCGAAGTCGCACTGCCTGGCGGTTGCGCCATCGGTTCGCGTCCGGTGGACCTGCACATCCGTGGTCTTGAAGCCATGGGCGCGGTCATCGACGTCGAAGGCGGCTACATCAAGGCCAAGGCGCCTGAAGGCGGCCTGCGTGGCGCGCACTTCTTCTTCGACACCGTCAGTGTGACCGGTACCGAAAACATCATGATGGCCGCTGCCCTGGCCAAGGGCCGCAGCGTGCTGGCCAACGCCGCGCGCGAGCCTGAAGTGGTCGACCTGGCGAACTTCCTGATCGCCATGGGTGCCAAGATCTCTGGCGCCGGCACCGACACCATCACCATCGATGGCGTCGAGCGTCTGCACACCACCACTTACAAAGTGATGCCGGACCGTATCGAAACCGGTACCTACCTGGTTGCCGCCGCCGTGACCGGCGGTCGTGTGAAGGTCAAGGACACCGATCCGACCATCCTCGAAGCCGTCCTGGAAAAACTCCGTGAGTCGGGTGCCGAAATCAACTGCGGCGAAGACTGGATCGAGCTGAACATGCACGGCAAGCGGCCAAAAGCCGTCAACGTGCGCACCGCTCCATACCCGGCGTTCCCGACTGACATGCAGGCGCAGTTCATCTCGCTCAACGCCATTGCCGAAGGCACCGGTGCCGTGATCGAGACGATCTTCGAAAACCGCTTCATGCACGTTTACGAACTGCACCGCATGGGCGCCAAGATCCAGGTCGAAGGCAACACCGCCATTGTCACCGGTACCGAGAAGCTGAAAGGCGCGCCAGTCATGGCCACCGACCTGCGTGCTTCGGCCAGCCTGGTGATCTCGGCGCTGATCGCTGAAGGCGACACCCTGATCGACCGCATCTACCACATCGACCGTGGTTACGAGTGCATCGAAGAGAAACTGCAGATGCTCGGCGCCAAGATCCGCCGCGTACCGGGCTAGTTTTTTGCTGCATGGGCATAAGGATGTGCCCGTTGAATTCGTTTCAAGTCGAGGGTACTTCACCCACGATGTGTGTCCGGCGCCGTTTGTGATCGGGCACGTACCTTGATAAGGACTGACGTTTCCCATGTTGACCATCGCACTGTCCAAGGGCCGCATCCTTGACGACACCCTGCCGCTTCTGGCTGAAGCGGGCATCGTGCCGACCGAGAATCCGGACAAGAGCCGCAAGCTGATCATCCCCACGACCCAGGAAGATGTACGCCTGCTGATCGTGCGCGCCACCGATGTGCCGACCTATGTCGAGCATGGTGCCGCTGACCTGGGCGTCGCCGGTAAAGATGTGTTGATGGAATATGGCGGCCAGGGCTTGTACGAGCCACTGGACCTGCGCATCGCCCTCTGCAAGCTGATGACCGCTGGCCGTGTCGGCGACGTCGAGCCCAAGGGCCGTTTGCGGGTGGCGACCAAGTTCGTCAACGTTGCCAAGCGTTACTACGCCGAACAGGGTCGTCAGGTCGACATCATCAAGCTGTACGGCTCGATGGAGCTGGCGCCGCTGATCGGTCTGGCGGACAAGATCATCGACGTGGTCGACACCGGCAACACCCTGCGCGCCAATGGCCTGGAACCCCAGGATTTCATTGCCGACATCAGCTCCCGGCTGATCGTCAACAAAGCTTCGATGAAAATGCAGCACGCCCGTATCCAGGCGTTGATCGACACCCTGCGCAAGGCAGTGGAGTCTCGACACCGCGGCTGATTCACCTGCGCGACCTTGAGTCGCGCCCGTCTATCCGCCTCATAGCCAGAATCTCAGGTGCCCAAGCGGAAACGACTGCTAAGTTAGGGCGCCTGAGTTTTTGCCATTCCTATGAGGCTCTCGCTATGACCGCACCGACTGCAATTCGCCGACTCAACGCTGCTGACCCGGATTTCGCACATCATCTGGATCATCTGCTGAGCTGGGAAAGTGTGTCTGACGACTCGGTCAATCAGCGGGTGCTGGACATCATCAAGGCCGTGCGCGAGCGTGGCGATGCGGCGCTGGTGGAATTCACCCAGAAGTTCGACGGCCTGGAAGTCGCCTCGATGGCCGACCTGATCCTGCCACGCGAACGCCTGGAACTGGCGCTGACCCGCATCACCGTGCCGCAGCGTGAAGCGCTGGAAAAAGCCGCAGCCCGTGTGCGCAGCTACCACGAAAAGCAGAAACAGGATTCCTGGAGCTATACCGAGGCCGATGGCACCGTGCTGGGCCAGAAGGTCACGCCGCTGGATCGCGCCGGTCTTTATGTCCCGGGCGGCAAAGCGTCGTACCCGTCGTCCGTACTGATGAATGCGATCCCGGCCAAAGTGGCGGGCGTGACCGAAGTGGTCATGGTAGTGCCGACCCCGCGCGGTGAAATCAACGAGCTGGTATTGGCCGCTGCGTGCATCGCTGGCGTCGATCGTGTGTTCACCATCGGTGGCGCCCAAGCCGTTGCCGCGTTGGCGTACGGCACCGAAAGCGTGCCGAAGGTCGACAAGGTGGTCGGCCCGGGCAATATCTATGTCGCCACCGCCAAGCGTCACGTGTTCGGCCAGGTCGGCATTGACATGATCGCCGGCCCGTCGGAAATCCTCGTTGTGTGCGACGGCCAGACCGATCCGGACTGGATCGCCATGGACCTGTTCTCCCAGGCCGAGCACGACGAAGACGCCCAGGCGATTCTGGTCAGCCCGGACGCCGGGTTCCTCGACAAGGTCGCCGCCAGCATCGCCAAACTGCTGCCGACCATGGAACGCGCCGAGATCATCGAAACCTCGATCAATGGCCGTGGGGCGCTGATCCAGGTTCGCGATATGGAGCAAGCCATCGAAGTGGCCAACCGCATCGCACCGGAGCACCTGGAGTTGTCGGTCGCCGATCCACAAGCGTGGTTGCCGCAGATCCGTCACGCCGGCGCAATCTTCATGGGCCGTCACACCTCCGAAGCCTTGGGCGACTACTGCGCCGGCCCGAACCACGTGCTGCCGACTTCCGGCACCGCACGGTTCTCCTCGCCGCTGGGCGTGTACGACTTCCAGAAACGCTCGTCGATCATCTTCTGCTCCGAGCAGGGTGCGTCGGAACTGGGCAAGACCGCTTCCGTGCTGGCCCGTGGCGAGTCGCTGACCGCCCACGCCCGCAGCGCCGAATACCGCATCATCGACGACAAGCAGGGGAACTGAGATGAGTAAATTCTGGAGCCCGTTCGTCAAGAACCTGGTGCCTTACGTGCCGGGCGAGCAGCCGAAACTGGCGAAACTGGTGAAGCTCAACACCAACGAAAACCCGTACGGCCCATCGCCAAAAGCCCTGGCGGCGATGCAGACCGAGCTCAACGACAACCTGCGTTTGTACCCGGACCCGAACAGCGACCTGTTGAAGAACGCTGTCGCCAAGTACTACGGCGTGCAAAGCAATCAGGTGTTCCTCGGCAACGGTTCCGATGAAGTCCTGGCGCACATTTTTCACGGTTTGCTGCAACACGATCAGCCGGTGCTGTTCCCGGACATCAGCTACAGCTTCTACCCGGTCTACTGCGGGTTGTATGGCATCACGTTCGACGCGGTGCCGCTGGACGAGCAGTTCCAGATCAACCCGGCGGATTACGCCAAGCCGAACGGCGGGATCATCTTCCCGAACCCGAACGCGCCGACCGGTTGCCTGTTGGCGCTGGACGCGGTTGAGCAGATCCTCAAGGCCAGCCCGGATTCGGTGGTCGTGGTGGATGAGGCTTACATCGACTTCGGTGGCGAGACGGCGATCAGTCTGGTGGACCGTTATCCGAATTTGCTGGTGACTCAGACCTTGTCCAAATCCCGTTCCCTGGCCGGCCTGCGGGTCGGTCTGGCGGTGGGGCATCCGGACCTGATCGAGGCGCTGGAGCGGATCAAGAACAGCTTCAACTCTTATCCGCTGGATCGCCTGGCGAACGTCGGTGCAGCCGCCGCATTCGAAGACCGCGAATACTTCGACAAGACCTGTGGGTTGGTGATCGAGAATCGCGAGAAGGTCGTTGCGCAACTGCAAGCCAAGGGCTTTGAAGTGCTGCCGTCAGCGGCGAACTTCATCTTCGCCCGGCATCCGCAGCACGATGCGGCGGGGCTGGCGGCGAAGTTGCGCGAGCAAGGCGTGATCGTCCGGCACTTCAAGCAGGAGCGCATTGCGCAGTTCCTGCGGATTTCGATTGGCACACCTGAACAGAATCAGGCACTGATCGACGGCCTCGGCGACCTCTAAAACATCCACCAATCCTGTGGGAGCGGGCTTGCTCGCGAATACGGTTTTCCATTCAGCAGAGATGTTGGCTGATCAACCGCTTTCGCGAGCAAGCCCGCTCCCACAGGTTTCGCGCTGGCGGTTTACTGCTCTTCTTTCTCTTTGACCGGCGCCGGTGGCGGGCGCAAGCCGATTTCAGCGGTGAGCTTCAGTTCCTTGCCGTTGCGCATCACTTGAACCGTGACTTTGTCGGTCGGTTTGATCCGCGCGACCTGGTTCATCGAGCGACGACCATCACCGGCCGGTTCGCCGTCGATGGTGAGAATCACGTCACCCAATTGCAGGCCGGCCTTCTGCGCAGGGCCGTCACGGAAAATCCCCGCGACCACAATGCCCGGACGTCCCGATAGGCCATACGACTCCGCCAGCTCCTGGCTCAACGGCTGCACTTCGATACCGAGCCAGCCGCGAATCACCTGGCCGTGTTCGATGATCGACTTCATCACTTCCATCGCCAGTTTGACCGGGATCGCGAAACCGATGCCTTGCGAACCGCCGGACTTGGAGAAGATCGCCGTGTTGATCCCGGTCAGGTTGCCATTGGCATCCACCAGCGCACCGCCGGAGTTGCCGGGGTTGATCGCGGCGTCGGTCTGGATGAAATCTTCGTAGTTGTTCAGGCCCAGCTGGTTACGGCCGGTGGCGCTGATGATGCCCATGGTCACGGTCTGGCCGACGCCGAACGGGTTGCCGATGGCGAGGGCGACGTCGCCGATGCGGATGTTGTCGGAGCGGCCGACGGTGATCGACGGCAGGTTTTTCAGATCGATCTTCAGGACCGCGAGGTCGGTTTCCGGGTCGCTGCCGATGACGCGGGCCAGGGTTTCACGCCCGTCCTTCAGCGCGACGACAATCTGGTCGGCGCCGCTGGTCACGTGGTTGTTGGTCAGCAGGTAGCCTTCCGGACTCATGATCACGCCGGAGCCGAGGCTCGATTCCATGCGCTTCTGCTTGGGCGCGTTGTCGCCGAAGAAGCGACGGAACTGCGGGTCTTCGAACAGCGGATGGTTCGGCTTGTTGATGACTTTGGTGGTGTACAGGTTCACCACCGACGGCGCAGCGGTGGTGACTGCGTCGGCATAGGACACCGGCCCCTGTTGCATGGTGGTGGTTTGCGGGGCTTGCTGCAGGTTGACGTCGAGGCTTGGAAGCCCGACCCACTGCGGGTAACGCTGGATGATCAATAGAGCGATAAGCACGCCGGCCAACAGCGGCCAGCCGGAAAAACGCAGCGCCTTGAGCATTAAGCACGTCCTGAGAGGTTGCAGGCGGTTAGAGACCGCCCATAATGTCGCGCATTATACGAGGCCGCGCGCGCCTCTGAACGGGATATTTAGGAGTCTTTTATGGCCGTCGCCCTGAGCACCCTGGTCGAAGAAGCCGACCGTTATCTGAACAGTGCAAAGATTGCCGATTATTGCCCCAACGGGTTACAGGTCGAAGGCCGGCCGCAGGTGATGCGCATCGTCAGTGGCGTCACGGCCAGTCAGGCGTTGCTGGATGCAGCCGTCGAAGCGCAGGCCGATCTGGTGCTGGTGCATCACGGTTACTTCTGGAAGGGCGAGAACCCGTGCATCACCGGCATGAAGCAGCGTCGGTTGAAAACCCTGCTCAAGCACGACATCAGCCTGCTGTCCTATCACTTGCCGCTGGACCTGCACCCGGAAGTCGGTAACAACGTGCAGCTCGCCCGTCAGTTGGACATCACCGTCGAAGGGCCGCTGGACCCGGATAACCTGAAGATTGTCGGTCTGGTCGGCTCGTTGAACGAACCGGTGACGCCGCGTGATTTCGCTCGCCGCGTGCAGGAAGTCATGGGGCGCGAGCCGCTGCTGATTGAAGGCAGCGAGATGATTCGTCGGGTCGGCTGGTGCACTGGTGGCGGTCAGGGGTATATCGATCAGGCGGTCTTGGCGGGCGTCGATCTGTACCTCAGCGGTGAGGCGTCCGAGCAAACCTTCCACAGCGCCCGGGAAAACGACATCAGCTTCATCGCCGCCGGTCACCACGCCACCGAGCGTTATGGTGTGCAGGCGCTGGGGGATTACCTGGCGCGACGGTTTGCGCTGGAGCACATCTTCATCGATTGCCCGAATCCGATCTAATTTCATGTAGGAGCGAGGCTTGCCCGCGAAAAACGATAACGCAGTACATCAGGCACACCGCGTTATCGTTCTTCGCGGGCAAGCCTCGCTCCTACAAGGTCCCTGCGCCCAAACGAGGGGGTATATTCATATACCCTTTCGATCTAGCTCGCGGCCTGATTAGAAGAGGTCGCTGTGCTAGGATTCCCCGCTCGAACACGGCCCGCTGGCCGTCCATAAGATCGTTTTCGTGAGTAGCCATGGTCGACAAACTGACGCATCTGAAACAGCTGGAGGCCGAAAGCATCCACATCATCCGCGAGGTCGCCGCCGAGTTCGATAACCCGGTGATGCTGTACTCCGTCGGTAAAGATTCCGCCGTGATGCTGCACCTTGCGCGCAAGGCATTCTTCCCGGGCAAATTGCCGTTCCCGGTGATGCACGTCGACACCCGGTGGAAGTTCAAGGAAATGTACGAATTCCGCGACCGCATGGTCGAAGAACTCGGCCTGGACCTGCTAGTGCACGTGAACCCCGATGGCGTGGCCCAGGGCATCAACCCGCTGACCCACGGCAGTGCCAAGCACACCGACATCATGAAAACCGAGGGCCTGAAACAGGCGCTCGACAAGTACGGTTTCGACGCCGCTTTCGGTGGCGCTCGCCGCGACGAAGAGAAGTCCCGCGCCAAAGAGCGCGTGTATTCCTTCCGCGACACCAAGCACCGCTGGGACCCGAAAAACCAGCGTCCAGAGCTGTGGAACGTCTACAACGGCAACGTCAACAAGGGCGAATCGATCCGCGTTTTCCCATTGTCGAACTGGACCGAACTGGACATCTGGCAGTACATCTACCTCGAAGGCATCCCGATTGTGCCGCTGTATTTCGCCGCCGAGCGCGACGTCATCGAGATGAATGGCACCTGGATCATGATCGACGACGAACGCCTGCTCAATCACCTGAGCGACGAAGACAAGGCGCGCATCGTCAAGAAGAAAGTCCGTTTCCGTACATTGGGTGACTACCCGCTGACCGGTGCGGTCGAGTCCGAGGCCACCAGCCTGACCGACATCATTCAGGAAATGCTCCTGACGCGAACTTCCGAACGCCAGGGCCGGGTCATCGATCACGATGGCGCAGGCTCGATGGAAGAAAAGAAACGTCAGGGTTATTTCTAAGGGGTTGTCATGTCGCACGCATCTGATTTGATCAGCGAGGACATCCTCGCCTACCTGGGCCAGCACGAACGCAAGGAAATGCTGCGCTTTCTGACCTGTGGCAACGTCGACGACGGCAAGAGCACCCTGATCGGGCGCCTGCTGCACGACTCCAAGATGATCTACGAAGATCACCTGGAAGCCATTACCCGCGACTCGAAAAAAGTCGGCACCACTGGCGAAGACATCGACCTGGCATTGCTGGTCGACGGCCTGCAGGCCGAGCGTGAGCAGGGCATCACCATCGATGTCGCTTACCGCTACTTCTCCACCGCCAAGCGCAAATTCATCATTGCCGACACCCCTGGCCATGAGCAGTACACCCGCAACATGGCCACCGGTGCATCCACCTGTGACCTGGCGATCATCCTGGTCGACGCCCGCTACGGCGTGCAGACCCAGACCCGTCGCCACAGCTTCATCGCCTCGTTGCTGGGCATCAAGCACATCGTGGTCGCCATCAACAAGATGGACCTCAATGGCTTCGACGAAAGCGTGTTCGAGTCGATCAAGGCCGATTACCTGAAGTTCGCCGAAGGCATCGCGTTCAAGCCGACCACCATGGCCTTCGTGCCGATGTCGGCGCTGAAGGGCGACAACGTGGTGAACAAGTCCGAGCGCTCGCCGTGGTACACCGGCCAGTCGCTGATGGAAATTCTCGAAACCGTCGAAATTGCCAGCGACCGCAACTACACCGACCTGCGTTTCCCGGTGCAGTACGTCAACCGTCCGAACCTGAACTTCCGTGGTTTCGCCGGCACCCTGGCCAGCGGCATCGTGCACAAGGGCGATGAAGTCGTTGTGCTGCCGTCGGGCAAGAGCAGCCGCGTGAAATCCATCGTCACCTTCGAAGGTGAGCTGGAGCATGCCGGTCCGGGTCAAGCGGTGACGCTGACCATGGAAGACGAGATCGATATCTCTCGCGGCGACTTGCTGGTGCACGCCGACAACCTGCCGCAAGTGACTGACGCCTTCGACGCCATGCTGGTGTGGATGGCCGAAGAACCGATGCTGCCGGGCAAGAAATACGACATCAAGCGCGCTACGACGTACGTGCCGGGTTCGATCACCAGCATCGTCAACCGCGTTGACGTGAACACCCTGGAAGAAGGTCCTGCCAGCGCGTTGCAGTTGAACGAGATCGGTCGCGTCAAGATCAGCCTCGACGCCGCCATCGCGCTGGACGGTTACGCGAGCAACCGCACCACCGGTTCGTTCATCGTCATCGACCGTTTGACCAACGGCACCGTTGCCGCCGGCATGATCATCGCTCAGCCGTTGGCGCATGGCAGCAGCACGCACCACGGCAAACTGGCGCACGTTGCCACCGAGGAGCGCGCTCAGCGTTTCGGCCAACAGCCGGCTACCGTGTTGTTCAGCGGTTTGTCGGGCGCGGGCAAAAGCACCCTGGCTTACGCCGTTGAACGCAAGTTGTTCGACCTGGGCCGTGCGGTGTTTGTGCTTGATGGCCAGAACCTGCGTCACGACCTGAACAAAGGTCTGCCACAGGATCGCGCCGGGCGTACCGAGAACTGGCGTCGTGCCGCGCACGTTGCGCGTCAGTTCAACGAAGCCGGTCTGCTGACCCTCGCTGCGTTTGTTGCGCCGAGTGCAGAAGGGCGTGAGCAGGCCAAGGACCTGATCGGCAAGGAGCGTCTGCTGACGGTCTACGTCCAGGCCTCGCCGACGGTTTGTGCCGAGCGTGATCCGCAAGGCTTGTACGCGGCGGCCGGGGATAACATTCCGGGTGATTCCTTCCCGTACGACGTGCCGCTGGACGCCGAACTCGTGGTCGACACCCAGTCGCTGTCGCTGGAAGAAAGCGTCAAGCAAGTGCTGGATCTGCTGCGCAAGCATGGCGCGATCTAAGCGTTAGCTGCTAATGAAAAACCCGCCGATGAGTGATCATCGGCGGGTTTTTTTGTGGGTCAACTCGGTCAACTGTGGGAGCTAGCCTGCTAGCGATTGCGGTGATTCAGGCAATAAATCTGCTGAATGTGAACCCGCTATCGCCAGCAGGCTGGCTCCCACAGTAGGTCAGTGTTTGGCGGGATACTCGCGATGCATCTGCGTCAACAACGCATCCTTGTCTAGCCAAAGCTGATTGATCCACCCCTGAAACTGCAACCGATACTCCCCATCCTGGTCGTAGTTCTTGCCAATAAACTGCGGCGGAATCTTCAACTCCTGAAAGTGCACCACAACATCTTCAACGTTCCCGCAGAGCAAATCCCAATACCCCGGACGCCCGCCCGGATAGTGAATCGTCACGTTGACGATCGACTCCAGCTGCTCACCCATGGCGTCCAGCACAAACGCAATGCCACCGGCCTTGGGTTTGAGCAAATACTTGAACGGTGATTTCTGCTGCGCATGCTTGCCTTCGGTGAAGCGCGTGCCTTCGACGAAATTGAAAATCCCCACCGGGTTATCACGAAACTTCGCACAGGTCTTGCGCGTGGTTTCCAGGTCTTTGCCTTTCTTCTCCGGGTGCTTTTCCAGGTAAGCCTTGGAATAGCGCTTCATGAACGGAAAGCCCAGCGTCCACCAGGCCAGGCCAATCACCGGCACCCAGATCAGCTCTTGCTTGAGAAAGAACTTCAGCGGCTGGATACGACGGTTGAGCACGTACTGCAACACCATGATGTCGACCCAGCTCTGGTGGTTGCTGGTGATCAGGTACGAGTGCTGATAGTCCAGCCCTTCAAGGCCGCTGAGGTGCCAGCGGGTGCGGCGGACCAGGTTCATCCAGGCCTTGTTGTTGCTGATCCAGGCTTCATGGGTATGGTTCATCAGCCAGCGCGTGAAACGCTGGGTGAGGGCGAACGGCAACACCTTGAAAATCGCCACGCAGAACAGAAACGAGCAGAGCAGAATCGTATTCAGTGCCAGCAACAACGATGCAATCACGCCGCGTGCGGCGGCAGGCAGGAAATCCAGCATTTAAACATCCAGAGGTCGGTTGGCAGCTTGAATCGCGGTCAACGCGATGGTGTACACGATGTCGTCGACTTGCGCGCCACGCGGCAGGTCGTTCACCGGTTTGCGCAGGCCTTGCAGCATCGGGCCGAGGCTGACGCAGTCGGCGCTGCGCTGCACGGCTTTGTGCGTGGTGTTGCCGGTATTCAGGTCGGGGAACACGAACACCGTGGCGCGACCGGCGACCTGACTGTTCGGCGCCAGTTGCCGGGCAACGGTTTCGTTGGCGGCGGCGTCGTACTGCAACGGACCGTCGATCAGCAGTGAATGTTGTTGCTCGTGGGCGAGCAGCGTCGCCTCGCGGACCTTCTCGACCTCTTCGCCGCTGGCCGATTCACCGCTGGAGTAGCTGATCATCGCCACGCGCGGCGTAATGCCGAACGCTGCTGCCGAGTCCGCACTTTGCAGGGCGATCTCGGCCAGTTCCGTGGCGCTCGGGTGCGGGTTCATCACGCAGTCGCCGTAGACCAGCACCTCTTCGGGAAACAGCATGAAGAACACCGACGACACCAGCGTGCAGCCCGGCGCGGTCTTGATCAACTGCAAGGCCGGGCGGATGGTGTTGGCGGTGGAGTGAATGACACCGGACACCAGGCCGTCGACTTCATCCAGCGCCAGCATCATGGTGCCGATCACCACGGTGTCTTCCAGTTGCTGCTCGGCCATCGGCGCGTTGAGGCTTTTGGTCTTGCGCAACGCAACCATCGGCTCGACGTAACGTTCGCGAATCAGGTCCGGGTCGAGAATCTCCAGGCCTGGCGGCAGTTCGATATCGTGGGCACGCGCCACGGCTTCGACATCCGCCGGTTTCGCCAGCAACACACAGCGGGCAATGCCGCGCGCTTGGCAGATTGCGGCGGCTTGCACGGTCAGTGGCTCACTACCCTCGGGCAGCACGATGCGCTTGTTGGCGGCCTGGGCGCGCTGGATCAATTGATAACGGAACACCGCAGGCGACAGGCGCATCTCCCGTGGCGTGCCGCAACGCTGGTGCAGCCAGTTGGCGTCGAGGTGGCTGGCGACGAAGTCGGTGATGATCTCCGCTCGCTCGCGGTCGTCGATCGGGATTTCCTTGTTCAAACCGTTCAGCTGGTTCGCGGTGTCGTAGGAGCCGGTGCTCACCGACAACACCGGCAAACCGGCCTGCAAGGCGCCACGGCACAGGTCCATGATGCGCGGGTCGGGCAGGGTGTCGCTGGTCAGCAGCAGGCCGGCCAGCGGCACGCCGTTCATGGCGGCGAGGCTGACGGCGAGGATGATGTCGTCGCGATCGCCGGGCGTCACCACCAGCACGCCGGGCTTGAGCAGCTCCACGGTGTTGCGCATGGTGCGCGCACAAATGATGATTTTGGTCATGCGCCGGGTTTCGTAGTCGCCGGCATTGAGGATTTGCGCGCCCATCAGATCGGCCACGTCGCGGGTGCGCGGCGCGTTCAGTTCCGGCTGGTACGGGATGCAACCGAGCAAGCGGAAATCACCGCTGCGCAGCAACGGCGAATGCTCCTTGAGGCGCGAGGCGAAGGCCTCCATGCTCTCGTCGGTCTTGACCTTGTTGAGGATCACGCCGAGGACTTTCGGGTCTTTCGGCCCGCCGAACAATTGCGCCTGCAGCTCCACGCGACCGGAGAGTTCGGTCAGCACTTCGTTTTCCGGTGCCGAAACCAGAATCACGTCGGCATCCAGACTCTTGGCCAAATGCAGATTGACCCGCGCGGCGTAACTGGCGCTGCGGGTCGGGACCATGCCTTCGACGATCAGCACGTCCTTGCCGATGGCCGCTTGCTGATAGAGCGTGATGATTTCTTCGAGCAGCTCATCGAGCTGGCCGTCGCCGAGCATGCGCTCGACGTGCGCCAGGCCCAGCGGTTGCGGCGGCTTCAAACCGTGGGTTCGCGCCACCAGTTCGGTGGAGCGCTCCGGCCCGGTATCACCCGGATGCGGCTGGGCAATCGGTTTGAAAAAGCCGACCTTGAGGCCGGCCCGCTCGAGGGTGCGCACCAGCCCGAGGCTGATGGAGGTCAGACCCACACCAAAATCGGTGGGCGCGATAAAAAAAGTTTGCATGCGGATTCTCTAAGGGAGCATGACAAAGGTGATCATCTATAGCTGACGATCTACCGAAATTCAGTCGCCAAGGTTATCGCTAACCGAGCCTTGTGCGCACCAACCGCATTCAAAGGGCTGGCCTATTTTTTCAATACGTTGCGCCGGGTCCATGACCCAGGCGCGCGATTGCCACGGCGGCTGGTGGCGCAGGTGCTGCGTGTGGCCACAGGACAGCTCGGCCACCCAATGCCCGTCCTCGTCCTGATGAAAACCTGTGACCGTCGAGCCTGGCGCCGCATTCCGTCTGTCCGGGTTGTGTTCGCTTTCGGACGATTGCTTCGCTAAACTTGGCCTTTCTAAATTCTTATGCAAAAGGTCTCGCCCCATGCTGATCGCCGCCAATAAGGCTGTCTCCATCGACTATACCCTGACCAACGACGCTGGTGAGGTCATCGACAGCTCCGCCGGCGGCGCGCCGCTGGTCTACCTGCAAGGCGCAGGTAACATCATTCCGGGCCTGGAAAAGGCTCTGGAAGGCAAAGCAGTCGGCGACGAGCTGACCGTGGCCGTTGAACCTGAAGACGCTTACGGCGAATACGCTGCCGAACTGGTCAGCACCTTGAGCCGCAGCATGTTCGAAGGCGTCGACGAGCTGGAAGTGGGCATGCAGTTCCACGCTTCCGCACCGGACGGCCAAATGCAGATCGTGACCATTCGCGATCTGGACGGCGACGATGTCACTGTCGACGGCAACCACCCGTTGGCCGGTCAGCGCCTGAACTTCCAGGTCAAGATCATCGCCATCCGTGACGCCAGCCAGGAAGAAATCGCTCATGGTCACGTCCATGGCGAAGGTGGCCATCACCACTGATTTTCTGCGCTAAGCTCAGAGAACTGGAGAGGCGCCCGAGGGCGCCTTTTTAGTCCGCGGCTGTCCTTGGTGGCCTCACCAAGAGGCTGTTTCGAGAAGAACACGGGAATCTGGAGTACGTCATGAGTGCTTTTCACGACCTTAATTTGACAGGCCTGGATGGTCAGGAGCTACCTCTGGCGCCCTTCAAGGGGCATGTCGTGCTGGTGGTCAACGTCGCCTCCAAATGTGGCTTGACCCCACAATACGCGGCGCTGGAAAACCTTTACCAGCAATACAAAGGTAAAGGCTTCAGCGTGCTGGGCTTGCCGTGCAACCAGTTTGCCGGACAGGAACCGGGTACCGAGAAAGAGATCCAGGAGTTCTGCAGCCTCAACTATGGCGTGACCTTTCCGTTGTCCAGCAAGCTGGAAGTCAACGGACATGAGCGTCATCAGTTGTACCGCCTGCTGGCGGGCGAGGGTGCTGAATTCCCGGGTGATATCACCTGGAATTTCGAAAAATTCCTGCTCGGCAAGGACGGTCGTGTACTGGCACGGTTCTCACCGCGTACGGCGCCGGATGATCCCACTGTCATTCAGGCAATCGAAAAAGCCCTGAGCTGATTCCCCCTGTAGGAGCGAGGCTTGCCCGCGAAGGCGTCAGGTCAGTCAGTAATGATGTCGACTGACCGACCGCCTTCGCGGGCAAGTCGGAGCGCCGCCCGCTCGCTCCTACGATGCTTTCCACCTTTTATTCCTTAATCACCAAAATCAATAGTGCTATTCAAGGCGTTCCCAACTCCATATTATCGCCGTCATAAAGTCTATTCCCGTGGAGCGTCCCATGCCTGTCAAAGCCCTGTTCAAACCGTTCCACCTCGGCACCCTCGAACTGCCGACCCGTGTCGTCATGGCGCCGATGACCCGCTCGTTTTCGCCGGGTGGCGTACCCAACTCCAAAGTGGTCGAGTACTACCGTCGTCGCGCCGCCGCCGGCGTGGGTTTGATCATCACTGAAGGCACCACCGTCGGCCACAAGGCCTCCAACGGCTACCCGAACGTGCCGCATTTCTACGGTGAAGCCGCGCTGGCCGGCTGGAAGAAAGTCGTCGACGCGGTGCATGCCGAAGGCGGCAAGATCGTTCCGCAGCTTTGGCATGTCGGCAGCGTGCGTCGCATCGGCACCGAGCCTGACGCCAGCGTGCCGGGTTACGGTCCGTCGGAAAAACTGAAGGATGGTCAGGTCGTGGTTCACGGCATGACTAAACAGGATATCCAGGACGTAATCGCCTCGTTCGCTCAAGCTGCCAAAGACGCGCAAAGCATCGGCATGGACGGCGTGGAAATCCACGGCGCCCATGGCTACCTGGTGGACCAGTTCTTCTGGGAAGGAACCAATCAGCGCACCGATGAATACGGTGGCAACCTGGCGAACCGTTCGCGTTTTGCCATCGAACTGATTCAGGCGGTGCGTGCGGCAGTCGGTGAAGGCTTCCCGATCATCTTCCGTTTTTCTCAGTGGAAGCAGCAGGATTACACCGCGCGTCTGGTGCAAACTCCGGAAGCGCTGGGCGAGTTCCTCAAGCCGTTGTCTGACGCCGGCGTGGACATTTTCCACTGCTCGACGCGCCGTTTCTGGGAGCCGGAGTTCGACGGTTCCGAGCTGAACCTGGCAGGCTGGACGCGCAAACTGACCGGCAAGCCGACCATCACCGTGGGCAGCGTCGGTCTGGATGGCGAGTTCCTGCAATTCATGGTCAACACCGACAAGATCGCGCAGCCGGCCAGTCTGGAAAAACTGCTGGAGCGTTTGAACAACGACGAGTTCGATCTGGTGGCGGTGGGGCGTGCGCTGCTGGTGGACCCGGACTGGGCGCAGAAAGTGCGTGACGGTCGAGAGGGAGATATCCTGCCGTTCAGCCGTGAGGCGTTGATGACGCTGGTTTAAGCGGCGACTGGAAAGGCCTCTTCGCGGGCAAGTCGGGTCGCCGCACCGCTCGCTCCTACAGGGTATGTGCCGGAACGCAAGTCCCTGTAGGAGCGAGGCTTGCCCGCGAAGCTTTTAAGGCAACAAAGCCACATCAGGCAAAACCTGTTCCTGCGAACAAGCCCCCCGCAACTGCCCCTCGAATTGCTCGATAATCGCTGCCCAACCCTGCCGACTCGCATGCTGGCGCGCATTGAGCCTTACGCATCGCAAGGTTTCGCGCTTCTCCAACAGCCACACCGCGGCATCGCTGAACGCTTCCTCATCCCCCGGCATCGCCAGCACGCCGTTGTAGCCATGGCGAATATGCTGCGCCGCCGCAGCCTGATCGTAGGCCACCACGCCCAACCCTGACGCGAGTGCCTCAAGCACCACATTGCCGAAGGTTTCGGTCATGCTCGGAAACAAAAACACATCCCCTGACGCATAGTGGCTGGCCAGGGCCTCGCCGCGCTGAGTGCCACAGAAAATCGCTTCGGGCAGTTCCTGTTCCAGAGCCACTCGTTGCGGACCGTCACCGACGATGATCAGCTTTAGGATTCGCTGTGGATAAGTCGCTTTCAACGTGTCGAAACAGCGCTTGAGCAAACCAAGGTTCTTCTCCGGTGCCAGGCGTCCTACGTGGATGACTGCGATGTCCTTCTCGCTCAGGCCCCATTGCTCACGCAACGATTGCAGCCGTTTGGTCGGGTGGAACAACTGACTGTCGACCCCGCGGGACAGCAATGCCAGCCGCTCGAAATGCCGGCGCTCCAGCTCCATTCGCTGGCTGACACTCGGCACCAGCGTCAGGGTCGAGCGATTGTGAAACCAGCGCAGGTAGTGGGTCAGCAGGCGCGTGAGCAATCCGAGCCCGTACTGATTGGAGTACTGCTGGAAGTTGGTGTGAAAACCGCTGACCACCGAAATCCCCAGGCGCCGTGCCGCGCGCAACGCGGACAAGCCCAGCGGTCCTTCCGTGGCGATGTACAGCACGTCCGGGCGCTGGCGCTTCCAGCGTCGCAGCAGCTTGTGCATCGACGACTGGCCCCATTGCAAACCCGGATACCCCGGCAGCGGCCAGCCCCGGCACAGCAGCAATTCATCGTCGCTGCCCAGCTGCTGATCGCAACCCTGGCGTGGCCGCACCAGTTCAACCTGATGCCCGCGCGCGCGCAAACCGTCGCACAAGCGGCCAAGGGTATTGGCCACGCCGTTGATTTCGGGAGGGAAGGTTTCGGTGATCAGGGTGATATGCAGAGCTGTCGTCATGACCTCAGTGTCGGCTGAGGCCATGTCGTCGTTGTGGCGTTTTGATGATGGATTTGTGACCGCGCGAGCATTGAATGTCATTTGGCCGGGCGACTGAGGATGGGCGTGGGCTAGCGTCGCGTCCACAAAACGTTAACTCGTTCGAGCGTTTGCTGAGGCAAAAAACCATGAAAAGGGTGACGCTTCCCCCCATTGCAGATTAATATGACAGCCTTAAAAATTGTGTAGTGATATTGCTGTGCGTCTAAGTGCTCGTTCTACTTCACAATTACATTTCTCAATGAAGATTCACCGTCGCCAGGGAACAGTGCGTTGAAAAAAGTCGCGATACTTCAATCCAACTACATCCCTTGGAAAGGGTATTTTGACATGATCGCATCAGTGGATGAGTTCATTCTCTATGATGACATGCAATATACTCGGCGTGATTGGCGAAATCGTAATCAGATTAAAACCCCGCAAGGTGTGCAATGGTTGACCGTGCCAGTTTTAGTGAAAGGAAAATATCATCAGAAGATCAGGGAAACTGAGATAGATGGTGTTGACTGGGCCGCTTCACATTGGAAGTCTCTGGTTCAAAATTACAGTCGCGCTCCGCACTTCAATGAAATTGCAAAATGGCTTGAGCCGCTTTATCTGAATGAAAGTTATACTCATATTTCAGAGCTTAATCAGCGATTTATTCAGGCTATTTGCGATTACCTGGAAATCAAGACAGTTATTAGTCGTTCATCGGATTATGAGTTGGTCGACGGTAAGACGGAACGCCTTGCCAATCTTTGTGCACAGGCTGGGGGGAGCGAGTACGTCTCCGGGCCATCTGCCAAGGACTACGTTGATGAAGCTGTATTTGAAGCGATGAATATAAAGTTAACCTGGTTCGATTACTCAGGTTATCCGGAGTATTCGCAGTTATGGGGCGAGTTTACCCATGGCGTCACGGTCCTTGACCTGCTTTTTAATTGTGGAAAAGACGCTCATCGCCAAATGAGGCATGTTGCTCCATGAAGCTCTCAATCGTAGCCACTCTTTATCAGTCAGCCTCTTACATAGAGGAGTTTCATTCGCGCGTGAGTGCTGTCGCGATGACGCTTGCAGGGGATGATTATGAGATCCTGCTGGTGAATGATGGATCTCCCGATAACAGTCTTGATATCGCCATCTCGCTCACTGAACGAGACCATCATGTCGTACTTATCGATCTCTCCCGTAATTTCGGCCATCATAAGGCCATGATGACGGGGCTCTCCCACGCAAAAGGCGAAAAAATATTCCTGATTGACAGCGATCTGGAAGAAGAGCCGGAGTGCTTGCTCAGCTTTGACCAGCAAATCAATCAGACCGCCTGTGATGTTGTTTACGGAGTGCAGGAGCAGCGCAAAGGCGGCTGGTTTGAGCGATGGAGCGGCCGGTGGTTCTATCGTTTCTTTCAAGCCCTGACTGGACTCGCCCTGCCAGAGAATATTGTCACTGCAAGATTAATGACTCGTCGCTACGTGGACGCTTTACTGCGCCATAAGGAACGAGAGGTATTTATTGCCGGTCTTTGGCATATTACCGGGTTTGAACAGCAGCCGCAGACGGTCAAAAAGAGCAATACCAGTCAGACGACTTATACACTCAGAAGAAAAATGTCTATATTGGTGAATTCGGTAACATCGTTCAGCAATGCGCCATTGATTGGTATTTTTTATATAGGTGTGTCTATTTCGTTTTTCGCACTACTTTATATTCTATATTTGACAGCGCACTGGATGTTTCTCGCAAAGCCAATGAGCGGCTGGACGTCGGTCATGGCCTCTATCTGGCTACTTGGCGGCATGATAATTTCGTTTATCGGTGTCGTGGGGATCTATCTTTCCAAGATATTTTCCGAGTCAAAACAGCGCCCCTACACTATCGTGAGGCAGATTTATGCACAGCGACAAAACTGAGCTCCTTGATGAAGTAGCGAGCTATTACTCGAGCAAGCTTGCGCTGCATGGCGAGACACCGAATGGGGTGGACTGGAATGGTGAACAGGGCCAGGCGCTGCGTTTCGAGCAACTCTGCAAAGTAATCGATGGCCCGCAGGACTGTACTGTCAATGATCTGGGATGTGGCTACGGTGCGCTGGTTGACTACTTAAATAACAAGCCTCAGAAATTTTCATATCTTGGTATAGATGTTTCAAAAGAGATGATTCAGGCCGCCGAACAGCGTTACGCAAAACTGTCCGGTGTTCGATTCATTGCCGGGTCCGAGCCCGACTCTGTCGCTGACTATGGCGTTGCCAGTGGTATTTTTAATGTTCGCCTGGGTCGTTCAGACGACGAGTGGCTGAGCTATCTTGAAAAAACACTGGATGTTCTGGATCGAACAAGTCGTCTGGGGTTCTCTTTTAATTGCCTCACCTCCTACTCTGACGAAGATAAGAAGCGAGATGATCTGTACTACGCCGATCCTTGCCTGTTATTTGATATATGCAAGCGGCGTTACTCTCGTCATGTAGCCCTTCTGCACGATTATGGGTTGTACGAATTCACTATTCTTGTAAGGAAAATGTGATGAAAAAAAAATTAGTGATTTTCGGCTCTGGCGATATTGCGCAGCTGGCCCACTTTTATTTTAGTACAGACTCCGCTTATGAGATTGTTGCTTTCACTGTGGACGGTAGTTATATCGAGGCGCCTACTTTCTGTGGTCTACCAGTCGTTGCATTCGAAGACGTAGCCGAGCACTATCCAACGCACAGTCACGAGCTGTTTATTGCCCTGAGCTACTCGAAGCTCAATGCAGTGCGCAAAGAAAAA
This sequence comes from Pseudomonas sp. PDM01, assembly GCF_014852325.1. Taxonomy (NCBI): domain Bacteria; kingdom Pseudomonadati; phylum Pseudomonadota; class Gammaproteobacteria; order Pseudomonadales; family Pseudomonadaceae; genus Pseudomonas; species Pseudomonas sp. PDM01. The sequence goes on from NZ_JACVBK010000007.1 coordinate 170,997, forward strand.
TATCTTGCAGCCAAGGCGCTCGGCTACACGCTTGCCAGTTACATAAGCAGTCATGCCACGGTGCTCAATGAAGGCCGGATTGGCGACAATTGTTTTATTCTTGAAGACAATACCATTCAGCCATTCGTTAATATTGGCAATAATATTACGTTGTGGAGCGGTAACCATATTGGTCACCACTCTACGATTCAGGATCATACGTTTATCGCATCCCATGTAGTTATTTCTGGTGGTGTGCATATCGGCGAGCAGTGTTTTATCGGGGTCAATGCGACTCTTCGTGATCATATAACGGTCGAGGACAAGTGCGTCGTTGGTGCAGGTGCACTGCTGTTAGCAAACGCTGAACAGGAGGGTGTCTTTATCGGCACGGCGACTGAGCGCTCTAAAGTTCCCAGCAGCAAGCTGAGAAAACTATGAAGTCGACATGGAAAAAGCTCGGGCAATTATTTTTTGTCGAGGGTGATGCGCGTCATCCCAAGTTATTATCTCATGCCGCCAACCCGTTACCGGTACATCTGCACGATGATGTCTTTCGGGTATTTTTCAGTGGTCGGGATTCTGATAACCGCTCCTCCGTTGGGGCTGTGGATATCGATATTGAAAAACGAAAAGTCATCAAAGAACACCCTTCACCTTTCATGGAACACGGACCGAAAGGGAGTTTTTACGCTGATGGTATAAGCATTGGTAACTGCTACACGGTGGATGGCGTGCAATACATGCTTTTCATGGGTTGGCAGGCGCCAATTGATCAGCATTGGAGGGGGGATGTCGGCAGGTTAGTTGTCAATGCGGATACTACGCTGACGCTTGATAGCAAAAATCCGTTCATGAGCGCTGATAAAGACGATCCTATAAGCCTTTCTTACCCGTGGGTGCGTGAAGACGGAAACGGCGGGTATGACATGTGGTATGGATCGACCCGTACTTGGGATTCGGGTAACGGAGAAATGATTCATGTGATCAACTCGGCGCATTCCCTTGATGGCGAAAACTGGAAGCGTAACGGCTTGGCAATCCCCTTCGAACTTGGAGTCGCTCAAGCGTTTTCGCGCCCAACCGTCGCAAAAAACCATCTGGGTGGATTGGAGATGTGGTTCTCCTATCGCAGCGGAGCCGGGGAAACCTATCGTATCGGCTACGCAACCACTGACGAAGGCAAGCAATGGCGATTGGCGCTGGAGGAAGCCGCTATCGATGTTTCATCGGAAGGCTGGGATAGCGAGATGATCGAATACCCGTTTGTGTTTGATCATAAGGGAAGTCGGTACATGCTTTATAACGGTAATGGCTATGGTAAAACCGGCTTCGGCCTGGCTGTGCTGGAGAGAGGCTGATGGCTCGTATATTCGATTATGTGTATATATTTGCAACCATCCTGCTGACCGTCTATGGGCAACTTATTCTTAAATGGCGAATCTCTCACTACGGTGCATTCCCCGCTGACACAACTCAAAAAATTAAATTTCTTTTTTTGCTGTTTTTGGATCCGGCGATTGTTTCAGGGTTCGCCGCGGGATTTTTAGCATCGTTAGCCTGGATGGCGGCGATGACCAAGTTTGATCTTAGTCACGCCTATCCATTTATGAGCTTGAACTTCGTTGTCGTTTTGCTTTTAAGTGGTTGGATTCTAAGTGAGCCAATGACACTCCAGAAATCAATGGGCGTTGGCCTGATTATTCTGGGCACAGTTATTGCCGCGCGTGGATAACAACGAAAAGCAAGTACCTAACGAAGTTTGGCGGTGAGGTTTTCTACTCCACGCTCTCGCACCCAGAATAATGTCGCGCCGGCCACTGCCGCCGGCATCATCAGGATATTGACCACCGGAATCAGCAGCACCAGGTAAACACTCCCGCCGAAGCTCATGCTCTGCCAGCGCTTCTCACGCAGCCAGGCGAGCATCTCGTTCCAGCCCAGCTTGTGGTTGTCCGCCGGGTAGTCGATGTACTGGATCGCCATCATCCATACGCCGAACAGTAGCCACAGCGGTGCGGCGATGATGTTCACCACCGGGATGAACGAGAGGATGAACAGCCCGATCGCCCGCGGCAGGAAGTAGCCGAGTTTGCGCATTTCCCGGGCGAGGGTGCGCGGGATCATGGCGATCAGTTCACCCCAGCTGAAAGCCGGGAAGTCGTCGGTGCCGCGCACCACCACTTCGACTTTCTCCGCGAGAAAACCGTTGAACGGCGCAGCGATGACGTTGGCGAGCATGGTGAAGGTGAAGAACACCATCAACACCACCAGCACCACGAAAATCGGCCAGAGGATGTAGCTGAGAAAACTCAGCCAGTCGGGCAGAGACGGCATCAGCGTATCGACCCACAGACTGAATTGATGGCCGGCCAGATAGATCAATCCGACGAACAGCACCAGATTGATTGCCAGCGGCAGCAACACGAATAAACGCAGGCTGGGGCTGAGGACCAGCTTGAGGCCTTCGCGCAGGTATTGCGGGCCGGACAGAACAGGGGCGGGCATATCGAGCTCCGAGCAGAAGGGAAACGCGCCGACCTTACCGGCTTTGCCTTACGGGCGAAAGCGCGGTCGCAGCATCGACATCAACAGTAACAAAGGCGTCTATATATTGGCCGTGACGGGATAGAGACCGCCTATGAGCTGGATTGTTAAACCGTATTTCCTTAATCTTCGCCCCCTCGATACGCTGCACCCAATCTTTTTACAGGACTGTCGAGTTCAAGCCTTCCCCAAGTGCTTTCAACGGTCCTTTTTTATTCCCGCCGGCAACCCGGCGTTCCGCGCCAGGTATTCCGGGCCGGTCAACAGGAGCAGGTCATGTCTGAAGTCCGTCATTCGCGAGTGATTATTCTCGGTTCCGGCCCTGCCGGTTACAGCGCCGCGGTCTATGCCGCCCGTGCCAACCTCAAGCCACTGCTGATCACCGGCATGCAAGCCGGCGGTCAACTGACCACCACCACCGAAGTCGACAACTGGCCGGGCGATGTCCACGGTCTGACCGGCCCGGCGTTGATGGAGCGGATGCGTGAGCACGCCGAGCGCTTTGAAACCGAGATCGTTTTCGATCACATCAATGCCGTGGACTTCGCCGCCAAGCCTTACACCCTGACCGGCGACAGCGCGACTTACACTTGCGACGCCCTGATCATCGCCACCGGCGCCAGCGCTCGTTACCTGGGCCTGCCATCGGAAGAAGCGTTCATGGGCAAAGGCGTTTCGGCCTGCGCGACGTGCGACGGTTTCTTCTACCGCAACAAGCCAGTGGCCGTGGTCGGTGGCGGTAACACCGCTGTCGAAGAAGCCTTGTACCTGGCCAACATCGCCAGCACCGTGACCCTGATCCACCGTCGCGAAACCTTCCGCGCCGAGAAGATCCTGATCGACAAGCTCAATGCTCGCGTTGCCGAAGGCAAGATCATCCTGAAGTTGAACTCGAACCTGGACGAAGTCCTGGGCGACAACATGGGCGTGACCGGTGCTCGCCTGAAGAACAACGACGGCAGCTTCGACGAGCTGAAAGTCGACGGCGTGTTCATCGCCATCGGCCACACCCCGAACACCTCGCTGTTCGAAGGCCAGCTGACATTGAAAGACGGTTACCTGGTGGTGCACGGCGGCCGTGAAGGCAATGCGACCGCGACCAACGTTGAAGGCATCTTCGCCGCCGGTGACGTGGCTGACCACGTTTACCGTCAAGCGATCACCTCGGCCGGCGCCGGCTGCATGGCGGCACTGGACACCGAGCGTTACCTCGACGGTCTGCAGAACGCTTCGTTCTGATTCTGTTGAAATGAAAAAAAACCGGCTTCGGCCGGTTTTTTTGTGCCGCTCATTTTGCTTGTCCTGTAGGAGCCGGCTTGCTGGCGATGCAGGCGGCGCGGTGCTCCTGTCATACCGAGTCGACTGGATCGCCAGCAAGCCGGCTCCTACAGGGATCAGGTCAGCTTTTTCAGGCACGCTTCCAGGATGTCGAGGCCTTTTTCCAGCACCGCCGCCTCCGTGGTCAACGGCGCCAGCAGCCGGATGATGTGCCGCGACTTGCCGCTAGGCATCAGCAGCAACCCCGCTTCACGGGCCAGGGCCAACAGTTGTGTCAGCTGCGCCGGGGCGGGTGTGCCGTCGGCGTTGGCCAGTTCGATGCCGCGCATGGCACCGACACCGGTCAGGCGTCCGAGATAAGGGGAAACCTTGTTGGCTCGCCAGGCTTCGTAGCGGCTGACTATTGCTTCTTCCTGCTGCGAACCCCAGGCGTGCAGGTTGGCGTCGGTCATTTCATCCAGCGTCGCCAACGCAGCGGCGCAGGCGATCGGATTGCCCGAATAAGTGCCGCCCAGTCCGCCCTTGGGCAAGGTGTCGAGCAGCGACTTGCGCCCGACTACCGCCCCCAGCGGCACGCCGCCGGCAATGCTTTTGGCCAGCAGGATCAGGTCCGGCTCGATGCCCAGTCGCGAGAACGCAAACCGCTGGCCGGTGCGGCCGAAGCCGGACTGGATTTCATCGGCGATCAGCAGGATGTTCTTTTCATCACAGAACTTGCGCAAGGCCTGAGCGAACTCGACATCCATCGCCAGGAAACCGGCTTCACCCTGCACAGGCTCGACGATAAAACACGCCACGTCGTCGACTTCGATCTCGACGCTGAACAGCCGATCCATCGCCTTCAACGCTTCGGCGCAGGTCACGCCGTTGTCCTTGCTCGGGTAGGGCAAGTGGAACACCGGACCAGGCAACACGCCGACCTTCTGTTTGTAGGGCGCGACTTTGCCATTGAGGTTGAGAGTGGCGAGGGTGCGCCCGTGGAAGGCGCCGTCGAAAGCGATGACGGCCGTGCGACCGGTCGCACCCCGGACGATCTTCAGGGCGTTTTCCGCTGCTTCCGCGCCGCTGTTGGTGAGCATGCCGCTGACCGGGTAATCCACCGGGATGAACGCGGCCAGACGCTCCATGAGTTCGAGGTAAGGCACGTGCGGGGCGGCGTTGAACGCGTAGTGCGTCAACCGGGTGGCTTGTTCGCGAATGGCCTCGACGATGCGCGGGTGGCAATGGCCGAGGTTCAACACGCCGATGCCGCCGACAAAGTCGATGTAGCGTTTGCCCTCGGTGTCCCAGACCTCGGCATTTTTGCCGTGGCTGAGCGTGACAGGGTGCACGATGTTGATCGACCGGCTGATGGTTTCGCTGCTCATGGATGACCGACTCTGAAGAAGGGAGGCTCTTCTTTTATCTAAGCCGCGAGCAGTGGTGCCGGGCAAACGAAATAAAGTTGCCGGGTCAATCTTAAAAGTCGGGATGTGGTTTGAGCGTTGTGCAAAATCATTCAAAACAACGCAAAACCTGTAGGAGCATGGCTTGCCAGCGAAGGCGTCCTCAAGGGCGATGCAAGCCTCAAGGGGCCCATCGCCGGCAAGCCGGCTCCTACAGTGGGAGGTGTTGCTCAGAAATCAGCGGCGGGTCAGGGGTTGCTGGGTGAACTTCACACCGGCCAGGCCATGGGCAATCAACGCGCGGATGTTGCCGTGATCGCTGCCTTCGGGGGTGGCCACGACGGAGCGGTAATGCTCGCCGAATGCCAACAGCGCTTCTTCATCGCTCAACCCTTCCAGCAGCGCCAGACCCAGGGTCTTGCACGAACCTTCGTTTTGCCCGGCGGCGTTTTCCACGCCACCGTTGTTGAACGCCTGTGGCTGGTAGTCATAACCGGCGGCGATGAAGGCCAGGGTGTCGGCAAAAACGTGTTCGCCGCTCTTGAGGCTGGCGCGCAGGGTGTTCAAATCACTCATTGGGTTTTCCTTTGGCGAACGCTGCTTGTTGCTCGGCGCTGGCTTCTTGCTGATATTGGGCTTTCCACTCGGCGTACGGCATGCCGTAGACGACTTCACGGGCGTCGTCGAGGCTGACCTCGATCTGACGTTCGTCAGCCGCGGCCTTGTACCATTTGGACAGGCAGTTGCGGCAGAAACCCGAGAGGTTCATCAGGTCGATGTTCTGCACATCCTTGCGGCTGTCCAGGTGCGCGACCAGCCGGCGGAAGGCGGCGGCTTCAAGTTCGAGGCGTTGTTGGTCAGTCATGATGGGCTCTGTGTTACTCAGTCGTGCGCGAGATAATAAAAGTCTGGCGAGCAATGCGCCAGACGCGGTCAGCGGCTCGCGGCCAGGGTGATCGACACTGACTCGGCGAAACGCAGGGCGTGGGGCTTGTCGACTTCGACTTCGGCGTACAGCACCGACTCATTGGCCATGACCAGATCGAGAATTTCCTGGGTCAGGCGTTCGAGCAGGGCAAAGCGATTGCCTTCCACGTGAGCGATGATCGCTTTGGTGATGGTCCGGTAATTCAGCGCGTGATCGATGTCGTTGTCACGCACCGCTTCCTGGGCTGCATACAGGATCGTCAGGTTGATCAGCACGTCCTGCTTGTTGAGGATTTCATCCTCGTTGATCCCGATGAACGTCCGCAGGCACAGGTCCTTGACCCGGATGCGTGCCATTCCTGGTTGAAGTTGTGGCATTGCTACTTGCTCCGTCCAATCAATTGCAGGAACTCCTGACGGGTGTTGCTCGAATCGCGGAAGGCGCCGAGCATCACCGAGGTGTTCATGGTCGAATTCTGTTTCTCGACGCCGCGCATCATCATGCACATGTGCTGTGCCTCGATGACCACCGCGACACCGGCGGCACCGGTCACTTGTTGCACCGCGTCGGCGATCTGCCGGGTGAGGTTTTCCTGGATCTGCAGGCGACGGGCAAACATGTCCACCAGCCGTGCAATCTTCGACAGGCCCAGCACTTTACCCGTTGGAATATAAGCCACATGCGCCTTGCCGATGAAGGGCAGCAGGTGATGTTCACAGAGTGAGTACAACTCGATGTTGTCGACAATGATCATTTCATCGTTGTCAGAGGCGAACAACGCGCCGTTGACGATTTCTTCGACACATTGCTCATAACCATGACACAGGTACTGCATGGCTTTGGCTGCGCGCGCCGGCGTATCGAGCAGGCCTTCGCGGTCGGGATTTTCACCGAGGCCGATGAGGATCTCGCGGTAGTTCTGGGACAGGGCGTTCTGGGGCCGGGATAACGTCATGAAATATCCTCGCGGGGCAACTTACTTGAGGTGCCGCCCGCCGTTGACGGTCAGGGTCGTGCCGGTGACATAAGGGTTGTCGAGCAAATAACGCAGGCTTTGGTAGATCACGTCGCTACCGGGTTCGATACCCAATGCGGATTTGGCCAGAGCCTTGGCGCGGTACGCCGCGTCGTCGTCAGGGTTGAACAGTAGCAGGGCAGGGGCGATGCCGTTGACCTTGATGTCAGGCGCGTACTTCGCCGCGAAGGACAGGGTCAGGCTGTCGAGCCCGGCTTTACTGGCGCAGTAGCCGATGTGCTTGCTGCTGCCCTTGCGCGTGACGTCATCGCTGATGTGCACGATGTCCGCCGGGGTCGAGCGTTGCAACAAGTCGGCACAGTGCAGGTTGATCAGGTAGGGCGCCAGCATGTGCACGCTGAACATGCGGGTAAACGCTGCGGCGTCGGTGTCCGGCGTTTCGGCCAGCCATTCGGATGCGTTGTGAATGATCGCCCGCAGGCAGTCGGTGTGGGTTTTCAGTTCGCTGATGAAGGCGAGAATCCCGCCCTCGCTGGAAAAGTCGGCGAGGATTGCCGTCGCCCCCAGATCGCGCAATGCCTGTACGCCTGGGCGTTCAGTGCGATAGCTGAAGATCAGCGCATGGCCGTCTTCGAGCAATCGCTGCGCGCAGTGCAGGCCGACACGCTGGCCGGCACCGGTGATGAGGATCGGGGCGGATGAAGAGGTCATGAACGGCTCGCGTCGCGGTAAGAGCAAAACTATACCAGCGACGAGCCGTGAGGTGGCTTTTGTAGGAGCGTGCGGCGCGGCGATCCGACTTGCCCGCGAAAGCGGTGTAACAGTCGACAAAATATGTTGAACGGTACATCGCTTTCGCGGGCAAGCCTCGCTCCTACAAGGGCTCAGTGATTTTGGGAGGACGGCTCGGCGGGCAACCGTCGTTGCGGTGTACTTTGCAGCCAACCTGCCAACAAACGGGTCGACAGTGGAATAAAGAAGTAGACCATCAACGGCGTCAGACACAGCGTGCTGATGAACACCCGAGGCAGCAGGCTCATTTCGCCGAGCAACGGCCCCAGTACGAAGTTGAACAACAACGACACCGGGAAGAACGCCAACCAGATTGCCACGGCCTGTTTCCAGCGAGGCGGACGTGCGCCGGCAGCACCGAACCAGCCTTCGATGCCGCTCACACGATGTTCCGTCTTATGTGCAAACAAGTCGCTGCCGCGCGCGAGCCAGGCGGTACGCGAGGCCGAATGCTCCCAGGCGTGCATGGTCTGCGCGTTGGCGAAGCGGAAAATGATCTGGAATTCGTCATCGTCGGGCGGCGGGGCGAGCACGCCTGAGCCGAGATAACCCTGGAAATCGGTGGCCAGTTGTTCGCCTTCGCGCAACCAGGTCATCAGGTCCTGATAACGCCCATCGGCGACGCGGCGCGCAACCATCAGCGTGACGGGGGAGGTAGACATTATGTATCTCCGTATGACAATCGCGTTACTCCGGATAGGAGTTTCGCCAGCCGCAGCGCCGGGGTGATGGGCTGCGTCTCGGAACAAGCAAGGATTAGTCCGGATTCTACAGGTTATGGCAGCGACAATCGTCGTTCATCAATGTATTGAATGGTGATGGGGCAAGAGAGGTAGAATGGGATCCAATTTATGCGCGGACGTTGATTGCCCTATGCCTGTCTTGACTGAAGATGTCGCTGGTTTGCCGCGTGCTCTTTCCATAGAAAAGGAAGAACTGTTTCCGATCCGTGAAGTATCACGGCTGACCGGCGTCAATCCGGTCACCTTGCGGGCGTGGGAGCGACGTTATGGTCTGATTCAGCCAATGCGCACCGAAAGCGGGCATCGCTTGTACGCAATGACCGATATCGAGCGGGTCCGCAGCATCCTGGGCTGGATCGAACGTGGCGTCGCCGTCAGCAAGGTCGGCAAGATACTGGCCAAGACTGCTCCGCTTCAAGCGTTGTCGCACATCATCCCCAACGAACTGGTGCAGGCTGACTACGCGCAGTGGCAGGAACAAGTCAAAGCGGCGGTGAGCGTGTTCGATGAGGTGCAACTGGAGCAGGTCTATGGGCAGATCTTTTCCAGTTACCCCCTGACCGTGGCGTTTCAGGACATTCTGATGCCACTCTGGAAGCAATTTCTGCAACGTCAGGAAGTGTTCGGCCAGGCCAGCGAGTGGCTATTCCTGGACGGTTTTTTGCGTTCCCGGGTGTTACAGCGGCTGCTGCTGGTGCGCGTCATGCAGCCACGGCGCGTGATTGTCTGTCCCCTGAACGATCAATGTCGCGAACTCGAACTGTTGGTCACGGCGTTGTTTTTGAGCAGTGTCGATTCGGCCATTCAATTGCTGGCGGTTGGTCAGCCCTTTGATGAACTGGCGCTGATCTGCGAAAGGGTCAAGCCCCAGGCGTTGGTGCTGTTTTCCAATCACGCGCCCACCAGCGATTTGCCGCGACGTTTGAATCGTCTGGCGATGAGCCTGGATTGCCAGTTGATGCTGGCCGGTGACGCGTCGGAACTGGTGCAGGAGAGCCTGGACGGATCGTCCATCGGCTGCCTGGGTAACGAAGGAGTGGTGATGCGTCAGCGCCTGAAACAGTTCCTGGCAGGCAACCTGGACACCTGAATCACAGATGCAGGGTCGGGTGGGTCAGTCGATGCTGCTGAAGGATGTACTGGCGAAGGCGCTCGGTTTCATCCTTGTCGCTCTGACTCAACTGATAGGCAAAGAAGCCGTTCTCGGTTTCTCTCTCGAAGGTGCCGCGCAACGCGATACGTTCATAGCCTGACGGGCTGAACCACAACGCGAAATGCTTGGGCGGTTTGGTCTTGTTGCGAACTTCCAGCAAAACCCCTTTGAACGACACTTCATGCACCCACATCGTGCCGGCATGGCCGGCGGCATTTTCCAGGGCGACCGGTTCTTCGAGGACCAGGCGCCATGGCCGGACCAGCGGTCCGTCTTCATAAATGCTGGGTACGCCGAGACGTAAATGCAGCGCGTGAAATTCGTCTTCCACCAGGTGCAGCGGGAAGGTCATTTGCTGATTTTCGAAGTTGGCCTGGATCGTGACTTGCTCATGAGCAGCAAGGCGCGTGAGCAAGTCACGGATTTGCGAACCACCATTTACAAGCAGACTCGACGTCGCATCCCGCACATTGAGTTGCGGGTTGTGTTGCATGGTCTGGATAAAATCCAGCTCATCCTGGGTCAGGAGTGCGTCGCGCTGCATGATGGGCTCGAAAGGAAAAGTAACAAAGTCATCGGTGATTGTAGTTAATGACAATCAATTCTCGGTTTTGTTTGCGCCGTTCGTCGGTTTGAGCGCGGCGAGCTCGGCCTGAAGCTCTGCCACTTGCGCTTCAAGCTGCGCTACCCGCTGCTGCGCCTTGACCTGCACGGTGACGTCCTTTTGCACGCCGACAAAATACGTCTGACCGTCACTCGGGTTTTTCACCGTAGAAAGCGACAGCTCATTCCAGAAGGGCGTGCCGTCCTTGCGGTAGTTGCGCAGGATTTCCCGGCAGGAGCCGCCACTGCTCAACGCATTGCGAATCAAGGGCAGCGCTTCCTGGTCGCGGTCACCTGATTGCAGAAAGCGGCAATCCTGGTAGAGGATTTCTTCGCTGGTGTAACCGGTCAACCGTTCGAACGCCGGGTTGACGTAAATCAGGATGTTGTCGTGTTCACCTTCTTTTTCGGCAATCACGATGCCGTCGTTGGACGCGTCAATCACCATTTGCAGCAGTTGTGCGTTGATCATCGGAGAATCCTTTCCAGATTGATTGAGCGCAGCATTCTAAAAGAACTCTAGCGGCCTTCAATGCTTAATGAGAGCTAATCGCAGCTTTTTTGCTGCGGCTGTTAATATCCCTCATCTTTTTACTCAGCTTCAGGATCAGATTGATGAAAGTCGCCATTTTTTCGGGCTCGGTGTACGGCACGGCTGAAGAAGTCGCTCGCCACGCTGCGAATATTTTGAAAACCGCGGGCTTCGAGACCTTTCACAACCCGCGCGCTAGCCTTGCCGATGTTCAGGCGTTTGGCCCGCAAGCCTTTCTGGCAGTGACTTCGACCACGGGCATGGGCGAACTGCCGGACAACCTGCAACCGTTGTATTTCGCCATTCGCGATCAATTGCCGGCCGCCTGGCGTGGTTTGCCGGGCGCGGTGATCGGCCTGGGCGATGCGAGCTACGGCGATACGTTCTGTGGCGGCGGTGAGCTGATGCGCGAGCTGTTCGGCGAACTGGGCATCCGCGAAGTGCTGCCGATGCTGCGCCTGGATGCCAGCGAAAGCGTCACCCCGGAAACCGATGCCGAACCCTGGCTGGCGGAACTCGTCACCGCTCTGCAGGGCTGACTGGCCATTCGCGCAGCAAGGCGAGCCAGGATTGTGCCGATTCGGGGCTGCGGAACCGGTTCGCGGACCCCTTGTTGGCGGCAGTACTTTGACATGGATCCAAGCTGTCTGGCGCAGTGACTCGCTAGGTCATCAAGCTGGCTGCCAATGCAACTACACGAACCCCGGGGGCTGACTAGACTGCTAAACGTGAGCAAAACAATAAGAACAGGAGTTCCTTGTCGTGAGCGTAGCCCCCGTCCAATCTCCCCACAGTGTCAAAGACCAGGTCAGTGCCGCCGAGTGGCAGACCCGCGTCGATCTGGCCGCCTGTTATCGTCTGGTCGCCCTGCATGGCTGGGATGATCTGATCTTCACGCACATCTCCGCCAAGGTGCCAGGCACTGAAGATTTCCTGATCAACCCGTTCGGGTTGATGTTCCACGAAATTACCGCTTCGAGCCTGGTCAAAGTCGATCAGGCCGGCAACAAGCTGATGGACAGCCCTTACGAGATCAACCCGGCGGGCTACACCATCCACAGCGCCGTGCACGAAGTGCGGCACGATGTCGTCTGTGTATTGCACACGCACACGGCGGCCGGCGTTGCGGTGTCGGCGCAGAAGCAAGGCGTTTTGCCGATCAGCCAACAGTCGCTGTTTGTTCTGTCGAGCCTGGCGTATCACGCCTATGAAGGCGTTGCGCTGAACCACGAAGAGAAGGCGCGGCTGCAGGCCGACCTCGGTGAAAACAATTTCCTGATGCTGCACAACCATGGGTTGCTGACCTGCGGCGGCACCATCGCCGACACGTTCCTGATGATGTTCACCTTTCAGCGCGCCTGCGAGATCCAGGTGCTGGCACAGAACGGTGGCGCGGAACTCATCGCCATCGAACCGCAGATTCTGGCGGGCGCCAAGGCGATGATCGCCGGCGTCACCAAAAGTGCACAAGGGATGGGCGGCGCACTGGCCTGGCCGGCGCTGCTGCGCAAACTCGATAAACAAGACGCGGGATATAAACTCTGATGCCTCTCGCCGAGATCCCCCTGTGTGTCTGGCGCAAGCGCAGCCAGACGTTCGACTTTCGTGATCAGACGGTGCGTTACTGGACGGCAGGGCAGGGTGAGCCGCTGTTGCTCATTCACGGCTTCCCGACCGCCAGTTGGGACTGGCACTACCTGTGGCAGCCGCTGGCCCAGCGTTATCGGGTGATTGCCTGCGACATGCTCGGTTTCGGCGATTCAGCCAAACCGGTGGATCATGAATACAGCCTGCTGGAGCAGGCCGATCTGCAACAGGCATTGCTGGAGCATTTGAACGTCGAGCAACCGGTGCACGTGCTCGCCCACGATTATGGTGACAGCGTGGCTCAGGAACTGTTGGCCCGGCATTACGAGGCGCGCATTCATCTCGCCAGTTGCGTGTTCCTCAATGGGGGGCTGTTTCCTGAAACCCATCGCCCGGTACTGATGCAAAAACTGTTGCTCAGCCCGGTGGGCTGGATGATCGGCCGCGCGTTTTCCCGTGATGCGCTGGTGAAGAGTTTCCGCCAGATTTTCGGACCGCAGAGCCGTCCGACCGAGAGTGAGATGGATGATTTCTGGAGCCTGATCGACAGCAATCACGGGCCACGGATCATGCACAAGCTGATTGCCTACATCCCCGAGCGCAGGGTTCAGCGCGAGCGTTGGGTGAGTGCCATGCAGCGCGGCGAAGTGCCGTTGCGGGTGATCGATGGCGAGGTCGATCCGATCTCCGGCGGGCATATGGTCGAACGCTATCGGGAGCTGATCCCGAACCCGGACACTGTCCTGCTGCCCGGCATCGGCCATTACCCGCAAACCGAAGCACCGGCTCAGGTGCTCAAGCATTATCTGGCGTTTCGCGACCGGCTGATTTCAACGCCGCTGAAAGTGGCCTGTTCGTAAACATCGCAGCAACCTTGTAGCCGGCTTGCCGGCGATGGCGTCCTCGAGGCTTGTGGTGTCTGTAAGATTGCCATCGCCAGCAAGCCGGCTCCTACAGGTTTTGTGGTGTTTGGTGAGGTGGTGTTCATCCCAATTCTTGCCGGCGAATGCGTTCTTGAGGGTTGTGGTGTCTGTCGGATTGCCATCGCCAGCAAGCCGGCTCCTACAGGGTTTTTGTGGTGTTTGATGAGTTTGGGGCACCCCGGTCCTGTAGGAGCCGGCTTGCTGGCGATGGGCCGTGACTCGGTCCACGCGCTCATCATCCCCCCGCCTTATCGAGCACCATTCAGCCTACCCCGTGTTCATTGTGACCGGCAGCGCCTTGCCTGAGACTCGGACTTATTGTCCCTCGGCCTGCTGGAGTCCCCCCTAATGAATGAGCCTGTGCGCTTCGAAGATAAAGTCGTGATCATCACCGGAGCCGGTGGTGGCCTGGGCCGCGCTCATGCGCTGTTGTTCGCGAAACAGGGCGCCAGGGTGCTGGTCAACGATCTCGGTGGCTCGGCGCAAGGTGAAGGTGCAAACGCTTCGGCAGCAGACCGCGTAGTCGCGGAAATCCGTGAGGCCGGCGGCATTGCCGAGGCCAACCATGACTCCGTCACCGACGGCGACAAAATCGTCCAGAACGCCCTCGACGTTTTCGGCCGGGTCGACGTAGTGGTCAACAACGCCGGGATCCTGCGGGACAAGACTTTCCACAAAATGGACGATGCCGATTGGGACCTGGTCTATCGCGTCCACGTCGAAGGCGCCTACAAAGTCACCCGCGCCGCCTGGCCGCACATGCGCGAGCAAAATTATGGTCGCGTGATCTTCACCGCATCCACCTCGGGCATCTACGGCAACTTCGGCCAGTCCAACTACGGCATGGCCAAGCTCGGCCTCTACGGCCTGACCCGCACCCTGGCCATCGAAGGCCGCAAAAACAACATCCTGGTCAACGCCATCGCCCCAACCGGCGGCACCCGCATGACCGAAGGCCTGATCCCGCCGCAAGTGTTCGAACAACTCAAGCCGGAACTGGTCAGCCCGCTGGTGGTGTACCTCGCCAGCGAAAACTGCCAGGAAACCTCGGGGCTGTTTGAGGTCGGTGGCGGCTGGATGGGCAAGGTGCGTTGGGAGCGCAGCCTCGGCGCCGGGTTCGATCCACGGGTCGGGTTTTCACCGGAAGATGTGGCGGCGCACTGGCAGCAGATCTGCGACTTCGAAGGCGCAGCGCATCCAAAGGACAACATCGAGGCGCTGAAGGAAATGATGGGCAATTTGCAGAAGTATTCCCTCTGATTCCTTCGCCTCGCGCAGGGCTCGCCTGAGTTCTGCCTCCGCGCAAAACCATCGCCCATAAAAAAGGCCGCTGCAAACGCAGCGGCCAAAGTAAGACGTTGGATCAAGGAGCTACAAATCAACGTCAGTGAACATGGGGTGATGAGTCGAAACCTTCGACACATCTGAAATCTGTCGCCAATGGCGCGGACTGATCACACGCCATCGCGGTGTGCTGTCAGGCTGTTGCCGTGAAAGCCCGACAAGAATAAGCGCTTGAGTCCAAAGGAAAAATAGCGATTCCAGACATGCAGTATTGCAGCCTGGGCAACAGTCTTGCGCTCATGCATCCGGCTGATGAACCTCCATCCACTTCATCCATACCTCGCGCAACTCCCCGCGCCGCAAGGCCATTCATCCTTTAGAGCTACACAACGAATACCTCCTTGGTGCGCTTATCGCTCCCGACCTGCGGCAGTAGGGTGTGGCCTTCTGTCACTCACCGGGGAAGACGCATGACAAAAACAACAATGCGCGCCATCTTCACACCGCAGGCGCTGGCCGCTGCGGTTGCCTTGGGTTGCTGCGCCCAGGCGCAGGCCGTTTCATTCAACATTGGCGAAATCGAGGGGACATTCGACTCCTCACTGTCCGTCGGCGCGAGTTGGGGCATGCGCGATGCCGATAAATCGCTGGTGGGCATCGTCAACGGCGGGACCGGCCAGGCGTCGACCGGTGACGACGGGCGTCTGAACTTCAAGAAGGGCGAAACCTACTCCAAGATCTTCAAGGGCATTCACGACCTCGAACTGAAGTACGGCGACACCGGCGTGTTCGTCCGTGGCAAGTATTGGTACGACTTCGAACTGAAGGACGAAGACCGCGAGTTCAAGCCGATCAGCGATCACAATCGCAAGGAGGGTTCCAAGTCTGCCGGCGCGCAGATCCTCGATGCGTTCGTCTATCACAACTATTCCATCGCCGATCTGCCGGGCACCTTGCGCGCGGGTAAACAGGTGGTCAGTTGGGGCGAAAGTACCTTCATCGGCAACTCGATCAACAGCATCAACCCGGTCGACGTTTCAGCGTTCCGTCGTCCTGGCGCGGAAATCAAGGAAGGCCTGATTCCGGTGAACATGCTGTTCGCCTCTCAGGGCCTGACCGACAAACTTACCGTGGAAGGTTTCTATCAACTGGAGTGGGACCAGACCGTTCTCGACAACTGCGGCACCTTCTTCGGCGGGGACGTGGCGGCAGATGGCTGCAACACGGGATACACGGTCGCCAGCCCGGCGATTGCACCGTTGCAACCGATTGCTGCCGCATTCGGCCAAGGCTTCCAGGTCAGCAAGGAAGGGGTGATCGTGCCCCGTGGTGGCGACCGCGACGCCCGCGACTCCGGGCAATGGGGCACGGCGTTGCGCTGGTTGGGTGATGACACCGAGTACGGCCTGTACTTCATGAACTACCACAGCCGCACCCCGAATGTTGGCACCACCACTGCCGGGGCGGGGACGCTGGCACGGATTCCGGCCATCGTTTCTACCGCGAACGCCATCGCACCCGGCACCGGTTCGGCCTTGGCCCAGAGCGTGATGCTCGGTCGCGGCCAGTACTATCTCGAATACCCGGAAGACATCCGCCTCTACGGCGCGAGCTTCTCCACCACCTTGCCGACCGGCACCGCATGGACCGGCGAGATCAGCTATCGCCCCAACGCACCGGTGCAGGTCAACAGCACCGACCTGACACTGGCCTTGCTCAACCCGATTGCCGGCGGCGCTGCTTCGCCAATCGCCACCCGGCCAGGCGCGGATAACAAAGGCTATCGCCGCAAGGAAGTGACGCAGATCCAGAGCACCCTGACGCACTTCATCGATCAGGTCGCCGGCGCGGACCGTTTGACCCTGGTGGGTGAGGCGGCCGTTGTTCACGTCGGCGGGCTGGAAGACAAAAGCAAGCTGCGTTACGGCCGCGACTCGGTCTACGGACAGTACGGTTTCCGTGGTGATACCGACGGTTTCGTCACCTCGACATCCTGGGGCTACCGTGCCCGCGCGATCCTTGATTACAACAACGTCATCGCCGGAATCAATTTCAAACCCAACCTGTCGTGGTCCCATGACGTCGCCGGTTACGGCCCCAACGGGCTGTTCAACGAAGGCGCCAAGGCCATCAGCGTCGGCGTCGATGCGGACTATCGCAACACCTATACCGCGAGCTTGAGTTACACCGATTTCTTCGGCGGTGACTACAACACCCTGGAAGATCGCGACTTCCTGGCGCTGAGCTTTGGCGTGAACTTCTGATCTGGCTGAGAAGGATGATTTCAATGCGCAAAATGATTCTGCAATGCAGCGTTCTGGCCCTGAGCCTGTTGGCCGTCGATGTAATGGCCGCGGTGTCGCCGGAAGAAGCCAATAAACTCGGCACCAGCCTGACGCCGTTGGGCGCCGAGAAGGCGGGTAATGCCGATGGCTCGATTCCGGCCTGGACCGGCGGCATCCCGAAAAACGCCGGCGCGGTGGACAGCAAAGGGTTCCTTGCCGACCCGTTCGCCAATGAAAAGCCGCTGTTTACCATCACGGCGGCAACCGTCGACAAGTACAAGGACAAGCTCTCCGACGGCCAGATCGCGATGTTCAAACGCTACCCGGAGACCTACAAGATCCCGGTCTATCCGACCCACCGTACAGTGGCCTTGCCAGCGGACATCTACGAGTCGGCCAAGCGCAGCGCGCTGAATGTAACGCCGATCAACGACGGCAATGGCCTGGCCAATTTCACCGGCAATCGCTACTACGCGTTTCCGATTCCGAAGAACGGCGTTGAGGTGATCTGGAACCACGTCACCCGTTATCACGGCGGCAATTTGCGTCGCACCATCACCCAGGCCACGCCGCAGTCCAATGGCGATTTCACGGTGATCCGCTTCAAGGATGAAGTCGCCGTGCCTTCGCTGCTGGGGGACTTGAAACCCGGCAGCGACGACAACGTGCTCAGCTACTTCAAGCAGGAAGTCACGGCGCCGGCGCGGTTGGCCGGCAACGTGTTGCTGGTTCACGAGACCCTCGACCAGGTCAAGGAACCGCGCAAGGCCTGGATCTACAACGCCGGTCAGCGTCGCGTGCGGCGTGCGCCGCAGGTGGCCTATGACGGCGTCGGCACCTCGTCCGACGGGTTGCGCACCACCGACAACTTCGACATGTTTTCCGGCGCACCGGATCGCTATGACTGGAAGCTGATCGGCAAGAAGGAAATGTACATCCCTTACAACAGCTACAAGCTCGACTCGCCCAACCTCAAGTACACCGATGTGATCAAGGCCGGGCATATCAATCAGGACCTCACACGCTACGAGCTGCACCGGGTCTGGGAGGTTGTCGCCACGGTCAAGCCCAACGAACGGCACGTGTACGCCAAGCGTCACATGTACATCGACGAAGACAGCTGGCAGGTGGCACTGGCCGATCACTATGACGGTCGCGGTCAGCTGTGGCGTGTGGCCGAAGGTCATGCCCAGTTCTACTACGATCACCAGGTTCCGGCCTACACCGTTGAAGCGCTGTACGACTTGATCGCCGGTCGCTACATCGCACTGGGGATGAAGAACGAGGAGAAGCGCAGCTTCGAATTCGGCATCGATGCCAAAGCAGGTGACTACACGCCAGCAGCGCTGCGGAGTACAGGGGTGAGGTAATCATTCCTACAGGCTCTACAGAAAAAGGTGACTTCGCGGTCACCTTTTTTATAGGTGTCGATAAGTGTGTTGAATACTTCTTCAACAAGCCGTGTAGAGAGGGCTAGGGTGGCGCCACAATTATAAAAAGGCGCACCACTATGACCGCCATGACCCCGTGTCTGGACCGTCCTGGACTTCTGCCCCGTTTGTCTTCCCATCACCAGTCTCGCGAGCGGCTGATCGAGCCGTTACTGGCCTCGACCGCACGCGTGAAATTGCTCTGTGCGCCGGCGGGCAGTGGCAAGAGTGCGCTGCTGATCGAATGCCTGTTGCAGGCGCCCGAGCAGTGCCGGGTCTGTTGGTTGCCGTTGGCGGGGGCGCCGATGGAGGCTGCCGATTTTCGGCAGCGGCTGGCCCACGCGTTGGGATTGGCCGCGGCGGACGAATCCGCATTGCTGTCATCGCTGGCTCAATGGCAGACGCCGACCTGGCTGTGCCTCGATGACTATTGCCGCACGCCCAACCCGGAGCTGGACCTGCTGCTCGACCGGTTGCTGGCTATCAGCAGTCCGATGATTACCTGGTGGCTCAGTGGTCGCCGCCGCCCGCAATGCAATTGGCCACGCTTGTTGCTCGCCGATGAGCTGTACGACTGCGAGCGCGCCACGCTGGCCTTCACTCAAACGGAAATTGCCCGACTGCTGCATCACCTGGAGCCGGAGCAGGCGGCGAAACGTGCCGGCAGGATCATCGAACTCAGCGGTGGCTGGTGCGCGGGTGTGCGGATAGCGCTGCTGCAAAAATGCGACTGGTCGCGCAGCGAGTCGCTGCACGGTCGGCCGGACACCCTGCACGATTACCTCGAACACGAATTGTTCGGCATGCTGACCCCGGAGCTGGCAGAAGCCTGGCGGGTGCTGGCCCATTTGCAGCGATTCAATGCGCGGTTGTGCGACCACCTGTTCGGTGCAGGCGAGGGCGCCCAATGCCTGAGCACGTTGCAGGCGTTGGGCTGCTTCATCGAGCCCTGGCAGGACTCGACCGACTGGCTGCAGATTTTCACCCCCCTCACGCAATTGATGCGCGAAGAGCAGTGGCCGGCGGGACGTTCCTGGCATCGCCGCGCTTGTCAGTGGTTCGCCGCCGAACTGGACTGGAAAGCTGCGTTTGAACAAGCCTTGTTGGCCGAAGAGTTCGAGGTCGCGGTCAGCCTGTTGCAGCATTTCAGTTTCGAGCACCTGTTCGAAGAGCAGACCGTGGTGCTGTTGTTGCGTCTGCATGAACACAAAGGCGACGAGCTGATGCTTGGCTCGCCGCAACTGGTGGGGTTGATCACCGCGGCGTTGCTGTTTGCCGGGCGGTTCGAGCAGGCGGGTGAGTGCATCGGGCATTTGTCACGCTTCGCCCCTCAGCCGTCGGCGTTGCATCAACGGCAGCTGATGGCGCGTTGGCAGGCGATGCAGGGTTGGCTGTTGCATTTGCAGGGGCGCATGGAGCCTTCGCGCGCGCATTTGCTTGAGGCACTCGACGAACTCGATCCCTCGCTCTGGACGGCTCGGCTGATGTGCCTGTCAGCGCTGACCCAGCAAGCCTTGCTCAGGGGCGAGCTCGACGTGGCGCAGGCGACCAACCGTGAGGCGTTGTGCCTGGCGCGTGCGCAAGGTTCGCTGGTGTTCGAGGGGCTGCTGGAACTCGATCATGCGCAATTGCTCGAGCAGCGTGGTGCGTCCGGCCGGGCCGAAACCCTGCTGGCCAACATGCATGGCTTGCTCGTCCAGCAGCAACCGCTGGCCCAACCGCTGCTGGGGCGGATTGCCTTGCAGCGCGGACGCTTGAGCCTGTGTCAGGGACGAGAGACGCAGGCGGCTGCGTACTTCGAGAGCGGCCTGCAAATCTGCCTGCGTAGCCAGGACAAACGCGTGCTTTACGGTTTCCTCGGCCTCGCGCAATTGGCCGCCAATCGCCAGGACTACGCCCAGGCTTTTGTCCTGCTGCGTGACGCCGAACGATTGATGCAACAGCGGCGGATTCCAGACACGGTCTACCGCAGTGTTCTGCTGCAATACAGCTGCCATTTCTGGCTACAGCAGGGCCGTCCGGATTTGGCCCATGAAGCCCTGACCCGGGTGCTACGCCACTATCACGGCGTCCATGCTCGTCAGGCGCCACCGGCGACGCTGGAGCTGATTCCCGGCCTTGAATACCTGCTGGTGCTGACCGAAGTGTATCGAGGGCAGGCGCCAAACCCTCTGGTGCAGCTCGAGGCTCAGTTGCACTGGGCGCGCCAACGGGGAATGGCGGGGCTGCAAGCGCAATTGCACCTGGCGCTGGCAGAAGTGGCCTGGCTGACGGGCGACACGCCTGCCGCTCGCGAGGCGATGCAGGAAGGTTTGGCACTGGTCGAGCGCTGCAATCTTCAACAGGCCCTGCGCGATCTGCAATTGCGCCAGCCACGCTTGCCGGAGGCGATCGGGCGTACCGAGTCGGGTAACCCTGCTGAACCGCTGGCTTCGGTCCAGAACCGCTTGAGTCAGCGTGAAATAGAAGTGCTTGAGTTAGTCGCCCTGGGTAACTCCAATCAACAGATAGCTGATCAGTTGTTCATATCGTTACATACCGTTAAAACCCACGCGCGGCGGATCAATGGAAAGTTGGGTGTAGAGCGGAGGACTCAGGCTGTGGCCAAAGCCAAAGTTCTGGGGATTGTTGTTTGAAGTGTTCGGTGTGTTTACGTCTACATACAAGTTTTGGGGTGTACTAAATTAGTTGGGTTGTTTATAAAGTGGGCGTCGGCCCGTCAATCAGTGTTTATATTTTTTGAATGTGTTTTGGCCGACTTCCATTATTAGTAAGGATGCTATTTGTGAGTAATAATTTGCTGGAAGAAGTAAGTAAAAAGTTGACTGGTGCGTTCGGTGTTTTAGGGTATACCATTAATGTTGATGAAACTTACCTGAACTCGGTAGTGATCAACGACGAGGGAAAGCAGGTGGTTGATTACTCCGAGAGTTTGAGCTGGGCTATCATGGAACAAGTGCAGGCGGATGAGTTGCCCAGGTTCAATACTGAATACGCGGGTATTTTTTCAAAGCGATGGACTTTTGATAAAGCTGATCGCGTTGCCTATTTGGACAGCATTGATCTTAATACTGCAGGTCGTATTGTGGTTGAGTCCTACCGAGAAGCAATTAAGCGCAACAGTAGCCTGCCAGCTTAATTAACCAGTGACAACGGATGGCTCATATCCCATTCGCCAACTAACGGCCCGCGTCGCAGCCAGCAATCGCTGCGCCGCCGGGCCGTTTTCGTCGGCGTGAAACAGTGACGCCGGGCCAACGATGGTCATGACGGCCACCACATTCCCCACCGCGTTGAACACCGGGGCCGACAACGCATCGACGCCGGGCATCAACAATCCATGCACATGGTGCAGGCCGCGCTCGCGGATCTGTTCACACAAGGTCACATAAGCCTGATCGTCCGCCAGCGTATGGGAACTGTTTGCCAGCACTTCCTGCTCGCGCAAATCCACCGTTTCACGCTTGGGCAGATAAGCGCCAAACACCAATCCCGTGGATGAACTGAGCAACGGCAACACAGAGCCCAATTGCGTCACCACGGTCACCGCGCGCACCGCCGGTTCGATATGCACCACGGTTGCGCCCTGATTGCCCCACACCGCCAAAAAACACGTTTCATTCAATTCATCGCGCAGTTCGGCCAAGGGCAGGGCGGCGACTTTCAGCACGTCCATACTGTTAAGTGCGGCCAACCCCACGCGCAGCGCTTCGCGGCCCAGGCCGTAATGGTTGGTGGCGGTGTTCTGTTCGGCAAAACCGCTGGCGATCAACGCCTGTAGATAGCGGTGAACCTTGCTTGCCGGCATCTGCACATGCTCGGCCAGGCGCGACAGTGAAGTCGATGGCGACAACTCGGCCAGTGCCTTGAGGATGTCGGTGCCGACCTCGGCCGAGCGGACTTTCTGTTTGTCGTTGTTGCGCGGCGTTTCCATGGAGGCAGTCTGATCCCGGGACGAATGGGCGTCTTTATAGCTTGACGGTCAATACCAATCAAATTACGTTATGCGTAATTGAATTACGATAAAAATAACCCAGGCGTGCCGAGACCTCTGCAACAGAGCGACAGGCCATTGCCTACTCCCTGTTCAGGAGGCTCCATGAACCTCGATTCAACGGCGCCCGCGCTGGCTTATCAGTCCGGTTTCGGCAATGAGTTCAGCAGTGAAGCGTTGCCCGGCGCACTGCCCGTCGGCCAGAACTCCCCGCAAAAAGCCCCATACGGCCTCTACACTGAGCTGTTCTCCGGCACCGCGTTCACCATGGTTCGCGCCGAAGCGCGGCGGACCTGGATGTACCGCATTCAGCCCTCGGCCAATCACCCGGCATTCGTCAAACTGGATCGGCAACTGGCCGGCGGACCGTTGGGTGAAGTGACCCCCAATCGCCTGCGCTGGAACCCGTTGGACATCCCGACCGAGCCCACCGATTTCATTGACGGGCTGGTGAGCATGGTTGCCAATTCGGCGGCGGAAAAACCGGCCGGAATCAGCATTTACCATTACCGTGCCAACCGCTCCATGGAGCGCGTGTTCTTCAACGCGGATGGCGAACTGCTGCTGGTGCCGGAACTGGGCCGCCTGCGCATTGCCACCGAACTGGGCGTGCTGGAACTCGAACCGCTGGAAATTGCCGTGCTGCCACGCGGTCTGAAATTTCGCGTCGAACTGCTCGACCCGCAGGCGCGTGGCTATATTGCGGAAAACCACGGCGCGCCATTGCGCCTGCCGGACCTCGGACCGATTGGCAGCAACGGTCTGGCCAATCCACGGGACTTCCTGACCCCGGTCGCCCATTACGAAAACCTCAAGCAGCCGACCACCCTGGTGCAGAAATTCCTCGGCCAGTTGTGGGGCTGCGAGCTCGATCATTCGCCGCTGAACGTGGTCGCCTGGCACGGTAATAACGTGCCGTACAAATATGACCTGCGCCGTTTCAACACCATTGGTACGGTCAGCTTCGATCATCCGGATCCTTCGATTTTCACCGTCCTGACTTCGCCGACCAGCGTCCATGGCCTGGCCAATCTCGACTTCGTGATCTTCCCGCCACGCTGGATGGTCGCCGAAAAAACCTTCCGTCCACCGTGGTTCCACCGCAACCTGATGAACGAATTCATGGGCCTGATCAAGGGCGAGTACGACGCCAAGGCCGAAGGCTTCGTGCCCGGCGGTGCGTCGCTGCACAGTTGCATGAGCGCCCACGGCCCGGACGGGGAAACCTGTACCAAAGCGATCAACGCAGAACTCGCACCAGCGAAAATCGACAACACCATGGCCTTCATGTTCGAGACCAGTCAGGTGCTGCGCCCGAGTCGCTTCGCCCTCGACTGCCCACAACTGCAACCCCATTACGATGCCTGCTGGGCCACGCTGCCCGCTACTTTCGACCCGACCCGGAGATAACCCATGACTCAGACTTCCATCACTCGTAGCTGGGTTGCCTCCGCCAACGGCCATGTCGACTTCCCGTTGCAAAACCTGCCGCTGGGCGTGTTCAGCGTGAAGGGTTCTGCGCCGCGCAGTGGCGTGGCGATTGGCGAACACATCTTTGATCTGCAAGCGGCACTCGACGCCGGCCTGTTCGACGGTGCTGCAAAAGCGGCGGTCGAAGCCACCCGTGGCGGTCAGCTCAATGCGTTTTTCGAACTCGGCCGCGAGGCTCGTGTTGCCCTGCGTGAGCGCTTGATCGAACTGTTCAAGGAAGGCAGCACCCTGCACGGCAAGATCGAAGCCCAAGGTGCAAAACTGCTGCCGCTGGCGGCGAACTGCGAGATGCACCTGCCGGCGAAAATCAACGATTACACCGACTTCTACGTCGGCATCGAGCACGCGCAAAACGTCGGCAAACTGTTCCGTCCCGACAACCCGCTGCTGCCGAACTACAAGTACGTGCCGATCGGTTACCACGGCCGCGCATCGACCATTCGCCCGTCCGGCACCGACGTTCGCCGTCCGAAAGGCCAGACCCTGCCGGCCGGTCAGACCGAACCGACCTTCGGCCCGTGTGCACGGCTGGACTACGAACTGGAACTGGGCATCTGGATCGGCCAGGGCAACGACATGGGCGACTCGATTGCCATCGGCGACGCCGCCGATCACATCGCCGGTTTCTGCCTGCTCAACGACTGGTCGGCGCGGGATATCCAGGCGTGGGAATACCAGCCTCTGGGGCCGTTCCTGTCGAAGAGTTTCATTACCAGCATCTCGCCATGGGTGGTGACGGCCGAGGCGCTGGAACCGTTCCGTCGTGCGCAACCGGCGCGTCCGGAAGGCGATCCGCAGCCGCTGCCTTACCTGTTCGACAAACGTGACCAGGCCGCGGGTGCCTTCGACATCGAACTGGAAGTGCTGCTGCTGACCGAAGGCATGCGCGAGCAGAACCTGCCGGCCCATCGCCTGACCCTGAGCAACACCCGACACATGTACTGGACCGTGGCGCAAATGGTCGCGCACCACAGCGTCAACGGCTGCCAGTTGCAGGCCGGCGATCTGTTTGGTTCGGGCACTTTGTCGGGGCCGGAAAACGGTCAGTTCGGTAGCCTGCTGGAAATCACCGAGGGCGGTAAAAAGCCGATCGAACTGGCCTCCGGCGAAGTGCGTAAATTCCTTGAGGACGGCGACGAAATCATCCTGCGCGCCCGTTGCAGCCGCGACGGTTTTGCCTCCATCGGTTTCGGCGAATGCCGTGGCAAAGTGCTGCCGGCGCGTTAAGAGGAACGGGTCATGGAACTCTATACCTACTACCGTTCGACTTCGTCTTACCGGGTGCGTATCGCATTGGCGTTGAAGGGCCTGGATTACCGGGCGTTGCCGATCAACCTGATCGCGCCGCCGGGCGGTGAGCATCGCCAGCCACCGTACCTGGCGATCAATCCGCAAGGCCGGGTGCCGGCCTTGCGCACCGACGAAGGCGAGTTGCTGATCCAGTCACCGGCGATCATCGAGTACCTGGAGGAACGTTATCCACAGGTGCCGCTGCTGTCCAAAGACCTCGCCGCTCGCGCGCATGAGCGCGGTGTGGCGGCGGTGATTGGCTGCGACGTGCATCCGCTGCACAACGTCAGCGTGCTCAACAGGCTGCGGCAGTTGGGCCACGATGAACCGCAGGTGGTCGAGTGGATCGGGCACTGGATCAGCCAAGGGCTGGCGACGGTGGAACAGTTGATTGGTGATGAAGGTTATTGCTTCGGCGCTGAACCGGGGCTGGCGGATGTGTACCTGATTCCGCAGTTGTACGCGGCTGAACGTTTCAACATTTCGCTGGAGGCATACCCACGGATTCGTCGAGTGGCGACGCTGGCCGCGACGCATCCAGCGTTCATGAAAGCGCACCCGGCCAATCAGCCAGACACTCCTTGAAAACATCACACCGCCCCCTGTAGGAGCGAAGCTTGCTCGCGATGAACGATAACGCGGTGTTCCTGACTGACCGCGGCGTATCAATCGCCAGCAAGCCGGCTCCTACAGGTTCAAATACCGCACAATTCCCTGTAGGAGCGAAGCTTGCTCGCGAAGAACGATAACGCGGTGTTCCTGACTGACCGCGGCGTTTGAATCGCCAGCAAGCCAGCTCCTACAGGGTCAAATACCGCGCAGTTTTTTGTAGGAGCCGGCTTGCCGGCGATGAACGATAACGCGGTGTTCCTGATGGTCCGCGGCGTTTGAATCGCCAGCAAGCTGGCTCCTACAGGTTCAATTGCCGCACAGTTTTTTGTAGGAGCCGGCTTGCCGGCGATGAACGATAACGCGATGTTCCTGACTGACCGCTGCGTTTGAATCGCCAGCAAGCCGGCGCTTGCAGGTGTTCAGTGGACGATTGAGTTGGGGGGCAGGTGGCCGAGTCGTTCGGTCAGGCGGATCCGCTGGATAGGGTCGTCGCTGAGCAGCAGCGCATGCTCCAGATCGAAACGCTCGGCGTTCGGGCAGTCCAGCCGCTGGTAAAGGCTGGCCCGGGCCAGGTAATCGGAGGCGCTGGCGTTGCCCAGTTCCAGCACGCGTTCGGCGTCGATCAACGCGCCAATGTAGTCATCGTGGGAAAGGTGCAACTGGCGCAGGTTGCGTGATAACCGCTGGAGCATTTGCACCGGCTCGGCCGTCAGCAAATGTTCGGCGCTGAGTTTCATGTTCGGGCCGTACTGGCGTTGCAGCAGTTCCCGGCAATCGTTGGGGTACAACCGTCGACCGCCGCAAGGGTCCAGCAGGTGATCGGCCCCCGGAACCCGCAGCAGGAAATGCCCTGGGAAGTTGACCCCGACCAGGGGGATTTCCAGGCCTCTGGCCAGTTCCAGTGCAATCAGGCCCAGGGCCAATGGCTGGCCACGTCGGCGCTCCAGCACTTTGTCGAGCAAGGCCACTTGCGGTCGCAATGGCGTGAAATCGTCCTGGGCGTATCCCAGATCATTCAGGCGTCGCAACAGCGGCTGGGCCAGCTCGCTCACCGGCAACATCGGCAAGCCGTAACTGACGCGCTGTTGCAGGTCCTTGAAATTCGCCAGTACCGCCTGCGGATCCACCTCTTTATCGTGCTCGACGGCAATCCACAGCGCCGCTTCGAACAGCGCGGGCGGTGATCGTTGCAGGCAGTCGAAAAAGCGTTGGCGGGGCGTCATCAAAATCTCCGGGACATGCCTCGTTTTAGCCTCCCCTGCGGCATTCGTCCAGTGCCGCGCAGGTTATGTCCGAAAGCCTGAATGGCGGCGCCGCTTATTCCGGTGCGCTTCTGCAAATTTTGGGCGCAAGCCTATACTGGCGACTACAAGAAGTGATTCGGGAGCCCTTACGATGTTCGCTCTCATGCAAAGCACTCGCCTTGAATCGCTGCATCTGAGCGTCGACTCGGTCACCGGGTTGAAGGCGGTCATTGCTATTCATAACAGCCGTCTGGGGCCTGCCCTGGGCGGGTGTCGTTACCTTGCCTATCCAAGCGACGAGTCCGCGGTCGAGGATGCCATTCGTCTGGCTCAAGGCATGAGTTACAAGGCGGCACTGGCCGGCCTGGCTCAGGGTGGCGGCGTGGCGGTGATTGTTCGACCGGTCCATGTGGAAAACCGCGCCGCGTTGTTCGAAGCGTTCGGGCGCTGCATCAATCAGCTCGACGGGCGCTATATCACGGCCATCGACAGCGGTACCTCAGTGGCGGACATGGATTGCATCGCCCAACAGACCCAGCACGTCACCAGCACCACTTCGGCGGGCGATCCGGCGCCTCACGCGGCGATGGGCGTATTCACCGGCATTCGTGCCACCGCCATGGCCCGCCTGGGCAGCGACAACCTCGAAGGCCTGCGCGTGGCCATACAAGGCCTGGGTAATGTCGGTTATGCCTTGGCCGAGCAGTTACACGCTGCCGGTGCCGAACTGCTGGTCAGCGACATCGATCACGGCAAGGTGCAACTGGCGATGGAGCAACTCGGGGCTCACCCGATTGCCAACGAGGCGTTGCTCAGCACGCCTTGCGACATTCTCGCGCCGTGCGGCCTCGGCGGCGTGCTCAACAGCAACACCGTTACGCAACTGCGTTGCTCGGCGGTGGCCGGTTCGGCGAATAACCAACTGACTCATCTGGATGTCGCGGATCAACTGGAACGGCGAGGCATTCTTTATGCGCCGGATTATGTGATCAATGCCGGCGGGCTGATCTACGTGTCGCTCAAACACCGTGGCGAAGAGCTGACGACCATCACCGCGCACTTGTCGAAAATCAGCTCACGGCTGACCGAAGTGTTCGCCCATGCGCAGGCTGAGAAACGTTCCCCCGCCCGGGTGGCGGACGAGTTGGCGGAGAAAGTCTTGTACCGGTAAAGGCTCGCCGCGCCCTTCACTTCGCTGGCAAATTCTAAAGACCTGACTACGCTGCAAGCGGGATGGCGCAACGCCACCCGCCCGGTTGATGAGGGCCTGCCAGCGTCTGGGGCAATCATGACTGGCGCACTGCTTTTTCGTGATTTCAAGGAGCGAATCATGTCTTCCAGTTCTTCTCTCACCTGCAATTTCACGATCAACTCCAGCCTTGATATTGGCGTGTCGTTTGTCAGCGACGATAACGGCGCCAATTACGGCGGGCAGATCACTATTTTCACCCCCGGCACCGCAGGTCCGGTGAGCACCGGTTTATGGGACAACGACGGCAACGTCTTCTTCACCCTCTACCAGTCTGAAAACCCGGCCATCAACTGCGTGATCAATTCGGGATCGACGCCCGGTACCTGGGACCCCTACGTGGAGGTCGCCCAGCAAAATGGCCTGATCTGCACCATCACCGGCCCGGTGCAGCAACCCGGTGAAAACACGTTTGGTTATACCCTCAATGTCGCGCAGGGCACGGGCGTTGGTCAGGGCGCCGTTACGGGACAGGCAGCAGGATCGCCGGCGCCGCAACACGTTGCGCGAATGATGCTGCCTGCCGGCGGTAAAGAGGCGTGGACGCTGATCATGCAGGGCAATACACCGGTGCCCGACGAAATCAGTGTTGGCTCGCCGGTCGTCATGGCATGGGCGCGGTTTGACGACGGGACGCAGGTCGCCGGCGGTGTCTACAAATCGGCCACCCCGACAGACTACAACGTCAAGTTCATGTGGGTGCTGGACGCCGACGGTAATCAGTACCCCGGTTGGCCCATCGATGTCAGCGATCACGAGGACTTCCTCAACAATGGCTACCTGTTTTCACTGACGCCTGACAGTGAAGAGGTCTACCTGTTGAACGTCGTTGAACGGCCATGGGTGAAATCATGAGCACTTCTTACACCTTCTCCGTCAGCCTGTTCGACGCGAGCGCCAACCCGAACGGGTTGCAGGTTTGGCAGAGCGGCACGTTGACGTTCGACACCGATTCGGTGACAGGCGCATTGGCGCTACCGGATTTCTACCAGGATCCGATCCCGTACGAGGGAAGCACCGTATCGCCAGCAACGTTGGCGGGCACGATCATCGAGGCCTCGGGCAAAAGTGCCGAGGCACAGATCACCTTCACGGTGACCTATAACTTTGATGGTTTCCTTTACAACGGTAGCTATGTCGGCGGTTTGATCAGCGTGCTCGACTACGCTGCGCAAGAAACGTATCTCTACGTCATCCAGGGACTTTCTCCGCAGTCGCCATGGGGGGCGTCAGTACGTGGAAGCTCGACAGCTGCAGACGAGCGAACGCCGCGAACGGTTTGAGCCGCGTTTTTCGCAGGCATGAAAAAGGCCCTGAGTCATTCGACTCAGGGCCTGTTCAATTCGGCTGTTGCTTACTTCGGCGTTTTAGCGGCTTTGGCTGGCTTGGTCGGCTCAGCTGTTTCTGCCACTTCAACCTGTTCTGCGACTTCAACAGGCGCGCTCAGCAGCTCGGACAACGCATCCGGCTGGCTCTTGAACGCCTTGGCGAACACATCGCGATTCTTCGCCATGTAGATCCCGGCTTCTTCCACTTGCTGCTCGGTCAGGGACGGAACGGCTTTTTGCAACACTTCAGCCAGCAATTCGGCCAGTTCGAGCATTTTGTCATGACGGTCAGCTTCGGCTTTATCCATGAACAAGCGCTCCAGATCTCGGCTGCTGCGGTATACCACTTCGACGGCCATTCACCACCTCACATGCCTTCACGATAGTTGTCTGTTTCGACCACTGTGTTTTTATACAGCGAAAAGGATAAGCGAATCCCTGCGCTTTGGGTAGTGGCTTTTTAATGTAGACCGAAATCAGCGTTTGTCAGGTAGACCGCGTTGCTTCATTCGCGGGCAAGCCTCGCTCCTACAGGGCAATAACGCTAGGTAGGAGCGAGGCTTGCCCGCGAAGGCGCCCGTCCAGACAGCACAAAAGTGTCCACTGGCAGCCTATCGCCATCTCACCATCAACCTCTGGCCTTTTTTCTGCATGCAGAACAACCGTCACGTCCAACCGGCATCATCCGCTCGAACCGAGCTAAGGAAGAATCATCGTGAAAATCAACTGGGCCGAGAACCTGCGGCAGAACGTGCACCAACTGGCCGAATCCCTGGGCAATCTGTTCGTCGAGACCTTCCACTACCTGGCGTTGTTCGCCATCGGTGCGGTGACCGCGTGGGCGGCGGTGATGGAGTTTCTGGGGATGATCGAAGCGGGGCACATCAAGATCGATGACATCTTGCTGCTGTTCATCTACCTCGAACTGGGCGCGATGGTCGGGATTTACTTCAAGACCAATCACATGCCGGTGCGTTTCCTGATCTACGTGGCGATCACCGCGCTGACGCGGTTGTTGATCTCCAACGTCTCGCACCACAATCCGCCGGACCTGGGCATCATTTACCTGTGCGGCGGGATTCTGCTGCTGGCGTTTGCGATTCTGGTGGTGCGTTACGCCTCGTCGCAATTCCCTTCGGTGAAGATCGAACACCCGCAACGCAAGACCGGTGCGGGTTCCAGTGAGCATCCCGAAGTGGAGAAGGGCGAGATTTAAAACCGCATGGCGGGGCGCGGGTGGGCTTTGGTCGATGGCGGCGGCGGGGTGCGATTGTCGCTGTCGGTCATGGCTTCGAGGATGGTCATTGCGCTGTGACCCTGCTCGATGGCGATGCCGAATTGAATACTTTGCACCAGGCGTTTGAGGCGCTTGGGGTCATTGCGTTGTTCGGCGCTGATCATTCGCTTGGCCACGACGCGGCCGCTGTTGGAGAGGGTCAGCATGATGCTGCCGTCCAGCCCCTGAATGCTCAGGTTGATCTGGTAATCCGGTGCAAAGGCATCGGTAATGAGCTGAAAAGGGTTGTCCATGATGCGTCACCGCCTGATTGAACGTGCAGTTGTTGACCGGCCATGATCGGGTTGGTTCGCAACACCGGACCATTGGCCTGTCGCTCGCTGAGGTTTTCAAACATCCTTTTTGCCTCGTCAGGGATGTAGCAAGGGGCATGCCGGAAAGATTGTCGGACAATGTAGGAGCGAGCTTGCTCGCGATGTTCGTCAACGATAACGCGTGTTTACCGGGTAAACGTGGCGCTCTCGAGACCATCGCGAGCAGGCTCGCTCCTACAAGAACTTTGCCCGTTTCAGGGCATGAATGAGTAGATGATCGCAGACAGTGCAATCAGACCGATCAACACCACAAACACGTTCGACGCCTGGCCCGAATACTGGCGCAAAGCCGGCACGCGGCGGATGGCGTACATCGGCATCAGGAACAACAGGCACGCAATGATCGGCCCGCCGAGGGTTTCGATCATGCCAAGGATGCTCGGGTTGAAAGTGGCCACGGCCCAGCAGCTGAGGATCATGAACAGTGCAGTCATGCGGTTCAGCCAGCTCGCCGACATCACCCGGCCACGACCACGCAGGCTTTTCACGATCAGGCCCTGAAAGCCTTCGCTGGCGCCGATGTAGTGGCCTAGGAAGGATTTGGTGATCGCCACCAGCGCAATCAGCGGCGCTGCGTAGGCAATGACCGGGGTCTGGAAGTGGTTGGCCAGGTACGACAGGATCGAGATGTTCTGTGCCTTCGCCGCCGCCAGATCAGCCGGGGACAGGGCCAACACGCAGCTGAAACAGAAGAACATCACGGTCACCACCATCATCCCGTGGGCAATGGCGAGGATGCCGCTGCTCTTGCGCTCGGCTTGCTCGCCGTACCGCTGCTTCTGATCGACAGCAAAGGCGGAGATGATCGGCGAATGATTGAACGAAAACACCATCACCGGGATCGCCAGCCACAGCGTTTTGAAGAACAGTGGCATCGGCATGCCGTCACCGGCGGTGGCGAAGAACGCGCCGTTCCAGTTCGGAATCAGACTGATACCGAGCAGCAGCAACGCCGCGACGAACGGGTAAACCAGCACGCTCATGCATTTGACGATGACACCCTGGCCGCAGCGCACAATCGCCATCAAACCAAGGATCAGCCCCAGAGACAGCACCGCCCGAGGTGGCGGGGCGATGTGCAACTGGTGCTCCATGAAACTGCTGAGGGTGTTGGTCAGCGCCACGCTGTACACCAGCAGAATCGGGAAGATCGCGAAAAAATACAGCAGCGTGATCAGCTTGCCGGCACCGATGCCGAAGTGTTCTTCCACCACTTCAGTGATGTCCCCGGAGCGCCCCGACAGCACGAAGCGAGTCAGGCCGCGGTGAGCAAAGAAGGTCATCGGAAACGCCAGCACCGCCAGGATCAGCAGCGGCCAGAAGCCACCCACGCCGGCGTTGATCGGCAGGAACAGCGTGCCGGCGCCAATCGCCGTGCCGTAGAGGCCCAGCATCCAGGTGGTGTCGTGTTTGCTCCAGCCCTTGTGGGCTGTTTCTGTATTGCGTGTCAGGTCTACAGCAGGATTATCGGCAGCAGGTGTACGTACATCGGTCATCGTTATTGGCCTCGTTATTATTCTTGCTCGGGCTCACGTGTTGCGGACGGTCGGGAATGCTCCTCAGCACTCCACCCAGCTGACAGCCAGGCCGCCCCGTGAAGTCTCTTTGTATTTGTCGTGCATGTCGGCGCCGGTATCGCGCATGGTGCGGATCACCCGGTCCAGGGAAATGAAGTGTTTGCCGTCGCCGCGCAGGGCCATTTGCGTGGCGTTGATCGCCTTCACGGCCGCGATGGCGTTGCGCTCGATACACGGCACTTGCACCAGGCCGCCGACCGGATCGCAGGTCAGGCCCAGGTTGTGTTCCAGGCCGATTTCGGCGGCGTTTTCCAGTTGCTCGGGCGTGGCGCCCAGTACGTCGGCCAGACCGGCGGCGGCCATGGCGCACGCCGAACCGACTTCGCCCTGACAGCCGACTTCGGCGCCGGAGATCGAAGCGTTTTTCTTACAGAGAATGCCTACGGCCGCGGCGCCCAAAAAGAACGCAACGACGTCATCGTCCGACGCGTCCGGGTTGAATTTCATGTAGTAGTGCAGGACGGCGGGAATGATCCCGGCCGCGCCGTTGGTAGGTGCGGTGACCATCCGTCCGCCGGCGGCGTTTTCTTCGTTCACGGCGAGGGCAAACAGGTTCACCCATTCCATCGCCGACAGTGTCGAAGTGATGACATTCGGCTTGCCGATTTCCAACAGGCTGCGGTGCAATTTCGCCGCGCGACGCGGAACATTCAGACCGCCGGGCAAGATGCCTTCGTGGCGCAAACCCTGCTCGACGCACTCGCGCATCACCGACCAGATGTGCAGCAAGCCCTGACGGATTTCGGCTTCGCTGCGCCAGGCCCGTTCGTTGGCCATCATCAACTCGGAAACCCGCAGACCATGCTGATTGCAGAGCTTGAGCAATTCGGCGGCGCTGGAAAAATCGTACGGCAGCACCACGTCGCTGGTCGGCGCGATGCCGGACTCGGCTTCGGCCGCTTCAATGATGAAACCGCCGCCGATCGAGTAATACGTTTGTTCTGACAATTCGCCAGTGTCGCCGAAGGCTGTCAGAGACATGGCGTTGGGGTGGTAGGGCAGGCTCTCGTCGAGCAGCAGGAGATCGCTTTGCCAGTTGAAGGCGATGGTGGTTTTACCGGCCAGACTCAGTTCGCCGGTCTCGAGCAGCGTTTTGATGCGGCTGTCGATGCTGGACGGGTCGATGCTGTCCGGCCATTCGCCCATCAGGCCCATGACGCAGGCTCGGTCGGTGGCGTGGCCGACGCCGGTGGCGGAAAGGGAGCCGTACAGGCGGATTTCCACTCGGCGTACGGCGTCCAGCAAATGCTGGTCAATCAGTGCCTGGGCAAAGGTCGCGGCGGCGCGCATCGGGCCGACGGTGTGAGAACTGGACGGACCGATGCCGACTTTGAAAAGATCAAAAACACTGATAGCCATGCTAAAGCCTATACAAGCAATGGAAGAGAAATCGCTGCCATTTTTGTAGGACAAGCGCAATGTCGGCGATACTGCCTACCTCGGTCCTACGTGACCAACGAAACTTCCTAAGACAGCCTTTAGCAGGACTAAACAATGAGTCGCCAATTGCACGCCCAGACTTACGTCTGGCTGCACGTGTTTTCCTGTGCCGCACGGCACTTGTCCTTCACCCGCTGCGCCGAAGAACTGCACATCACGCCGGGGGCGGTCAGTCAGCAGATCCGACAACTGGAAGAGCGGCTGGGGTTTCGACTGTTCCACCGGCGTGCCCGAGGCGTGGAGTTGAGCGCGCAAGGCCAGCGACTGGCCATTACGGTCAACGAGGCTTACGGCAGCATCGACGCGGAATTGCGACGACTGGACGCGGGAATGATCAGCGGAATTCTGCGGGTACGGTCGATTCCATCGTTCCTGAGCAAATGGCTGACCCCGCGTCTGCCGCGCTTGCAGCAGCGTTTTCCGGACATTCAGCTGCGCCTGGTGGCCGAGGACAGCAGCGTGCCGTTGCATGAGGGCGACTTTGACCTGGCCATCGACCTGAACGACGGCAGCTACCCTGGCTTGTTATCCACAACCTTGCTCGACGAACAGATCTTCCCGGTGTGCGCGCCGAGTCTGTTGCGCGGGCGGCCGCCGTTGCATGGCCCGGCAGACCTGTCGCACTTTCCGCTGTTGCACGACATTACGGCCTGGCGCGGCAGTTACGAGTACGCGGAGTGGGAGTTCTATCTCAACGCCATCGGCTTCGAAGGCGCGGACGTGCGGCGCGGGCACACGTTCAATCGCAATCACCTGACCATCGAAGCGGCGATTGCCGGCATGGGCGTGGCGATTGCGCGGCGAACGCTGTTGAACGATGAGCTGGAGCGCGGGACGTTGATTGTGCCGTTCGGTCTGGCGGTGCCCAATCACAAACGTTACGTGTTGCTGTATGCGCCGGGGGCGCTGAGCCATCCGGGCGTGCGCGCAGTACATGACTGGCTGGTAGAGGAGGCGGGTATTTTTCGCAGCCTGCACCCGCTGGCGGAGCGGCAGATGTGAGTAATTATGACAAAGAAGTGAAGCGACCCAACTCCCGACCTTAACAGCGCTTTTGCTCCTTGTCCGGCTTTTTTTGCGTATGAAAATTTATCTTTTTTCAGGGGTTGAATTGTTCGTCGTACAGACCGATTGTGTAACCAAGAGGTCACGGTGATGACGCCCAAGGGCCAGCCGAGGGGCCTCTCGCGAGCTAGCTGAAATAAGGGATGAACTATGCAAATCCAAGTCAACAGCGATAACCATATTCAAAGCAGCATCCGACTGGAGGAGTGGGTACGTACTACCATTGAGAGCACGCTCGAACGTTATGAAGAGGACCTGACACGCGTCGAGGTCCATCTGCGGGACGAGAACGGCGACAAGCCCGGTCCCCATGATTTGCGCTGCCAGCTGGAAGCGCGGCCAAAAGGCCACCAACCGATTTCTGTCACCCATAAAGCCGAAAACCTGGAACTGGCGATCGACGGTGCGGCTGAAAAACTCGAACATGCACTGGAACATCTGTTCGGCAAACTGCGGGGCAAACCACGTGCCGCTGTGGTGCCGTTTGAGAGGCGTGCAGCCGATGCGCTGCTGGAAGACGAGTTTCTCGAGAACGAACAGGCTGCACAAAACGGCTGACGCCTGATTTAACGTCCCAACGAAAAACGGGCCTGCATTGCAGGCCCGTTGTTGTTTGTGCCGATTATCGCAGCGCCGCGATTCCTTGTAGGAGCGTGGCTTGCCCGCGAAGAGGCCCGGAAATCCAGCGCATATGTCGCTCGTTAAATCGCCTTCGCGGGCAAGCCTCGCTCCTACAGGGGTGAATTGCAGCGAGGCTGTTCAGTTTCAGATCAGAACGCTACCGACGTCTGCACATACACCGTCCGCGGTTCCCCGACGTACTTGCCCTTGTTGTTGTCATCGAACGAGCGTGTGAAGTACTGGTGGTTGAAGATGTTTTTCACCCCCACCGCCACATTCAAATCCGACAACTTCGGCCCGAAGTCATACGCCGCGCGGCTGCTGAACAGCATGTAGCCAGGAATCGTGCCCGTGCTGCCGTCGGCACTTTCTTTCGACGTATTGGCGTTGTCGGCAAACTGGTCGCTCTGATAGCTGCTGTCCAGGTTCAACTTCCACGCGCCTTCGGTGTAACCGACGCCCACGGTGCCCTTGTGTTTCGAGGAGAACGGCACACGATTGCCCTTGTTCGGCCCGTCTTCGCGGATGGTCGCGTCCACATAGGCGTACGTGGCGTAGACATCGAAACCGGCCAGTGCCGGGCTCACATCATCGAGTGCGTAGTTGACGCTGGTTTCGATGCCCTGATGGCGAGTCTCGCCCCGAGCGATCACCGAATCGTTGGTCTGATTACTTTCGTACTGATTGTCGAAGTTGATCAGGAACGCGCCGATTTCCGCGCGTAACGCACCGTTGTCGTAGCGGGTGCCCAGTTCCCAGGTGCGCGCTTTTTCCGGTTTGACTTCGCCGCTGGTCACGCGGTTTGGCATCTGGCTGTATTGCACGCTGCCGAACGAACCTTCGGTGTTGGCGTAGAGGTTCCAGCTGTCGGTCAGGTGATAGAGCACGTTCAGCGCCGGCAGGGCGGTGTTGTAGTCGCCCTTGTACTTCTCGTTCGTCAGTTTGTTGGTCTGTTGCGATTCGATCATTTCGTAGCGGATGCCCGGCGTCACTGTCCATTTGCCGATGTCGATCCGGTCATCGACGAAGAACGCGTTGGCCTCGGTGCCACCGCGCGTATCGCGGTCGTTGCGGCTGTTGGTGGTCGGATACTCGTTACTGGCAATCGGCGTGCGATAGCGCAGTTCGTGGCCGGCTTCGTTGATGTAGCGATAGCCGACACCGACTTCATGGCTGGTTGGGCCAACATCAAAGCCTTGGGCGAAGCGGGTTTCCAGGCCACGTACCCAGTATTCGCGTGGCGACAGCGACAGGAACGTGCCCTGATCCAGATAGCCGCTGCGCAGGGTTTTGGTGAAGAAGGTGTTAGCGGTGAATTCGCGGCGATCTTCCTGATAGCGATAGCCGAAGTTGAACATCGTCCGGCGGCCCCAGAACTGATCCTTCGGGCGGGTCGACTGGTACGGATCGGCATCGTAATCGGCAACGTTCAGGCCACCGGGCATGTCGGCCTTGCCTTCGTAATACTGGGCCATGGCATTGAAGCTGTTGGCGTCGTCGAGCTGGTATTTGCCTTTGAGAATCAGGTCATCGATCTCGGTGTCGCTATGTTCACGCCAGTCGCCACCGCGTGTGCCGGAATACAACAACGCGCCGCCCAGGCCATTGTCGCCAGTGCCGCCGGCCAGCAGGTTGCCGGTGGTCTTGAAACCGTCGTGGCTGGAGGAGGGGCTGGTTTCGGTCTGGAAACCGCCTTTCACCGTGGGCTCGTCGGGAATCGCGCGGGTCACGAAGTTGACCACGCCGCCGACGTTTTGCGGGCCATAACGCACCGCGCCGCCGCCGCGCACCACATCGACCGCGTCCATGTTGCCCATACTGATCGGCGCGAACGACA
Organism: Pseudomonas sp. PDM01; assembly: GCF_014852325.1. Lineage (NCBI taxonomy): Bacteria > Pseudomonadati > Pseudomonadota > Gammaproteobacteria > Pseudomonadales > Pseudomonadaceae > Pseudomonas > Pseudomonas sp. PDM01. The sequence goes on from NZ_JACVBK010000007.1 coordinate 208,781, forward strand.
ACTGTGGCTGACCGTAAGGCGCGAAGGGCACCGGGATGCCATCCATCAACACCGTCGAGCGCGACGCCAAGCGCGGATTGAGACCACGAATGCCGAAGTTCAGCGCCATGTCATGGCTGCCGGTGCCGTTGTTGTCCGGCGCGTTGACGCCGGGGATGCGGTTGAGCACGTCCCTGGCCTGGGTTGCGCCCTGGCGTTCGAATTCCTCGCGACGGATCACGTCACGCGCGCCGGGATGCTCGAAGACGTTGATTTGCTGCGCATCGCCGAGCCAGTCGCCGACCACTTTCGATGTGTCCAGCTCCAGCGCAGCATTGCCCACCGGTTGCAGGCTGAACGCGTTGTTGCCTTCGGCGCGGGCCTGCAGGCCGGTGCCTTCGAGCAAGGCGTTCAAGCCCTGTTCGGCGGTGTAGTTACCCTCCAGGCCACGACTCTGCACACCGCTGGTGACTTGCGAGCCAAACGAAATCAACACGCCGGCTTCACGGCCGAACTGGTTGAGGGCGTTTTCCAGCGACGATGGCGCGATGTGGTACGGCTTGGCATCGTCTGCGTGGACGAGTGGCAGCGCGCCGAAGCTCAGGCTGGCGCCCAGCAAGAGTTGGCGCAAGGTGCGGGCCAGCGGGGTGAGGCGGGTGGGGTGCATGGAGGACGATCCTGAGAAGGTGGAATCAAGGTGGCTTTCCTTCTCTGTCACGCCAGATCTGAAAAACGGCTCACGGTTGTGTGAATATTTTTTGGGGCTTTCGCAAGCAACCCCACTGCCACAGGATTTCTGAACAAACACCGTAACTGTAGGAGCCTGGCTTGCCGGCGAAGGCGGTGTATCAGACAGGCCGCGGCGTGCCGATCGTCGGAACGCCGCCCGCAGCAAGCCGGCTCCTACAAGAGTCAGGCGCGCGCCTCGACGGTTACCCAATACCGCGTAAAGCGCTTCACCTTCACCGGCAAACTGATTTCCAGCAGATCCAGAATCCGCTCGCTGTCGTCCAGTGGATAAGTCCCGGAGATCAACAAGTCAGCAACTTTCGCATCGCAGTTCAACTGCCCGCGACGATAGCGGCCAAGTTCCTCAAGGAAATCGCCAAGGCGCATGTGCGCAGCCACCAGCATGCCGTCGGCCCAGGCGCCGCTGTTGGCATCCAGAGGCACGGGGTTGCCGATTCCGCGAGCATCAAAACTCAACTGCCGGGCGCTTTGCAGTACCCAGGGAGAACCGCCATCAGGCGTCAATTCGACATGGCCTTCAAACACCGCGACCTGAGTGCGATCCGCAAGCTGCCGAACGTTCAGGCGCGCCCCTTCGGTTTTCAACAAGCCTTGTGCCGTGCGCACTTGAAACGTTTTGGACGTCGTCAGCAGCATCTCGCCTTCAAGCAAACGGATCAGCCGTTGCTGACCCTCGACCCGCACATCCGCCGAACTTGCGGTATTGAGTTGCAATTGGCTGCCGTCTGCGAGCGCGATCTTGCGCCGCTGGCCAATGGGGCTGCGGTAGTCGGCCAGCAACGGTGGCAGCAGGTTGTGCTCGCGCATGCCCCAGGTGACGGCCGAACCGGCACCAAGAATCAGCAACAACTTCAGCGCCTGACGCCGGCTGCTGGACGTCGGTGCATTCAGGGCCGCATGCGCCAGCGGCGAAGACAAACCGCGCAGGCGCTGGTTGACCCGCTGAATATGCTCCCACGCCCGTTGATGCTCGCTGTGCGCATCGAGCCATTGCTGCCAGGCGTTTTGCTGGCGCGGGCTCAACGGCCCTTGCTGCATTTTCATCAACCACTGCACCGCCTGCTCGGCGACTTGCGGTGAAAAATCCGGGGTGCCGTTCATAGGGCGAAGTAGCAGCGCATCGCCGCTTTATTCAGGTGCCGCTTGACCGTGGCGATGGAAATCCCCAGCTCGGCGGCGATTTGTGGATACGTCAGGCCATCGACCTGGGCCAGCAGAAATGCGCGCTTGACCAGGCGCGGCAAACCGTCGAGCAACTGGTCCAGTTCCATCAGGGTTTGCAGGATGATCGCCCGTTCTTCTTCCGACGGCGCGACCCTTTCCGGCATCTGCGCCAGGGCGTCGAGGTAGGCGCGCTCCAGATCCAGACGGCGGTAATGATTGGACAGCACGCGTTTGGCGAGGGTGGTAAGGAACGCTCGCGGCTCGATGATCTGCGGCGTGTCTCGTGCGGTCAGCACCCGCATGAACGTGTCCTGGGCCAGATCTGCCGCGCTGTCCGGGCAGCCGAGCTTGCGCCGCAACCAACCGGTGAGCCAGTTGTGATGGGCGTGATAGAGGACTTCGACGGTGTGGGCTGGCTGCAACGGTAACTCCGAGCGCGGTTTAATGCGTTAGAGAACAAGAATTGTTCGCATTGTAGAGGCGAGAACCCGCTCCGGCAATCGGCGCTGATCGTATCTCTTTTGCGTATGAGAATATTTATCATTAATATTGCGGCCCTGGCCTCGTGATTTCCCCAGGCCTCACCGGTTTCAAGGTCGAAACATGAAAGTAATCCCCGTGTCCTATCGATTGGCCGTCACCTCCCGGGTGTTGGCCGCCGTGCTGGGCGGCTACATCGTTGCGGCGCTGGCCAGTGTCAGCCTGACGCTGTGGGTGCCCATGGCCCGCGCCGACGCCGTGGTGACCGGGATGATGACTTCGTTTCTGGCCTACCTCGGCGCAGTGATCTGGTGCTTCGCCTGCCGCAGCGCATGGCGGGCCTGGCTCGGGTTGATCGTGCCAAGCCTGGTGCTTGCGGCGATTTCGGGCCTCGCGTACTGGATGGGCCGCACATGAAAGAGGGTTTTCGTCAGGCCATGGCCTGGTTGCACACCTGGGCCGGGTTGATCTTCGGCTGGTTGCTGTTCGCGATTTTCCTCACCGGCACACTCGCGTATTTCAAGGACGAGATCAGCCACTGGATGCAGCCGGAAATCCCTGCGCGTTCGGTGACTTCCGAAGCCAGCCTGACCGTGGCGCAAAACTACCTTCAGCAACACGCCGGCGGCGCCTCGCGCTGGCTCATCGACCTGCCCGATGCCCGCGAACCCGGCCTGTCGGTACGCTGGCAGCAGACCCCGGCCAAACGTGGCGAACGCGGTCAGTTCACAGAAAAACTCCTCGACCCGCAAACCGGCGCCGAAGTGCAGGGCCGGGCAACCACCGGCGGCGAGTTTTTCTACCGCTTCCACTTTCAGCTGCAAATGCCGTATCCGTGGGGCCGTTGGTTGTCGACCATCGCCGCCATGGTGATGTTCGTCGCGCTGATCAGCGGGATCATCACCCACAAGAAAATCTTCAAGGACTTCTTCACCTTCCGCCCGCGCAAAGGCCAGCGTTCCTGGCTCGACGGGCACAACGCGGTGGGTGTGCTGGTGCTGCCGTTTCACCTGATGATCACCTACAGCAGCCTGGTGATTTTCATGTCGATGGTGATGCCGGCGAGCATTCTTGCCGCGTACAACGGTGATGCGCGGGCGTTTTACGATGAGGTGTTCCCGGCTTCCACGGCTCCGGAGCGTGCGGACAAACCGGCGCAGTTGGCGCCGCTGGCACCGCTGCTGGAAAAGGCGCGCGAGCAGTGGTCGGGAGGGCGCGTCGGGCGGCTGACGGTGAACAATCCGGGCGACGCGAATGCCTCGGTGGTGCTCGTGCGTGATGGCGCGGACCGTGTAGTTCACGACTTCGGCAGCGCGGTGACCTTCAACGGCGTGACCGGGCAATTGCTCGGCACGACCCCGGAGCAATCGCTGCCGAGGGCGATTGCCGGCAGTTTCTATGGTTTGCACATGGGCCATTTCGCCGGCCCCGTGCTGCGCTGGTTGTACTTCATTTGCGGGTTGGCCGGCACGGCGATGATTGGCACCGGGCTGGTGATCTGGCTCGGCAAGCGTCAGCTCAAACACGCGAAAAGCGCCGTGATGCCGTTCGAATTGCGACTGGTGGAAGTGCTGAATATCGCCAGCATGTCCGGGTTGATGGTGGCGGTGGCGGCGTTCTTTTGGGCCAATCGGGTGTTGCCGGTCGACATGGCCGGACGTGCGGATTGGGAGGTGAACAGCTTCTTCATCGTCTGGGGTTTGAGTGTGCTGCATGCCATGGTCCGCCGGGGCCGCACGGCGTGGATCGAGCAATTGGCACTGGTGGCATTGCTGTTTGGCGCGATGCCGCTGCTGAACGCCATGACCACGCCGTTTCACTTGGGAAACACGCTGGCGCAGGGCGATTGGGCGATGGCCGGTTTCGATCTGACGTGCCTGGGCAGCGGTGTGTTTTTCGCCTGGGCTGCGTGGAAAATGCAGCGTTCGGGACAGGCCAGGATCGTCATCCGGCAGCGTGCACAACCGATTACCCTTGAGCGAGAGGCGAACTGAATGTTGCTGTCGCTGTTGCTCTGTTACGGCGGTTTCACCGCACTGTGTTTATCGATGGACCGACATCACGCCGAGCTGTTGGGCGGTAAACCGACGGCCCATCGTCGCCGGTTGTTGAAACTGGGTGGCTGGCTGTTGCTGATCTTGTCTCTGTGGGCGGCGGTGTCTTCGACCGGCTGGGGGCTTGGCCTGGTGGAATGGTGTGCGGTGTTGATGCTCAGCGCGTTGCTGCTGGTGCTGTTGATGCCGTATCGCCCGCGCCTGGCGCTGTCGATGGCTGCTTTGAGCCTGCTCGTCAGCCCCGTTGCCGCGTTTGCGCAGTACTGACCCGATGATGACTAGCCCTCCGGATTCCCATGACGACGAACCTCGCGGAGCACGTGCGCATTTCCTGCAAGTGTTCCTGTCCCAGCGTTCGCAGATGGAAGCGCTGGTGAACCGTCGCGTCGGCTGTCGGGCAACGGCGGCGGACCTGGTGCAGGATTTGTTTTTGCGCTTCTGGCGCCGGCCGCTGGTGCAGGTCGAAGAGCTCAGCACCTACCTGTTGCGTTGCGCCGGCAACATTGCCATCGACCACTTGCGCAGCGAAGGCACGCGGGTGCGGGTCACTGAAGGCTGGCAACCGGATCAACCGGACAGCCACGGCAGCGAGCCGCAAGCCGCGCTGGAGGCCGGCAACGATTTGCGCCATGTCGAAGCGGCGTTGCGTGCGTTGCCCGAGCGCACGCGGCAGATCTTTTTGCTCAATCGCATCCATGGCCGCAAATACGCCGAGATCGCCAAGGCCATGGGTTTGTCCCAAAGCGCCGTGGAAAAACATATGATGCGCGCCCTCGAAGCCTGCAAGGCCAGCCTGCGGGACCCCGAACCGCGCACGCCAGGGAAAGCACCGTGAATCACATCGAACGCGTCACCCCGACGCCCGCTCAGGAACAGGCCGCTTTCGCCTGGCTGAGTCTGCTGCATGACCAGCCGAGCAGCGGTGATCAGGCTACTTTCAGCCATTGGCTGCAGGCCGATCCCGCGCATGCCGAGGCCTATGCCCAGGCGCAAGTGGTGTGGGAATTGAGCGAAGGCCCGGCGCGGACGCTGGCCAACGAAGACGCGTTTGCCTTGCAGGGTTACCTCAATGCGATGAATCGCTCGCGGCGCAGCAGCGTTCGGCGCTGGTCCGGAGCACTGGCAATGGCGGCGTGCCTGTTGTTGATGGTCAGCCTCGGTTCAGGCTGGCAGCCGATGCGCTGGGTGGATGATCTGGGTGCTGACTATGTGTCGGCGCCGGGGGAAGTTCGCACCGTCACGCTGGCGGATCAATCGCAGGTCACGCTGGATGCCGACAGCGCCATCGCGGTGGATTTCAGTCGCGGTGAGCGTCACGTGCAGTTGCGTCGCGGCGCCGGATTTTTCAGCGTGACGCACACCGGCGAACCGTTTGTGGTTGAGGCTGAAAAGGGCCAGGCGCGGGTGCTGGGGACGCAGTTTGAAGTGCGTTTGCAACCTCACGGCGCGCAAGTGACGGTGTTGTCCGGCCGGGTCGGCGTGACGGCAGACAAGCATGCCGAGCAGCAGATTCTGTCCGCCGGCCAACAAGTGGCTTACGGCGAAGGCACGGCGGAAAAACTGCATGCCGTGGACAGCGAAGCGCAGCTGGCGTGGCGTCAGGGCTGGCTCAATTACTACAAGGCGCCATTGGCCGACGTGGTGCAGGATTTACGGCGTTACTACCCTGGGCGGATTGTGCTGCTCAACGATGAGCTGGCGGCGCGGCGGGTCAGTGGCAGTTTCCCGAGCAAGGATCCGCAGGCGGTGTTGAGTTCGTTGCAGGGGGTGATGGGGTTTGAGCAGCATGCCGTGGGGCATTTGATTATTTTGCGTTGAGGCGTCCGGCCTCATCGCCGGCAAGCCGGCTCCTACAGGTTTCACGATCCCTGTAGGAGCGAGGCTTGCCCGCGAAGGCGTCAAATCAAACACCCCATCACTCAAATAAAAATATTTTCAAAATGATGGTGAGGTAAACCCAAGCCCCATCCGTGTAGTGACTGAAACTGCGAGTCATTCGCATCCGTAGCGGTTCTACACAGGTCATGAGCAATGAAGTCCAGGGCAAAATCGGGTTCGGTCAAACAGTGGTTGGGTGCTTCGGCGCTGAGCATTTCGGCATTGGCATTGCTGCCATTGAGCGTGGCATTGGCCGCTGAAGCGGGCACGACGCAGCAGCGCACGCAGTTCAGCTTCGCGATGGCCGCCAAACCGCTGCCCCAGGCCCTGAGCGACTTCAGCCGGATCACCGGCATCAGCGTGGTCTACACCGATGAAGCGCCATACGGCATGACCGCGCCAGCGGTCAGCGGGCAGATGAGCGCCGAACAGGCGATCCAGCGTTTGCTCAGCGGTTCGGGTTTGACCTTCCGTCGTACCGATGCGCACACCATGGCGCTGGAACCGCAGCCCACCGAAGGCGCCTTGAACCTCGGCGCGACCACCATCACCTCGGTGATGGATCAATCCATGAGCTACCAGCCGCCGCCGACCAGTTCGGTGATGCGCTCTTCGGCCTTGCTCCAGGAAATCCCCCAGACCGTCAACGTCATCCCGGCCCAGGTCATTCGCGATCAGGCGCCGCGCAACCTCGACGACGCGCTGGCCAACGTCAGCGGCATCACTCAGGGCAATACATTGGGCAGCACCCAGGATTCGGTGATGACCCGTGGCTTCGGCGACAACCGCAACGGCTCGATCATGCGCGACGGCATGCCGGTGGTGCAGGGCCGTGGCCTCAACGCCACGGTCGATCGGGTCGAAGTGCTCAAGGGCCCGGCCTCGTTGCTCTACGGCATCCAGGACCCGGGCGGCGTGGTCAACATGGTCAGCAAGAAACCTGAACTGGAACAGTACAACGCGTTGACCGTGCGTGGCTCGACGTACGGCGATGGCAAAAACGGCAGCGGCGGCAGCTTCGACAGCACCGGCGCGCTCGGTGATTCCGGGCTGGCCTACCGCATGGTGCTCGACCACGAAGACGAAGATTACTGGCGCAATTTCGGCACCCACCGCGAGACGCTGGTGGCGCCGTCCCTGGCCTGGTTCGGTGAAAGCACCAAGCTGTTGTTCGCCTACGAACACCGTGAATTCCTCACCCCGTTCGACCGTGGCACGCTGATCGACCCACGCGACAACCATCCGCTGGACATCTCCCGCGAGCGTCGTCTGGACGAGCCGTTCAACAACATGGAAGGGCGTTCGGACCTCTATCACTTCGAGGCCGACCACGAACTCAACGACAACTGGAAAGCGCACTTTGGCTACAGCTGGAACCGTGAAACCTACGACGCCAGCCAAGTGCGCGTTACCGCCATCGACACCAAGAAAGGCACGCTGACCCGCAGCATGGACGGCACGCAAAACGCGATCAGCACCGACCGCTTCACCACGGCCAGCCTCGAAGGCAAAGTGAATGCGCTGGGCATGCAACATGACCTGGTGTTCGGCGTCGATGACGAGTACCGCAAGATCTACCGCGAAGACCTGATCCGCCAGAAAAGCCTGACCACCTTCAGTTACCTCAACCCGGTCTATGGCCGTGAAGTCGCCGGCACCACCGTCAGCCCGGCGGACAGCGCGCAGACCGATCTGCTGCGCAGCGATTCGCTGTTTCTGCAGGACTCGATCCACCTCACTGACCAGTGGATTCTGGTGGCCGGCGGCCGTTTCCAGGAGTACGACCAGTACGCCGGCAAAGGCGTGCCGTTCAAGGCCAACACCGACAGCAACGGGCAAAAATGGGGGCCGCGTGCCGGCCTTGTCTACAAGTACACCGACGCGTTGTCGTTCTACGGCAGCTACACCGAATCGTTCAAGCCCAACTCGACCATCGCTCCTTTGAGCGGCAGCAGCACCGTGCTCGACGGCAGCATCGCGCCGGAAGAAGCCAAGTCCTGGGAAGTCGGCGCGAAGCTGGATATTCCGGGGCGTGTGACGGGTAACGTTGCCCTGTTCGACATCAAGAAACGCAACGTGCTGGTGGCCAATGCCGAAGGTCCGGTGACCCTTTACAGCGCCGCCGGCGAAGTGCGTTCCCGTGGTCTGGAAGTGGACCTGAGCGGTCAGCTCAGCGATCGCTGGAGCATGATCGGCAGCTATGCCTACACCGATGCCGAAGTCACCGAAGACCCGGACTACAAAGGCAAAAAACTGCAAAACGTGGCGAAGAACACCGGCTCGCTGTCGGCGGTCTATGACTTCGGCACCATTGTTGGTGGCGATCAATTGCGGGTCGGCGCGGGCGCGCGGTATGTCGGTGAGCGGGCGGGTAACGCGGTGAACGATTTTGATCTGCCGAGCTACACCGTGGCCGATGCATTCGCCACCTACGACACCAAGGTCGAGGGGCAGAAGGTCAAGTTCCAGCTCAACGTGAAGAACCTGTTTGACCGCACTTACTACACCTCGGCGGCGAGCCGGTTCTTTGTGTCGATGGGGGATTCGCGGCAGGTTTCGTTGTCCAGCACCTTGGAGTTCTGATCACAGACCGCGTTATCGTTCTTCGCGGGCAAGCCTCGCTCCTACAGGAATCGTGTCGAGTCCAATTTTCGCGATCAACACACATCCCTGTAGGAGCGAGGCTTGCCCGCGAAGGCGGCTTCCGGGTCAGCGCAAAAACGCCTGCCGATACTCGCCAGGCGTCCCACCGAGAACCTGCCGAAACCGATTGGTGAAATGACTCGCACTGGCAAACCCACTCGCCAATGCAATCTCCCCCAACGGCTGCGATGTCGAACGCAATAACTCCCGCGCCCGGCTCAGTCGCCTTGCCAACACATACTGATGCGGCGGCAAGCCAAAGCTCTCCCGGAACATCCGCGCAAAGTGATACTCCGACAGCGCACACAACCCCGCTAACTGCCCAAGGCTGATGGCTTCGGCCAACTGATTGTCGATGAACTCGACCAGCTGCCGCCGCTGGTGCGCCGCCAATCCGCCCTTGAGCCGCAAGCCGTCGCGCATGCCGACCTGGCCGAGCAACACGTGGCTGAGCATTTCATGGGCCAGGCTGCTGGTCAGCAGGCGTTCGCCGGGTTCATCCCAGTTGAGCGTGAGCATCTGGCGAAAGCGCCGGGCTTGCTGCGGGTCGTCGAGAAAAGTCCCTTCGCGCAATTGCAATTCGCGAGGTTCGCGGTCCAGCAGCGTGACGCAACCGAGGGCGAATTGTTCCGGGCTGAAATACAGATGGGCCAGGCGAATGTCGCCATTGATCACCCAGCCTGACTGATGGTCGGCCGGCAGAATGCACAGTTTGTCCGGACCGCCCTTGGTGCCGGGCTGATCGCGGCGAAAAGTGCCGGTGCCGCCCGCGATGTAACAGGACAAGGTGTGATGGCTCGGCGCTTCGTAGTCCTGGGCGTCGTGATGGTTGCTCCACAGGGCTGCAGCCATGCCGTCACCGAGCTCGGCGCTGTGCTCGAGGCGAGCATTGGGCGAGCGGTTGAGGGCTTGAAAGACTTGCAGTGATTCCAGTGCGGGCATGATCGTTTCTCCAACGCTTCGCATCCTACTCCGTAGACGTTGGCCTGCCAGCCTCCGGGCCGACAAAAGCGCAAGTTTATGCAAGTGCGAAAAAGTTTGGCGCAGGACACTGGGCACCTATTGAGGAGCCTTCGCCATGAACCTTTCGCTGTATTTGCTGACCGTGCTGATCTGGGGCACCACCTGGATTGCCTTGAAATGGCAACTGGGCGTGGTGGCCATTCCGGTGTCGATCGTCTACCGCTTCGGCCTCGCCGCGCTGGTGCTGTTCGTGATGCTGTTGCTCAGCCGCAAGCTGCAAGTGATGAACCGTCGCGGACACCTGATCTGCCTGGCGCAGGGCCTGTGCCTGTTTTGCATCAACTTCATGTGCTTCCTGACGGCCAGCCAATGGATCCCCAGTGGCTTGGTAGCCGTGGTGTTTTCCACTGCCACGCTGTGGAATGCCCTGAATGCGCGGGTGTTCTTCGGCCAGAAAATCGCCCGCAACGTCCTGTTGGGTGGCGCGCTCGGCTTGTTCGGGCTGGGTTTGCTGTTCTGGCCGGAGCTGGCCGGCCACACGGCCAGCCCGGAAACCTTGCTGGGCCTGGGCCTGGCCTTGTTGGGCACGCTGTGCTTCTCGGCGGGCAACATGCTGTCTAGCCTGCAACAGAAGGCCGGGCTCAAGCCGCTGACCACCAATGCCTGGGGCATGGCTTATGGCGCGGCGATGCTGTCGGTGTGGTGCCTGGTCAAAGGCATTCCGTTCGAGATGGAATGGAATGCGCGTTACATCGGCTCGCTGCTGTACCTGGTCATTCCGGGTTCGGTGATCGGCTTCACCGCCTACCTGACGCTGGTCGGGCGCATGGGCCCGGAGCGCGCAGCCTATTGCACGGTGCTGTTCCCGGTGGTGGCGCTCAACGTCTCGGCGTTTGCCGAAGGCTACCAATGGACCGCGCCGGCGCTGATGGGCCTAGTGTTGGTGATGTTGGGCAACGTGCTGGTGTTCCGCAAACCCAAGGCACCGATGGTGCAGGGGAGTGGCAAGCTGGCTTGAAGATGTTGCGGATCGGGTGCGTGTGCACTCAGCGCTCGATCCGGATGGCCACATAGATCATTAGCGGCATGATGAAATCAACAATATGTCGAGCCCAGTCTTTATAGTTCCACTGTTGTGATTCATCCATATTGAACCATTCGACACCCACCACCTGAAAACACACGTAGTAGATAAATACGGCAATCAGTAAGCCAACCAGTGCATATTTCTTTGCCTCGTGAAACTTTTTGGCGCTGGTGTTTATATTCTTGAATAGTTGGTAAGTGCCCATCATGCAAAAGGCGGTGAAGAGGACTTCAAGTGTAATGATCAGCCAGTAAACCCTGTGATGGGCCATGGGGGAGGTAATGGCGCGATAACTGTACTTCTCGCCCTCGCGCGTGGTGTCCATACTGAGGATGTGGGCGATGTATTCGTAGTTGGAAGGGTAGTCGGTGAAGTTGCTAAACAACATTAAAAAACCAAAGAAGCTTATAAATAGCATCAATGTGGCTTTGCTGATTCTAATTGTTTGCTCGGTCGTCAAGTGGTTCAAGGTAATAGTTCTCCAGAACGGGTTCCCGTCAGGGCGGGTAAGTAAGGAGAGTCTATAGCGAAGTGTATTTGTTGAGGGGTGGACTAAATTGCAAATTGTGTATTGGTTGTTTTGTGGTTTGTGAAACTTAGTTGTAAACGGGCAGGCGCTTTAATCGCCTGCCCGTTTTTTTCAGCCTTTCCAGACTTGCGGGTTCACCAGGTCCTGCGGTCGTTCACCCAATAAGGCGCTGCGCAGGTTGGCCAAGGCGCGATTGGCCATCGCTTCACGGGTTTCATGGGTGGCGGAGCCGATGTGTGGCAAAGTCACTGCGTTTTTCAGTTGGAACAGTGGCGATTCGGCCAGCGGTTCTTTCTCGTAGACATCCAGCCCGGCGCCACGGATCTGGTTGTTTTGCAGCGCTTCGATCAGCGCGGGCTCGTCCACCACCGGGCCGCGGGCGATGTTGATCAGAATCGCGTCCGACTTCATCAGCGCCAGTTCACGGCGGCTGATCAGGTGTTTGGTCTTTTCGCTGAGCGGCACCACCAGGCAAACGAAATCGGCTTCAGCCAGCAACTCATCGAGGCTGCGGAACTGCGCACCGAGCTCTTGCTCAAGTGCAGTTTTGCGGCTGTTGCCACTGTAGATAATCGGCATGTTGAAACCGAGCCGACCGCGCCGGGCGATGGCGGCGCCGATGTTACCCATGCCGACGATGCCCAGGGTCTTGCCATAGACATCGGTGCCGAACAGCGGGGCGCCGACGGTGGCTTGCCATTGACCGGCCTTGGTCCAGGCATCGAGTTCGGCGACGCGGCGGGCGCTGCTCATGATCAGAGAGAAGGCCAGGTCGGCGGTGCTTTCGGTCAGCACATCCGGCGTGTTGGTCAGCATGATCCCGCGTTCGTTGAAGTACGCGACGTCGTAGTTGTCGTAGCCCACCGAGACGCTGGACACCACCTCCAGGCTGCTCGCGTTCTCCAGTTGTGCGCGACCGAGCTTGCGACCCACGCCAATCAAACCGTGGGCATGGGGCAGGGCCTCGTTGAATTGGGCGTTGATGTCGCCTTTTTTCGGGTCAGGCACGATGACGTCGAAATCCTGCTGGAGGCGTTCGATCATGGCGGGAGTGACGCGGCTGAAAGCGAGGACGGTCTTTTTCATGGGAGGCGGGCTCGTCGGGCATGGAGAATGCCAAGCACGCTAACATTCTTCCGCGCTTTTGTGCGAGTGCCCGGATGGTTCGGATGCACGCATTTCCCCCTGTAGGAGCCGGCTTGCTGGCGATCCAGGCACCTCGGTCTGTCTGACGCACCGCGTCGCATGGATCGCCGGCAAGCCGGCTCCTACAGGTGATGGGTGATGCGCAAAGGGTGCTTCGTACGCGAACTTGTAGGAGCCGGCTTGCTGGCGATCCAGGCACCTCGGTTCGTCTGATGCACCGCGTCGTATGGATCGCCAGCAAGCCGGCTCCTACAGATTGGGGTGTCTAATCCTGCGGGTCGATGTTATCCAGCGCGCGGTTGACGGCCAGTTCGCCGAGCATGATGACTTGTTGAATGCCCAGCAGAGTGTTGCGGTGGGGGCCGTCGAGAAATCCGGCGAGGTCGCTGGCCATGACGCTGGCGGAGGCGAGGGATTCGCTGGCGTGAACCAAAAGGGTTTCGGTGTTGATGTCGGGGACGACGGTGAATAGATGGCTGGGGGTGTGGGGCGGGATCAAGGCTTTCAGGGTGAATGAGTTTTGGGGGGAGGTGACTTCCGCATCTGGCGGATTGGGTGACGGCTTTTTCATGGCGTATTCCTCTTGCTTGATGGAGCCGCCATTTTTCGTTTCCAGACGAAAGGGTGGCAGCTATGCGCGGGCTGGAAAACCGAGGCAAGAGCAAAACCCGGCAGACCCGAAGGTCTCCCACGCACAGCCGCCATAACAAGTGCTAACGGGCAAAAAAAGCGCCGTAGTATGTCATGAAGTCCGGCATCTATCTCTTGAACCTCGGGTTTCCAGGCCCGGTCGCTGATTTCTCAGCGACACCCGAAGCCTACCCATCTAGCTTCCCACCCGACAACCGACAGAACGCGTCGGAAACATCCTAGGACACCACGCTTTTTGTAGGAGCGAGCCTGCTCGCGAAAAACGTGAGAACACTGCGGGGTATCAGGTTCACAGCGTTATCGTTCACGACCATCGCCGGCAAGCCGGTCTCGCTCCCACAGTGTTCTGTCGTCAATTCGCCAATCGCGCGCCACCCAGGCTCCCGCTCAACTCATACGCGGCCAGTTCCGCCTGATGCGCTGCCAATATCTCCGGCAACGACCCGCGCAAATACTCGACCCAGGTTTTGATCTTCGCATCCAGATACTGCCGCGACGGATAGATCGCATACAGATTCAGTTCCTGCGAGCGGTAGTTCGGCATCACCCGCACCAGTGTGCCGTTGCGCAAGCCTTCGATCGCCGCATACACCGGCAACACGCCGACGCCCATGCCGCTGATGATCGCGGTTTTCATCGCATCGGCGGAGTTCACCAGAAACGGCGAGCTGTTGATGGTGACCATTTCCTGGCCTTCCGGGCCGTCGAAATTCCATTTCTCCAGCGGAATCACCGGGCTCACCAGGCGCAGGCACGCGTGGTTCAGCAAATCGCTGGGCTTGTGCGCGCAGCCGTTGGCTTTCACGTAGGCCGGGGAGGCGCAAACGATGCTGTAGGTGATGCCCAGGCGCTGGGAGACGAAGCCCGAGTCCGGCAGTTCGCTGGCAAGGACGATGGACACGTCGTAGCCCTCGTCGAGCAAGTCCGGCACGCGGTTGGCCATGGTCAGGTCGAAGGTCACGTCGGGATGGGTCTTGCGATAGCGGGCGATGGCGTCGATCACGAAGTGCTGACCGATGCCGGTCATGGTGTGCACCTTGAGTTGCCCGGCCGGGCGCGCGTGGGCATCGCTGGCCTCGGCTTCGGCCTCTTCGACGTACGCCAGGATCTGCTCGCAGCGCAATAGATAGCGCTTGCCGGCCTCGGTCAGGGCGATGCGACGAGTGGTGCGGTTGAGCAGGCGGGTTTGCAGGTGGGCTTCCAGGTTGGAGACCGCGCGCGAGACGTTGGCCGTGGTGGTGTCGAGTTGCACGGCGGCGGCGGTGAAGCTGCCGGCCTCGGCCACGTAGCTGAAGGCGCGCATGTTTTGCAAAGTGTCCATGGGGTGCTCTCGGGTGCGATGGCAAATTGTGACACGAAGTTTCAGAGTCTGAGACCCCGACCAAGGGATTATCGCGTTAACGGTAACAAAGATTCACAGGAATCCCAGCTTATCGCCATCAAACCCGCCCCCTAGAATTGCGCCGTTCCTTGTAGGAGCGAAGCTTGCTCGCGAAGAACGATAACGCGGTTTAACAGATGGACCGCGTTATCGTTCTTCGCGAGCAAGCTTCGCTCCTACGGGATCCAGTCCACTTTCTCGGGAAATCGCAGCAGTGCCGCGTCGCATCAGCAGAGCGCTTCAGACGCTCAGTGTTTTGACTTTAACCCTGGCAATCAGCGGCTGCATCGGAACCGCAGGTATTGCCCCGCAGGGCAAGGCACTGGAGGCCAATTCACTGGCCACCGACGACGCCATCCAGAGCGCCGCGCAGGACGCTCACTGGCCCACCGCGCAATGGTGGCAGGCGTATGGCGACCCGCAACTGAACCGCTGGATCGACCTCGCTCTGCAAGGCAGCCCGACCATGGCCATGGCGGCGGCGCGGGTGCGTCAGGCCAAATCCATGGCGGGCATCGCCGAGTCTGCCGAGTCGCTGCAGATCAATGGCGGGTCCACCCTCAAGCGCCACAACTGGCCCACCGATCAGTTCTACGGGCCGGGCGAGCTGGCCAATGCGACGACGTGGGACAACAACGCCGCGCTGGGCTTCAGCTACGCCCTCGACCTCTGGGGCCGTGAAAGCAACGCCACCGAGCGCGCCGTCGACATGGCGCACATGAGCGCCGCCGAAGCGCGTCTGGCCCAGCTCGAACTGCAGAACAACATCGTGCGCGCCTACATCGAACTGTCGCTGCATTACGCGCAACGGGACATCGTCGCCGCGACCCTGCAACAACAGCAGCAAATTCTCGACCTCGCCCAGAAACGCCTGAGCGGCGGCATCGGCACCCACTTCGAAGTCAGCCAGGCCGAAACGCCGCTGCCGGAAACCCACCGCCAGCTCGACGCGCTGGACGAAGAAATCGCCCTCAGCCGCAATCAGCTTGCCGCACTCGCCGGCAAAGGCCCGGGCGACGGCGCGCAGTTGCAGCGACCCACGTTGGCATTGGGCACTGCGCTGAAACTGCCATCGTCGCTGCCGGCGCAATTGCTCGGCCAGCGTCCCGACGTGGTCGCCAGCCGCTGGCAAGTGGCGGCTCAGGCGCGGGGCATCGATGTGGCTCACGCGGGTTTCTACCCCAACGTCGATCTGGTCGGCAGCCTCGGCTACATGGCCACCGGCGGCGGTGCGCTGGAGTTTTTGACCGGCAAGAAACTCAACTACAGCGTCGGTCCGGCGATCTCGTTGCCGATCTTCGACGGTGGCCGATTGCGCGCCGAGTTGGGGGAAGCCTCGGCCGGTTACGACATCGCCGTGGCGAAGTACAACCAGACGCTGGTCAATGCGCTGAAAAACATCTCCGACCAGTTGATCCGCCGCGAATCCATGGACAAGCAGCAAACCTTCGCCGCCGAATCCGTGGCCACCGCGCAGAAGACTTACGACATCGCGATGATCGCTTATCAACGCGGGCTCACCGATTACCTCAACGTGCTCAATGCCCAGACCTTGTTGTTCAAACAGCAGCAGGTTCAGCAACAGGTTCAGGCCGCGCGGCTGAGTGCTCACGCCGAATTGGTGACGGCGCTCGGTGGCGGGCTTGGTGCGGGTAATGACGTGCCGAATGCTGAGAAAACCCAGCCCCCGAAAACCCCGGTTCTATTGCGTTGAACACAAAACCTGTAGGAGTGAGCCTGCTCGCGATGAGGGAGTGTCAGTCGACATCGATGTTGAATGTCAGACCGCTATCGCGAGCAGGCTCGCTCCTACAGGTCCCCGGTCAGACTGAATTAAGCAGGATTTCATGACTCCCTTGCCCGCACCGCTGCGCTGGCTGTACACCCTTGAATGGCGCCGGGGTTTCTTCGACTGGGCACGCAGCGACGGCGTGACCTGGGTCTACATTTTCAAGGTGTTGTTCGCCGCGTTCCTGACCCTGTGGCTGGCCATGCGTCTGGAATTGCCGCAACCGCGCACGGCGATGATCACCGTGTTCATTGTCATGCAACCGCAAAGCGGCCAGGTGTTCGCCAAGAGTTTCTACCGCTTTCTCGGCACGCTGACCGGGTCGGCGGTGATGGTCGCGCTGATTGCCTTGTTCGCACAGAACACCGAGTTGTTCCTTGGTTCGCTGGCGATCTGGGTCGGCATCTGCTCGGCCGGCGCGGCGCGTTCTCGTAACTTCCGCGCCTACGGATTTGTGCTGGCCGGGTACACCGCCGCGATGGTCGGCTTGCCGGCCCTGGCGCACCCGGAGGGCGCGTTCATGGCGGCGGTCTGGCGCGTGCTGGAAATCTCGTTGGGGATTCTCTGTGCCACGCTGGTCAGCGCTGCGATCCTGCCGCAAACCGCCAGCGCGGCGATGCGCAACGCTTTGTATCAACGCTTCGGTGTGTTCGCCTTGTTCGTCACCGATGGCTTGCGCGGTCGCAGCAAACGGGACGCTTTTGAAGCGAGCAACGTGCGCTTCATCGCCGAGGCGGTCGGCCTGGAAGGGCTGCGCAGCGTCACCGTGTTCGAAGACCCGCACATGCGTCGGCGCAACGGTCGGCTCAGTCGCTTGAACAGCGAGTTCATGGGCGTCACCACGCGGTTCAATGCCCTGCACCAACTGCTCGAACGCTTGCGCAGCAGTGGCGCCGATCATGTGGTCGCGGCAATCAAGCCGGGCTTGCAGGACCTCGCGGAAGTGCTCGACGGTTTCAGTGGTCGCGCGTTGACCAGCCCTGACGCCGCACGCCTGGTGATTGCGCTGAGCGCCTACAAAGAAGCGCTGCCGGCGCGTGTCCGCAGCCTGCGCGCGACGTTTCAGGAGAGCGAGCCAAGCGACGCCGAGCAGCTCGATTTTCATACCGCGTATGAGCTGCTCTATCGCTTCGTCGACGACCTGCACGGTTATGCACAGACCCACGCGTCCCTGGCTGATCACAGCCATGAACGGGAGCAGTGGGACGAGCCTTTCACCCCGCAAACCAACTGGATGGCGTCTGCCGCTTCGGGGATTCGCGCGGCGTTCATTCTCGTGGTGTTGGGCAGTTATTGGGTCGCCACCGCGTGGCCGAGCGGGGCGATGATGACCCTGATTGCCGCCGCCACCGTGGGCCTTTCGGCGGCAACGCCGAACCCGAAACGCATGGCGTTCCAGATGGCCTGCGGCACGTTCCTGGGGGCGCTGATCGGCTTCGTCGAGATGTTTTTCATCTTCCCGTGGATCGATGGGTTTCCGTTGCTGTGCGTGATGCTCGCGCCGGTGATCGTGCTCGGTTCGTTCCTGACCTCGCGCCCGCAATACGCCGGTGTCGGCCTCGGTTTGCTGATCTTTTTCAGCACCGGTTCGGTGCCGGACAACCTCACCATCTACAACCCTTACACCTTCATCAACGACTACATCGCCATGGTGCTCGGCATGCTGGTGTGCGCCGCTGCGGGGGCGATCATCCTGCCGCCGAACAGTCGCTGGTTATGGCGCCGGTTGGAGCAGGACCTGCGCGGGCAAGTGGTGTATGCGATCGGCGGCAAACTGAAGGGCCTGGCGTCGAGTTTCGAAAGCCGCACGCGGGACTTGCTGCATCAGGCCTACGGTCTCGCCGCCGGTCAGCCGCAGGTGCAACGGGACTTGCTGCGCTGGATGTTCGTGGTGCTGGAAGTCGGTCACGCGATCATCGAGTTACGCAAGGAACAGGCGATTCTGCCGGTGCACCCGGCGTACGCCGAATCGCAGCCGTGGCGCCAGGCCATCCGCGTGATGGGCCGTTCGCTGGTGCGGCTGTTTCTGCAACCGGGCCAGAGCAATCTGCAGCGCTGCCTGATCGCGGTGGACCATGCGATCAGCCGCGTGCAAGCCACCGACGAGCCCTTCGCGCCGCACTTCGACACCTCGGCGTTGCGCCGGGTGAAGAGCTACCTGCATTTCATCCGCACCTCATTACTCGACCCGCAATCACCGCTTGCCGCCTACGCAATGACCACGCCCCAAGGACTTGAACATGCCTCGTGAAATCGCCTTCCACGGCGTGTACATGCCGACCATGACGCTGATGTTCTTCATCGCCGCGGTGCTGGCCTGGGCGCTGGACCGGTTCCTGTCCGGGTTCGATCTGTACCGTTTTTTCTGGCACCCGGCGTTGTTGCGCCTGAGTTTGTTTACCTGTCTGTTTGGTGCTTTGGCGCTGACTGTCTACCACTGACTCTCTATCTCTGAAGAAGGCTCTGATGAAAAAGCTTTTCAGCCTGCTCGCCACTCTGCTGGTGCTGGCCCTCGCGCTGTGGATTGGCCGAACCCTGTGGGTGCATTACATGAACACGCCGTGGACCCGCGACGGCCGGGTGCGCGCCGACATCATCAACGTCGCCGCCGACGTCACCGGTGAAGTGGTGGACGTGCCGGTGCGCGACAACCAACAGGTGAAGAAGGGCGATCTGCTGATGCGCATCGACCCCGAGCACTACCGCATCGCGGTCAAACAGGCGCAGGCACTGGTGGCTTCACGCAAGTCGACGTGGGAGATGCGCAAGGTCAACGCCCATCGCCGCGCCGACATGGATGCCTTGGTGATCTCCAAGGAAAACCGCGACGACGCCAGCAATATCGCAGACTCGGCCCTCGCCGATTACCAACACGCGCAAGCGCAACTGGAAGCCGCCGAACTGAACCTCAAACGCACCGAAGTGCGCGCGGCGGTGGACGGTTACGTGACCAACCTCAACGTGCATCCCGGCGACTACGCACGCATCGGCGAAGCGAAAATGGCTGTGGTCGATATGAACTCGTTCTGGGTGTATGGCTTCTTCGAAGAAACCAAACTGCCGCACGTGCGGGTGGGCGATAAGGCCGACATGCAACTGATGAGCGGCGAAGTGCTCAAGGGGCATGTGGAGAGTATTTCTCGCGGGATCTACGACCGCGATAATCCGGAAAGCCGCGAGCTGATTGCGGACGTGAACCCGACGTTCAACTGGGTGCGCCTGGCACAGCGGGTGCCGGTGCGGATTCACATTGATGAAGTGCCGGAAGGGGTGTTGTTGGCGGCGGGGATTACGTGCACGGTGGTGGTTAACTAACTTTTGGACCGAGTCGCGGCCATCGCGAGCAGGCTCGCTCCCACACTTGATCTCCGTCGTACATATATCTTGTGTTCACTGAAGTTTTACTGTGGGAGTGAGCCTGCTCGCGATGCAGGCGCCTCGGTCTTACAGCTCACTCCTTGCAAAACGTCTCATGCAAATGCCGCCAAACCACCTTTCCACCGGCCTGCTTCTCAAACACCACCGTCGAACGCCGGTCCGTCTGCTGGCCGGTCGCATCGGTCTGCTGCTCGCGATAACTCACGGTCGCGCCGTTGTCGGACAGCGCAATGCCACGCAACTCGCTGAGCTCAATCCTGAACCCGAGCTTCTTCCCGCCCGCCATCCGGAACAACTCGCCAAGCGCGTCGAAATCCAGCACTCGGCCCAACGGCGAGACCATGGAAAACTGCGGTGAAAAACGGGCGAGCAAGTGTTCAAGTTCGGTGACGTTTCGTTCTTCGGCCAGCCATTGCTCGATGGCGACGTGGGCCTGGATCACTTCGTCGAAGTATTCGGTGTAGTCGGTCATGTTACTTCCTGAAAATTTTGCAGAGTCTGATCTGACGCTTTCGCGGGCAAGCCTCGCTCCTACAAGGCTCGCGCAAAACCTGTAGGAGCGAGGCTCGCCCGCGAAGAACGATAACGCGGTCTCAAAGCTGCCCACTCAACCCGAACCGCTTCATCAACCCCGACTCCAGCAACCCTTTGGGCAGCAACCCCGCCAACAACGGCAACGCCCGGCTGCCATTGCCCAAACGAATCAGGCGCGGCGGTTTGTCCTGCTGCACTGCCTTGAGCAAACCGGCGGCAAACTCACTGGCCGGCGTCGGGTTGTCCTGGGACGCCTTGGCCCGCGCACGAATGCCCTCACGCAGCGGAAACCACGGTGACTGTTCGCTGATCAACTGCTCCGCCTCTGCCCCGGCATTCTTGGCAAAACTGGACGCGATGGCGCCCGGTTGCACCTCCATCACTCGCACACCGAACGGCGCCAGTTCCATGCGCAACGCATCGCTCAAGGCATGCACTGCGGCTTTCGAGGCGCAGTAAGCACCGGCAAATGGCGTGACCAGGACCCCGGAAACGCTGCCGATATTCACCACTATCCCTTTGGCCCGGCGCAGCACTGGAAACAGCGCGCGCGTCACACCGACAATCGCAAACACATTGGTTTCGAACTGCCGCTGCATGGCCGGCACACCGCCGTCCAGCAGCGGCCCCATGGCGCCATAACCGGCGTTGTTGATCAGCACATCGAGGCCGCCATGTTGCTGGTTGATCTGCCCGGCCAACGCTTCAAGTGCCACGCCATCGTTGACGTCCAGCTGCACGGCGGTGAAACCGGCCGCCGTCAACGCGGCAACGTCTTCAGCCTTGCGGGCGCTGGCCCAGACTTTATAACCGGCACCTTTAAAGGCATCCGCCAGAGCGCGGCCAATGCCGCTGGAACAACCGGTAATCAACGCAACGGGCATGGCGCGGTCCTTGTGCAAAGGGAAGAGTGGGGGTCAGTCGGAGAAACTACCCTGCAAACGCTCGGCGCGAAACTCCAGGGTTTGCGGGCGATAACCGGGACGCAGCGGCGGCATGGGCAGGCAATCTTCCCAGTTCGCCCCGGCTTGCAGTTCACCTGGGCCGCGATAACGCGGTGCGGCGTATTGATTGTCGGCGAGGTTGACCGTATCGCCCGGCGCGTAGGCAGCGACGCGCCAGCGCAGTTCGGTCAGCGGCACGTCGTTGCCGTTGTTCATTTTCAATAGCAAAGGGCGATCCGCCGGGCAGTGCTCCGGCGCGTAAGTGATGCGCAACTCAAGGCGCGCCAATTGCTTGACCTCGCGATTGTCCAGCCAGACCACCCAGGTGGCCACCAGCCCCAGTCCAATGGCGGCCGCCACCGAAACGGGCAGGGCCTTGGACGGGTAGCGCAGCAACAGGATCAGCCAGGTGATGACCAACAGGACGCCGATGAACATGTCGCACAACCTCGCAGGAGAGAGGCTCATCCTACCTAAGGGCGGGTGTGCTTGGCGATGGGCGTGGTGAGGGCGACCGTTTGTCGAGCCTGTAATTTGTGACAGTAGCCATGCATGGGTTTTCAGCATTAGCTGGTGCAAATCGACATGAAGACGCCTGATGCAACCTCAGCTGGCTTTCCTGCACCGCGACACCCCAAGCATGACGGTCGTTGAACCGCGGGGGCTGGCCGTGCGTTCGGTGGATTATTACCGCGCCGCGCAGGGTGAAGTCGCCGAAGCTCGGGTCAACCGCACGGTTCATGACCCGGCGGGGCGGGCGATTGCGCAGCGGGATCCGCGGTTGTTCCTGGAGGCTTCGGCACCGGCGAACCTCAGCAGCATCCTGTCACTGTCCGACACTGCGTTGAGTACCGTCAGTGTCGACGCCGGCTTGAGCGTGAATCTTTTCGGCGAGGCAGATCAACCGGTTCAGTCCTGGGATGGTCGGGGGTCGCAACGCTGGATGCACTATGACAATCAACTGCGCCTGACCGCGCTGTTCGAGCAAACCGCGAGGGGCGAAGCTGTTTGCGCAGAGCGTCTGACTTATGCAGCCAATGATCCGGCGTCTGCCGATCGCAATCAGTGCGGCCAATTGATCCGGCATGACGACCGGGCAGGCACGCAGCTGTTCCCGACGTTTGGATTGACCGGCGGGTTGCTTGAGCAGACCCGGCACTTTCTGCGTACGTTGGAAATCCCCGATTGGCCCGAACACGTGGACGAGCGCGATACCTGGCTGGAACCGGGATCTGGCGCGACCACTCGCTCACGCTTCAACCCGCTGGGCGAGGCTGTTGAACAGACCGACGCCCAAGGCAACCGTCAGTTGTTCAGCCACACCGTCGCCGGCCAGTTGCGCGAGGTACGACTGCAACTGCGCAGCGACACCACGCCAAAAACGCTGGTCAGCGCCATCCAGTACAACGCCCATGGCCAGACCGAACGGGAAGTGGCGGGCAACGGCGTGATCACCACGCTCGAATACGCCCCGGAAGATGCTCGTCTGACCCGCTTGCACGCCAGGCGCGGCAACGAAGTCCTGCAAGATTCCCATTATGAATACGACCCGACGGGCAACGTGCTGCGCATCGAAGACGACGCCGTACCGACTAGCTACTTCGCCAACCAGCGTATCGACCCGGTCAACGGATATGCCTACGACAGCCTCAATCAGTTGATTCGTGCGACGGGCTGGGAGGCCGGCGGCGCGAACAGAGGCCCACAGTTTTCGGCCTTCGACGATCCCGCGCCACGGGGCAATTACTGTCAGAGCTATCACTACGATCGGGGCGGCAACTTGTTGGGACTCATCCACGAGGGGCCGCAAAAGCATGGGCATCGTCTGGTCGTCGCGCCCTTCAGCAACCGTTGCCTGCCAGTGGTCGAGGGCGTGGACCCCGGCGAAGAGGATTTTCGCAGGGGCTTCGACGCCAACGGCAACCTGCTGACGTTGCAACCGGGACAAACCTTGAGTTGGGACCTGCGTAACCAGTTGTGCGAAGTGCGGCCGGTAGAACGAAACGGTGCCCCAGACGACAGTGAGGGTTACAGCTACGGATCCGACGGCATGCGCGTGCGCAAAGTCCGCTCGACGCAAACCAATGCCCGAACGGTTTTGGTTGAAGTGCGTTATTTGCCAGGTTTGGAAATGCGTACCCACAGCGGCACCGGCGAAGTGCTGCATGTGATCAACGTCCAGACCGGGCGCAGCAGCGTGCGGGTGTTGCACTGGGAAACGGCGCCGCCAAAGGACAGCGCCAATGATCAATACCGGTTTTGCCTGAGTGATCATTTGGGGTCCTCCACCCTGGAGCTCGACAGCGACGGCGAAGTGATCAGCCAGGAGCGTTATCACCCGTTCGGGACTACCGCCTGGTTTGCCGGGAGGGGGGAGGTAGAGGCGAGTCGTAAAACGGTTCGGTATTCGGGGAAAGAGAGGGATGCGACGGGGCTTTATTACTATGGGTTGCGGTATTACGTGGCTTGGTTGCAGCGGTGGTTGAGTCCGGATCCGGCGGGAATTATCGATGGGCTTAATCAATTTTGTTTTGTCGGAAACAATCCGTTGAACTTCATTGATCATTCCGGACTAACCCGACGTCGCGCGGACCAGGCTTATTTGGCAATGCAGCAAGGCGAGTTTTGGGGGGCGTGGCTGGACAAGGTGGAGGGACGAGGCCGTGAGTTGGGGGGATTGGAAATGATGCAGAAAATCAGTGCGGATAATTTGATAGAAGCTAGAAACATTCCCTTGGAACCTAGCGAGAGGGCATTCCTTAATAATTTTGTGGAAGCAGGTAAGGATAGCTACATAGTTCACTTTACGGGAAACGAAATCCCTCAGGATAAGAAAGGGGATGTTGTATTAAGGTCGCGTAAAAGCTTGCAAAAAAAAGGAATTAAATTTAATCAGGGCAACAGCAAGCCGAGTGATATTGATGATGTGGGTGGTGTCGATTTTGTATATTTTTCACTTGATGTTGCTCCTGATGCAAAGGTTAAAAGTAGATTTGGAGGGCATCGATATCAAATGAAGCTGGTTGACGCAAATAAATCACACTACGTTCAGTATGCTCATGTGCAGTTGAACGACATTCATGATTATGAATCACGTCAGACAAATCATTATCCGGACTATTTTTCTGAAACTGACGTTGAAATACTTAAAAAACAAGAGGTGGCCAAAGATCCTACCGAATTGATGTCTAGTCCGGAACATGCCATCGAGTTGCTGGGGCGTAGAATCATTCGCGACGTGAGACTGCTAAGTCCTGCGGCTCAGGAGAAAATCATGTCTTTAAGGGAGGGGCGTGAATTGGGTGAAGTTCTTAATGTATTTTATAGGCCGCAATTTGCTGTTCCCAAAAAAATGGTAATGAATAAAACAGATTTCGATCACAAATATATTGGTGAGTAAGCTGGGGTTTAGGTGGAATTACGCAAGTGGGGAGGCGAATCTGTCGTAATGCAAATCGACTTTTTATCGCGCCGACAGTCGCGGCTGTAACTTTTGACAGTAGCCAAGTATGGGTTTTAGGCATTAGCTGATCGTCATTCTTCGAGATGAATTGTCATGGATACCCAAGTAACGGCCATGCACCGCCATACCCCAAAGCTGATTGCCATCGATCCCCGCAGTCTGGCCGTTCGCTCGGTGGATTATTACCGTGCCGATTCGGGCGATATGGCAGAGGCGCGGGTCGATTACACGACCCATGACCCAGCGGGAAGGGCAGTTGCGCAGTGCGATCCGCGCCTGTTTCTGGATGCCTCGGCGCCGGCCAATCTGGTTACGATTCGTGGGCTCTCCGGCACCGCCTTGTGCACCCTCAGTGTCGATGCCGGGCTGCGCGTGAGTTTGTTCGGTGAGGCGGGCCAACCGGTTCAATCCTGGGATGGCCGGGGTTCGCAACGTTGGATGCACTACGACAATCAGCTGCGATTGACGGCGCTGTTCGAGCAGGCGTTAGAGGGCGAAGCGATTTGCGCAGAGCATCTGACTTATGCGGCCAACGATCCCGTTTCCGCCGCTCACAACCAGTGCAGCCAACTGATCAGCCACGCAGACCTTGCCGGTGTTCTGCTGTTCAACGACTACGGATTGACCACTGCGCTTCTCGAGCAAGAGCGACGTCTCGCCGACATCGCGCAGTCTTTTTCAACGCACTCACGCTTCAACCCAGCGGGTGACCTGCTCTCCCGAACCGATGCCCAAGGTAACGAACAACGCTTCAGCCAGACTGTGGACGGTCAGTTGCGCGCCGTGGATTTGCGTCTGAGCCACACGCCCCAACACCTGCCGATGGTCAGCGCCATTACCTACAACGCCCACGCCCAGGTCGAAAGGGAAGTCGCCGGCAATGGCGTGATCACCACCCTCGAATACGCCGCCGAGGACGGGCGTCTGCAACGGCTGTTTTCCCGGCTCGGCCAGAACGAGCCATTGCAGGATCTGCGTTACACCTACGACCCGGTCAGCAATGTGCTGAGCATCGAAAACGCCGCGCTGCCGATCCGCTACTTTGCCAATCAGCGTATCGAGCCGGTCAGCCATTATTGGTACGACACACTCTACCGATTGATCGCGGCCACAGGCTGGGAGGCCGGCTCGGTCAGGCAGGGCCCGTCGTCGGCAATGACGGCGGCCCCCGCCATGCCCGGCAATTACCGCCAGACCTACCGTTATGACGCCGGCCACAACCTGCTCGAACTGACCCACATCGGCCCGCAAAACCATGGCCATCGTCTGGTCGCCGATGCTCACAGCAACCGCTGCCTGCCGGTGCGCGAGGGTATCGAGCCGACTGAACAAGACTTCCGTGACAGTTTCGATGCCAACGGCAACCTGCTGAAGCTGCAACCGGGGCAAACGCTGCGTTGGGACGCGCGCAATCAATTGTGTGAAGTCCGCCCGGTGGCGCGTGATGCCGAAAACGACAGCGAGCATTACGTTTACGGCGCCGACGGCCTGCGCGTGCGCAAAGTCCGCTCGCTGCAAACCAATGCCCAAACGAACATCATCGAAACCCTGTATTTGCCCGGCCTGGAAATCCGCACCCACAGCGGCACCGGCGAAGTGCTGCATGTCATCGACGTGGCGACCGGGCGTGGCAGCGTGCGGGTGTTGCACTGGGAAGCGGGAAGACCGAACGAGATCAGCAACGACCAGCAGGGCTACAGCCTGACGGATCATCTGGGCTCGAGCACGCTGGAGTTGGATCAGCACGCCCGCCTCATCACCCAGGAAAGGTTTTACCCGTTTGGCGGCACGGCATGGTGGAACGGCGCGACGGTGCAGGTCAGCTACAAAACGGTGCGGTATTCGGGCAAGGAGCAGGATGCGACGGGGTTTTATTACTATGGCTTCAGGTATTACGTACCTTGGCTGCAGCGATGGCTGAATCCAGATCCGGCGGGCGCGGTTGATGGATTGAATTTCTATGCCATGGTTCGAAACAATCCAATGGTGGTGCGAGACTACAACGGTTTGGCAGGTGACGAATTATCCAAAGCATCTTTCCATGAGCTTGACCTTTCAACCCAAGGCTGGAAACAGCACTTGCTTGAAACTCAACTGTTGAATCTCCTGTTGCAGCGCCATGACAAGACGAAGGGAGGCTACGAAGAAACCCATGACTATCGCGTTTTCGAAGTGGGTGATCCGGAGTACGCCTTGACTGGGCAGGAAATCGTTGAGGCATTGGAGGGCTACCGCAAGACGTACCTGGACTTGGCGAATCGTGCATCCACTGCTGGAAAGTCGGAGTTGGGACTGTCGATGATAGAGCTTTCAAATCAAGCAGGGCGGATGCGTGATGTCGCTAAGGGCATTGATGGATCAACTGCTTCGGCAGCAGCGAACAAGCCTCGCTTCTTTGCATTGATGAAAGCAAAGCCGGAAAACGGAAAGCGAGAAATCCTGGCCATTCAGAAAATATCGATAAGTCAGCGTACCGCTGGTGAAGACAGGGCGTTTGTCAGTGGCGTTATTCAGAACCCACTCATTCGACCCGAGGTGAGGGGCGGTTTTAGCGATCTGCTTGGAAGAGAGTCGATACCTGTACTGAGGCGGGTGCGAACCTTCGTCACAGTTCGGAGTTTGAACGAGGTGGGCAAAAGCACAAACATGAAATATGTGCTGTTTGGCTCCTCAACCCAAAGAGATTCGGACGTGGCGCAAAGGATCAAGGCAAAGCCTATCAACACGCCTCTTTCGAGGTTAAACCTGAACCATTGATGATTTCCATAAAAAAAGCCCCCACCCAAACCACTGCGGATAGGGAACGCAGTGACCTGGATGGGGGCTTCTTTTTACCGATGACTTACTGCGCGATGGTCTTCACCGAAACCCCACGCTCAATCGGCGTGGACCGACCATAGATATCTTCAAACCGCTCGATATCGTCCTCACCCAGATAGCTGCCCGATTGCACTTCAATAATCTCAAGTGGAATCTTGCCCGGGTTGCGCAAACGGTGAACCGAAGCAATCGGAATGTAGGTCGACTGGTTCTCGCACAGCAGGAACACGTTCTCGTCGCAGGTCACTTCAGCGGTGCCGCTGACCACGATCCAGTGTTCGGCGCGGTGGTGGTGCATTTGCAGTGACAGGCACGCGCCCGGTTTGACCGAGATGTGCTTGACCTGGAAGCGACCGCCCATGTCCACCGAGTCGTAGGAACCCCACGGACGATAGACTTCGCAGTGGTTCTGGGTTTCGCTGCGGCCCTGTTCGTTGAGGGTGTTGACCATCTGTTTCACGCCTTGGACCGAGTCCTTGTGCGCGATCATCATGGCGTCCTTGGTTTCGACGACCACGATGTTTTCCAGGCCGATCACCGACACCAGTTTGCCGTTGCCGTGGATCATGCAGTTTTTGCTGTCCTGAATGACCACGTCGCCTTTGGTGACGTTACCGTTGATGTCCTTGTCATTTACTTCCCACAGCGACGCCCAGCAACCGACATCGCTCCAGCCGGCAGTCAGCGGTACGACGCAGGCGCGCTGGGTTTTTTCCATGACCGAGTAATCGATGGAATTGTCCGGGCAGCAGGCGAAGGTGGCTTCGTCGATGGTGACGGTGTCGGCGTCCTGTTGGCTGCGTTCCAGGGTCAGCAGGCAGGTGTCGTAGATGTCCGGATCGTGCTTTTTCAGCTCTTCGAGGAAGCGGCTGGCGCGGAACAGGAACATGCCGCTGTTCCAGAAGTAGCCGCCGGACTGGACGAACTCGGTGGCGCGTTTCACGTCCGGTTTTTCAACGAAGTGCGAGACGCGGCTGACGCCTTCCGGCAGCAGCGAGTCGTTGGTCGACTTGATGTAGCCGTAGCCGGTTTCCGGTTTGGTCGCCGGGACGCCGAACAGCACCATTTCGCCGTTTTCGGCGGCGACGGTGGCAAGGGCGAGGGCGCGTTGCAGGGCTTTCTGATCTTCCAGTACGTGGTCGGCCGGCAGCACCAGCATCAGTTCGTCGCGACCTTCGTTGACCAGCATCATCGCGGTCAGGGCCACGGCCGGCGCGGTGTTGCGGCCGAACGGTTCCATCAGGATGCGCTGGGTTTCCAGCTTACGGTTGCTCAGTTGCTCGTTGACGATGAAGCGGTGGTCTTTGTTGCAGACCACGATCGGGGTGTCCATGCCTTCGAACACCAGGCGTTCCAGGGTTTGCTGGAACAGCGTGTGTTCGCCGGTCAGGGCGAGGAATTGTTTAGGGAACTGCTTACGGGAAAGCGGCCAAAGACGTGAGCCACTACCACCTGACAAGATCACCGGAATCATGTTGTTACTCCTTGAAAATCGTATGGGTCAGAGCTACTGCGTTCTGTCGTTTCACTCTTGTTTTTGTTTCGTGTCCCGACTGACATCTCGGTCCCTTGTAGGAGCATGGCTTGCCAGCGAAGGCGGTCTCGAGGGCCTCTTCGCCGGCAAGCCGTGCTCCTACAGGGCACGGGTCAACCGGGTAAATTTGTTAGCGCGTCGAAACCGGGCGTTTTACCCAGACTGGCGACAGGCTGCTGCCGTTGCCGGTGACGTACAGCACCGCCGCTTCACCGCGTTCCAGGGCAACCGGTTTCACGTCGCCCACTTTCGTGGCGCCATCGTATAGCGCCAGGCTGACTTTGACCGGGTTGATTTCACGCTCGCCACGGCCCTTGGCGGCCACGGACGGGACCACTTCGGTCTTGCCGTCGGCGGTTTTCAGGGTCAGGGCCTTGTCGCTCAGGTTCTGTACGCGAACCAGGGATTTTTGCTTGTTCTTGAACGGCGGCTCTTCGATCAGTTGCGGCGCGCCGCTGGCGTTGTTGACCAGGGTGTAATAGTGATCGCCGGCCAGTTTCACCGGCAGGGTCTGGCTGCCGACCTTGGCGCTGTAGTCGCCGCCCGGCATGAAGCTGAAGTCAGTGCTGGACAGCGGCGCGACGTCGCTCAGGTTGGTGCTGCCGACGGTGGCGCTGACTTCAGCGTTGCCGGCGTTATAGACCCGTACGAAGCTCGAACCTTTAGGCGCGGTCGGACCGTAGAGGGCCGAGTCACCGGCGGCGAAGGCGTTCATGGACAGCACGCTGAAGGTTGCGGCCAGAGCAAAGGTCTTGGCGAGACGGCGAGGAGTAGTAGTGAAAGTCATGGTGTACCTCTCTTTCAGTTTTGCGCCCGGTCGGGCGTCTCGGATTTAGTGTTTACGGCTACGTTTTGTTGGCGGGCGCCGGCTTCTTTGAGCGCTGCGACCCACTGCGGGTCGGCGTCGCCGATTTCGTTGTTCACAGGCAGATAACGTTCAGGAAACTCCCAGATCAGCACCTGTGGCGGGCTGTTCTTGAAGGCATCGCTTTTCAGGTAGCTGAGCATCGGCAGAATCGGGCCGTGGCCGTCTTCGGCGTAATTGACCACGTCGCTGTTCAGCGCTTCTTTCAGCGCGCCGACGAAGTTCCAGTTCGGGTTGGCGCTGTAGCTGGTGCCGATCAGGGCCACCGGCACTTCGGTGTTGGCGAACAGCGCGTCATCACCGCCAGCCTGATCGTCGGCCACCACGGTGTTGCGCTTCTGCAGCGGCTCGGTCGCCGGCATCAGGTTTTCGAACAGTGGGTCAAGCGGCAGGAACAAACGCAGGTCACCCTTGTGGGTCACTTTCTCTGCCGGCTCGGTGACGAAGCGCTGAGGCTCGCCGCTGAGCGGGGTTTTCTCGGCGATGGTCTTGGCCAGGGTCTGGGCGGCGATTTGCGCGCCTTCCGGGGTCCAGTGGGTGTCGGTGCGCAGGAACACTTGCTGACCGTCGAGCTTGGCCTTCAGCAGGGGGCCGTACAGGTCGGGTGCGAGGATCTTGTTGGCCGCCAGACGAGCGTGGAAGTCCTCATAAAGATTGGCGTGAATGCTCGAAGGCTTCACTTCGCCCAGGTGTTCCGGATACAGGCGAGTCTTGGCCGGCACGATCGCCATCACCAGTTTCACGCCTTTCTCTTTCAGTTCCTGGCGCACGCCTTCGACCAGCGCGTAGTTGCCTTGCAGGTTCAACTCTTCGTTGACGATCGGGTTGAACTCTTCATCGCTGTACAACCACTGATCGCGACCGAGCACGACGCCCGGACGACCTTCGTTGAACAGTTTGAAATCCAGCGCAGCCCAGAGGTTGGTGCCCAGGCGCTTGATCGGGAACTCGTCGTCGTAGTGCGTTTCGACAGCCTTGGCCCAGCGGCCATTGAGCACCGTCGCATCGGCGTTGGTGCTGAAGCCGAAGAAGCTGCGCGTCGACCACAGGCCCAGGACCAGCAGGGTCACCAGGAACAGGGCGATGTAGAAGATGCGTAATGAGCGGGTCATGGTCAGATCCCTCAGAACTGGAAGTAAAGGAACGGCGAGAAGCTTTGCGCCGAGAGTTTGAAAATCGAGGCAATGAACAGCACCAGTACCAGCGTGCGCATCACGTAACGCGACCAGTCCGCCGTCCAGTAAGCCGGCTGCACGCTGGCTTCAACGCCAACGGTGTAACCCGGTTGGTGGATGCTGGCCGGGTTGTCGCCCGGTACGGCTTTGATCATTCCTGGTGTCGCACCGGCAGGGCCATCGGCCTCGACGTTGACCGCAGGTTTGGTCTTGACCGGTGGCTGGTTGCTGTAGAAGTCACGGATGCCGAAGAACGCCAGGGTTGCGTACGCCACCACCAGAGTCGCCACTTGCAGACCGGTGAGGTTGGCCTCGTTGAGTTCCGACAGCGACCACTCGCCGAAGCTGAACATCGCGCCGTACATACGACCGGCGACGTGCAGGTTTTCCGCGCGGAAGATCACCCAGCCCATCACTACCAGCAGGAAGGTCAGCGCCCAGCGGATCGGGTTGATGCTGCGCGGCGAAGTGTTCAGGCCCAGCGCTTTTTCAATCGCCAGCCACATGCCGTGCCACGCACCCCACACGATGTAGGTGATGTTCGCGCCGTGCCACAGACCACCGAGCAGCATGGTCAGGAACAGGTTGCGATAGGTCATCAGCGTGCCTTTGCGGTTACCGCCCAGCGTGATGTACAGGTAGTCACGCAGCCAGGTGGACAGGCTGATGTGCCAGCGACGCCAGAACTCGGTGATCGACTGGCTGATGTACGGCTGCTTGAAGTTTTCCATGAAGCGGAAACCCATCATCAAGCCCAGGCCGATGGCCATGTCGCTGTAACCGGAGAAGTCGAAATACAACTGCGCGGTGTACGCCAGCGCGCCGAGCCAGGCATCGCCCGTGGTCGGGTTCTGCAAGGCGAAGCAATGGTCGGCCACCACCGCGAGGGTGTCGGCGATGAAGACCTTCTTGATGAAACCCTGCATGAACCGCGTGCAGCCCTCGGAGAACTTGTCGAGGGTGTGGGTGCGGTTGTTGAACTGGTCGGCGAGGTCGCGGAAGCGCAATACCGGGCCGGCAATCAGGTGCGGGAAGATCGCCACGAACGCCGCAAAGTCGATCAGGTTGCGTGTTGCCGGGGTGTCACCACGGTAGACGTCGATGATGTAGCTGATGGACTCGAAGATGTAGAACGAGATCCCGATCGGCAACAGCACGTGGGTCAGGATGAACGGCGACAGACCCACCGACGTCATCATCGCGTTGATGCTGTCGACACCGAAGTTGGCGTACTTGAAGTAGCCGAGAATGCACAGGTCGACGGCCACGCCGAGCAGCAGCCAGCGCTGGGCCGGTTTGGTCCGAACGCCTGCGGCGCCGACTTTGAGGCCGATCCAGTAGTTCCACAGCGTGACGGCGGCGAACAACGCCAGGAAGTCCACGCGCCACCAGGCATAGAACACATAGCTGGCGATCAGCAGCAGTAGGTTGCGATAGCGTATTCCGCTCAAGTAGTACATGCCGAGAAAGATCGGCAGGAACAAAAACAGGAACACGTTGGATGAAAATACCATCCCGGTCTCTCCATGTTTAACCAACAGTCAAGGGCCGCAGCCCCCCCAAACCCCCCCACCAAAAAACGAGGGAGATGTATTGCATTCAAACCACCGCGATCCTTGTAGGAGCGAGGCTTGCCCGCGAAGGCCGTTACGCGGTGGAACTGATGAACCGTGTCATCGTTCTTCGCGGGCAAGCCTCGCTCCTACAAGGGTTATGCGTTAAGAACCTTTGCCTTTTTCGTTCGCCGGGTCGTAGACCTTGGTCAGGTCACCCCCGAGGCGGAAGGTCTTGAACGGCTGCATCTCGTGCTTTTTCTCAAGCACATCCGGCGAGCAGGTGTAGAGCGTGCAGAACGGTTCGAGCCAGGCGAATTTCGAGTCGACCTTGAGGTCGGTCATGTCCTGCTCCTTGCCGTTCTTGTTCTCGAATTCGTCCGGGTCTTTAACCCCGGCGAGCACTCGATCACCCAAACGTTTCAACGCGCCGTTGTTTTCCTGACGCAGATCCACACCGTTGACCTGGGCGAAACTGGCGATCATCGCCAGCGGTGGCAGGGCGTAGTTGTGATAGGCGAGGGCGCGTTGCTGGCGCTTGAGTTCGTTGGGCAAGAAGCCTTGGGCGTCGACCTGATTGGCGCCGACCTTGTATTCCTTCACGGCCCAGTCGAACAGGTCGCGGCGGTTGGTGGCGACGGACGTTGCCATCACCGACCAGGCGGCCCAGTACGAGTGGTTGTTGGTTTGTTCCAGCGGCAGGTTGTCCCAATCGCTGACCACCTGATCGGCCATTTTGCTGAACCAGGCTTCAATCAACTGCGACTCTTGCTGGTGGTTCGCCAACGGATGCGAGTCGGAGAACTTCAGGCGGATGTACGAAGACGCCATGCTGCCCAACGCCCATTTGCGCATCGATTTGCCGGTGTGGTTGAAGTCTTTGGACATCAACGCATCGGCCTTGGCCCAGGCAGTCAACCAGTTCAGCGTGCATTCGAGCTGTTCCGGGCGACCGTCACGCATGAACTGCATCACGCGCTTGCTGGTGCCGCGCTCGATCTTGGTGATGTCGGCCGTGGTGTCGCGGAAGGCTTTTTCCGATACCTCGTTCAGGGTCGAACGGGCCTTGTCGGAACCTTCGTATTTGCTGCGAAATTGCAGCGCGCCGGTGTACGGCGTCGGCATCGCGTCACAGCCTTCTTTGCTGTCGCCGGTTTTGACTTTTTCAATCGGCGCGAAGTAACCCTGTGGCGGACGCAGCGGCGCGGCGGCCTGGGTGGCGCCGGCGAACATCGCCAGCGTCAGCAGGGAGGGCGCGAGTAGCTTTTTCAAAGTTCGGGTTTGCATGATTGCCTCATTGCCCGACCGAAGCAGTACGCTGCTCGGCACTCGGGAACACGTTGCGTTTGCAGATTTTCGCTTCGACTTTCTGCTGCGCGGCACCTGCTTCAGGACCCTGGATTTCGACGGCCAGCAGATTCTGCGAGGCCCAGTCTTCGTCCGTGCGCAACTCAAAGGCGAAACGCCCGTCGGTGTCGGAGGTTTCCGGTTTTTCGATCTTGATGTCCTCGTGGCGACCGTTCATGTACCAGAGGGTGGCTTGCAGGGTTTTCACCGACGGATCGGCGAAACGGATGTCGACCTGGTGACTGCTGTTTTGCAGGTTCAGGTTCTTGCTGTTGACCATCAATTCGTTCTTGCCCGGTTTCAACGTGGTGCTGCCGGACATCTGTGCATCCTTGCCTTCGCAACCGTTGTCCAGCAGCGCCATCATCTGGCGGTAGATGGTTTCCTGGTCGAGGCGGTAGAGCGGCGAGAACTCCCAGATCAGAATCTTCGGCGGCTTGGTCTGGAACTCTTCGCTGCCCAGGTACTGCAGCATCGAACCTTCCAGGCCACCGCCGGGGAACGCCACGTTGAGGATGTCGGCGCCGATGGCCTCTTCGAGGAAACCGGCGAAGTTGTAGTTCTTGCCACTGTGGCTGGTGCCGACCAGGGTGATTTCCGGGTTGCCGGAATCACTGAACAGATCGCCATCCGCTGCTTCGCCTTTTGGCTCGGTGGTGAATTGATCCATGTACTGGATCGCGTAGCTGGTGCCACAGAGTTGACCGGCCATGTTGTGCAACGTTCCGGTCTTGCCCATGCGACCCGACCTGTGGCTCTCGAATTCACGCTTGGGAATGCCGGCAAACTCAGGCAGTTGCTTGATTTTCTCGCCGACGATTTTTGCCGTGCGCTGGGCGCCATACGGCGTCCAGTGCTGGTCGCCACGGAAGTAGAAGTCGTGGGCGGGCAGGGTGTCGGGCAGCGACTCGTTGGTCAGCGGCGACAGGTCCGGCACCACGTAACCCATGGCGGCAAAGCGGCCGAGCATGGTCTTGTAGTTCCTCAGCGCCTTGTCGAAATCGAACCTGGCCTTGTCTTCCGGGTTGAGCTTGTTGCGGTTCACCAGGCCACGAGTGGGTTGGTAAACAATCACCAGCTCCACGCCTTTGCTCTTGAACGCATCGTGCAGTTCTTTCATGCGTTTGTAGCCGGAGGGGGTGGTGTCGAATTCGGTGCGCAAGTCTTCTTGCGTACGGAACAACCAGTCGCCCTGAGCCTGCACCAGCGTGGTGAAGTTCTGCTGGTAACGCGTGGTGTAGTTCTTCGCGTCGTGGGCTTCGGGGCACAGGTTGCAGCACGGTTCGGCGCTGAAGGTCGGCGCTTTGGCTTCATCTGCACGAACGCCGCCGCTGGCCGCGAGAATGCCGGCGGTCAGGGCCGACAGGCTGAGTAATTTGATCAAGTGTGGGTGCATAAAATTATCCTCAGTCCCGCATTTCGGTCTGGCGTTCGACAGGGTCGATCAGCACGGCTTTCTGCTGGCGTACCAGCAGGTCGAGAATTTCATCCTGACGCTCGCCGAGAATCCCGCTGAAGCTGATGCCGCTGGATTTGGTCGGGGCAAGCATGGACACGCGATACAGCTCGACGCTCAGCGGCGAGTCGATGGACAGCGGGCCACTGCCGTTGCCGGCCAGTTCACCGCCGACAACGATCAGCGACACCTGGGCGTCGAACGGGTCGAGCTTGATGTCCCGGTCGGTGTCGCTCAGGTCCTTGATGTGGCCGTAGACGCCGGTCAGGCCGTTGGCCATGGACAGGTTTTCGTACAGGCGAATGTTCACGCTGTTACGAATGCGAATGCCGTGGCGACGGTTGCTGATCACCTTGTTCGCCCACAGCAGGTTGTCGGCACTCTCGTAGAGGGTGATGCCGTCGGTGTGGTTCTTGTAGATCTCGTTGTAGGCGATGATGTTGTTGACGCTGTTCCGGTCGATCACCAGGCCCGACAACTTGTTGTCGTAGCTGCGATTGTTGAAGATGAAGCTGTCGTTGACCTCACGGGAAATAATGATCCCGTGCTTTTTCTTGGTCCCGTAAACGGTGTTGTCGGCGATGATCAGGCCGTGCGAACGGTCATGCGGGTCGATGCCGTAGACGATGTTGTCTTTGTAGGTGTTGCCCTTGACCACGAAGTCGCGGGTTTCGTAGCAGTAGAAGCCGTACCACATGTCCGAGAACTCGGAACCGATGATCCAGCCGGTCGGTTCAGGACGCTTGAGCACCTTGGCCATGTTCGGCGTGTACTGGGAAATACTCACGCCATACGACTTACTGTTGGCGTAGCCGAAACTGGCCATCTTGCTGTTGGCGATGTAGGTCTGGGTGCCGCCCCAGGCCAGCAGGAACGGACGGAATTCATTCGGCGACTTGAACGTCGCCGGGCCGTTGTCCTTCTCGCGCCAGCCAGTGATTTTGGTGTCGCGCACAAACAGCTGGCCGTCGTTGACCAGGAATGAACCGGCCTCTTGGGACAGGCGCAATTCCTGGGTCTGTTTGTCGATTTCGAGGATGCCTTTCTCACCGACCACAATCGGCAACTTCGCCAGGAACACGCCCGGCGAGGTTTCGCTGAAGTACTGCTTGGGCAGCTTCTTCGCCAGGTCCTTGAGGTTCATGTAGCCGTCGTCGATGAAGATCGCCTGCGGGATACCGTGCTGACGCACCACCCATTCGGCCATCTTGTTGTCGCCGCCGATGAAGTCCTTCAGCGCGTTCTCTTGCATCATCCGACGCACGCTGATTTTGCCGGCCTTGGTGCGCACGATTTTCGCGGCGATGGCGTCGGCGGTGTAGCCGGCGGTGTCCGGCAGCGTCGGCTTTTCCAGTTCCAGCGGCGCGGTCGGGGCGCTGCTGACGGTGTAGGTCTTGGCCTGTTGCAGTTCCTTGGCCATGGTTACCGGCTTGGTCGGTTCCACGTTGGCGAAGGCGGCCGAGCTTGCCAGCAGCATCGCGCCGGCCAGCAAGGTCAACGAGCCTCTCTTCGGACTGTTCATGTCAGGAACTCCCTTAGCGGTTCGCATCAGAAGCGCCAGATCACGTCGATGAACGCGCGGTGCATGTACGAGTCGACTTCTTTGCCATAGGCATCGCCCGGCTTGAACACGCCGCCACGCAAGCGCACCAGGGCCGACGGTTCGTCGATCGACTGGCTCAGCGCGGCAGGCAACAGGCCTTGCTTGAAGTACTTGGTGACCACAAGGTCCATTTCCTGGCCGAGGTCTTTGTTGCCATCTTCCAGCGGCAGGGACGTGCTGGAGAGAATCGCGCCGGTTGGGTCGGTGTCGTTCTCGACGGCGTTGATGCCGTTGCTGCCCACCGGCTTGTTGCCGTCGACGCGCCAGAATTTGTGGTAGATCACGCTGGCGTCGTACTCGTCGTTGAGCATCCACGAACCGAACAACGTAGCGGTTTGCATGTTGTTCATTTCGCCGCGGAACGCTTCGCCGAAACGGTGAACCCGCGAGCGCGTACCGGTGTAGTTCGAGCGGTTGCTTTCCAGGCCGTTCTGTTCGTAATCGGCACTGGCGCGGGCATAGGCTGCACCCACTTGCCATTGCGGATCGAGGCGCAGGCGCACGCCGATATCGGTGGCCCAGCCGTTGAGGTCTTCACCGCGCTTGGCTTCGGTCGGGCGGGAGCCGTCGGCGTTCAGCTGATTCACCGTGTCGGTGTCGCCGCTCATGCCGGTGACGCTGCCCCAGTAATTGACGGTGTTGGTGTTGCGGTAGTTGTAGGCGTCGCTGTCAGCGGTGAGGCCGAGCCAGCTGATGTCGCCGTTCTGTTTCTTGTCCAGCGAGTCGCCGGGCACGCCCGGTTCCGGGTAGTCGAGTTTGCCGTCGTCGTGGGTGTGATGACCGCGAATGCCGACCCAGTTGCCCGGTGTCCACTGATACGCCGCGTCGGCGTAGAGGTGCAAGCGATCCTTGTCTTTCGGCGCCAACTCTTTGAGGTCGGTGCGGTATTCGCTGAAGCGTTCGGCGACGCCGACGTTGGCGCGCAACAGTGTGGTGTCGAAGGTCCAGTTCAGGGCTTCGATGTTGGTGTCGCGCCATTGGCCGTCGTCGTTGCGCAGGCGCTGACGACCGAGCTTCAACTGCTCGCCCGGATACGGTGTCAGGCCGCTGTAGCCGACCCAGAATTCGCGCATCGCCAGGTAGTTTTTCTTGGTCTTGCGATCACCGTTGTCGGTGGTCTGGGTGCCGTCGCTGTCGGACTGCTGCAAGGTGTCGGTTTCGATGATGTCGGTGGACGTCACGGCCTGACCCATGGCGTAGGCGCTCCACGCGCCGCTTTCGCCGTAGACCCAGGGACGCAGGTCGAGACCGACGCCATTGACGTCGCCGCCGCTGGCAGTGCCGAGGTCACGGTCGTCTTCGGACTGGCCGGTGATTTTTACGTCCAGACCGAAATTCTTGGTTTCGGTGATTGCCGCCAGGGTCGGGCAAGACCAGATCAGCGCAAACGTCAGGCCGATGCCGGCCTTCATGAATGGATTCAACTTCATAGGGATTCCTCGCCGTCTTCTTCTTGCAGGGCATGCAGTTCCAGCGTGTTCTGGCTCAAGGCGCCACGAACGGCCTGTTCTTGTTTCAACAGGCGTTGGGCCTCGGCCAGCTGGGCAGGCGGCAGTTGGGCTTCGAGAGTTTGCGCAAGCTCGGTGGCCTGCGGGGTGTTCTGGGCCTTGGCCAATTGGCTGAAGACATAAGCGTTAAGCGGGTCGGGCTTGGTGCCCTTGCCTTGGGAAAACAGCTGGGCGATGGCGAAGTCGGCGCTGTTCTGGCCGTTGCGCGCAGCGGTCAGCAAGTGGTCCAGTGCCTTCTGCGAATAGACCTTGCCCAGGTAACCACGACGGTAGATCTGGCCGAGGTAGTAATCGGCGGCGACTTCCTTGCCGACGGCTTTCTGGAAATGTGCTTCGGCGACT
Source organism: Pseudomonas sp. PDM01 (assembly GCF_014852325.1). NCBI lineage: Bacteria > Pseudomonadati > Pseudomonadota > Gammaproteobacteria > Pseudomonadales > Pseudomonadaceae > Pseudomonas > Pseudomonas sp. PDM01. Next base: position 247,797 of record NZ_JACVBK010000007.1, read on the forward strand.
TTCGCGTCCGCCGGCACCCATTTGCCTTCGTAGTAGAGCTTGCCGAGCAACAGTTCGGCGCGCGGCTGGTCAGCGGCGCGGCCGTTGTCCAGGTACTTCATCATCGTGTCGACGTCGCCGAGTTCCGGGAAGTCGTAGAGCAATTGCGCCAGGCTGACCCACGAAGCGGGGTAGGCGGGGGCGATGTCTTCGAGCAGCGCCTGAGCGGTTTTTTCGTCGGTCTTGCCCAGGCTTGCATCACCGAGCACACGAGCAACGCTGTCCACGCGCTGAGCGGAAACGGTGCCACGGGTATGTGCCGCTTGCATCTGCTTGATCAGCTCAGCTTGCTGTTCCGGTTTGCCTTGTTTCTGGTAAACCGTGGCCAGCTCGACGTAGCAGATATCGGTGGTGTTCAACGCCGCTTTGCAGATCGTTGCGACTTCGTCCAGGTGCTGGTCGTAAGTGCCTTGGGTGCGATAGAGCAGCACCTGGGCCAGGCCGGCTTCCGGTTTGCCTTCGGCGCGCCATTGGCTGATCTGCTGTTGCGCGTTGACGTTGGGGAAACTGTGCGGGTATTGCAGGTACAGCATCGCCAGCGGGATCAGCGTGTTGCCTTCGCCATTGGCCGAAGCCTTTTTCAGCAGGGCTTCAGCTTCGTGCTGTTCGGCTTCGGTGGAACCGGGTTTGGCCACCAGCAAGCGACCCAGGCGAGCCTGCGCTCGCGGCGAGACGTCGGCCGCCGCGCGGTAAGTCGCCTCGGCCTGCTTGAGCTGCGCCGGGTCGCGGCTGTCGACCTGGATATCGGCGAGGCCTACTTGGGCCTCGCTGTAGCCCAGGTCGGCCAGTTGCTTGTAGTTCTGCTGAGCCAGCGCGGTGTCGCCGCGCTTGAGCGCTTCATTGGCCAGACGCTGGTCGGGCAGACCGGCGCAACCGGCCAGGCTGACTGCCAATGCCAAGGCACACACTGTTCCAATGTGGGAGCCAGCCTGCTGGCGATTCAGGCTGCGCGGTGCATCAGTTGAACCGCGTTGATCCCATCGCGAGCAGGCTCGCTCCCACAGGGTCTGCGGTGTGTTCAAGGTAGGAGTCGTCACAGGCATGTCCTCGACTTAAAGACCGGAAGCCATGGCTTTATCGATCAGCCAGTTCAGGTTCGGGCCACGGTCGCTGTTCACTTCAACCGGGCGACCGGCGAACTTGCTGTCCAGCGGCTCGTCCGGCTGGATCAGCACGCGGATGTCGGACGACAGGTCGGCGCTTTTCAGGCTGGTGCTGCTGACGATCTTGCCGGTGCGGGTCTTGTCTTCGCCGGCAATCTGGAAGTTGACGTTGGTGCCTGGACGCACGTCGCCGAACTGGCGATAGGAGAAGCGCGCTTCAACGTTGGCTTCGCTGTTACGCGGCACCAGTTGGAAGATCACGTCGCCCTTGCTGGCGTACTGACCGTCGGCGACCAGTTGCTGGGCCACGGTGCAATCGCACGGCGAGGTCAGGGTGCCGGTCATTTGCTTGCCGAACAGTTCTTCAACCTTGGCCGGTTGCAGCTGATTGTCGTCAAGATGACCCTTGAGCACGTCGAGCATGCTGGTGCTGAACGTTGCCAGCGGAGCGCCTTTGGCCGCAACGCCGTCGGCCTTGATCAGGCTTTGCACGGTGCCGTCACGGGGCATGGTGATGCTCATGCCCGGCACGCTGACCAGACCGGCCTGTGCGTGGCTGACGAAGTACATGCCGTACACCGATTTGAAAATGAAACCGAACGCCGCCAGGCCGACGAGGAAAATCCCCAGGCTGAAGGTCACGGCACGCAGGCGACCGAACGCGGTCATGCCGTGGCCGCCATCCTTGACCTTGCGCGCTTTGGTGAAGTTGTCGCGCTGCAGGGTCGCCAGCACTTCACCCATGCTGACGATGTCGCCGGCCAGGTGCGAAGTGATCAGGTGGCGCAGGGTCGAGATGTCTTGCGGTTCCAGGTTCTGGAATTGGCAACCGGCACGGCCGGTCTGGCGGTCGAAGGAGCGCACTTGCATCTCTACGTCCATGGCCAGGCCGAGGTTATCGATGACGAACTGCAGGCGAGCCTTGTGCACGTCGCCGACCTTCAGCGGCAGCTGACCGGCGTTGAACGCCAGGCCGCCGGCGGAGAGGTCGAGGACCCGGGCTTCAACCGGCGTGCGGTCCGGGCCGAAGAAACGCAGCTTGGCCGGAATTTTCACTCGGGCGTGTTGGCGCTGGGCTTCGGATTCATGCACTACATTGGCGTTGACGGCGGTATTCATAGGGGCGATTTCCTGGTTAATTCAATAAGGGGGCGGTCAGACCATCATCAGCAGCACGGCGACAAAAATGCTGCCGGCGGAGAAGGTCATGGTCCGAGACGACCAGGTGTTGAACCAACGTTGAAAGCTGGCGAGATCACGGGTCAGGGAAGTGGGCTGGCGAGTCCAGGACTGTTGGTCGAGGCGGAAGAACACGTAGATTTTCACCAGCGCGCCGACGATCTGGTTGTAATAGAGAATCGCCGGGTAAGCCGGGCCGATCCGGTGACCGGAGCAGGACAGCAGCAGGGTCAGGATCAGGCGGGTGATGCCGATCCACAGCAGGTAAACGAGGATGAACGCGGTGCCGTACTTGAACGACGCGATGAGCGCGACGGTCAGGCCCAGCAAGGACGTCCACATCGATACACGCTGATCGAACAGCACCACCGAGGTGAACAGGCCGAGACGCTTCATCCCCAGGCCCAGGGCGCGGGAGTTCTGGCGCAGGTTGTTGCCGTACCAGCGGAACATCAGCTTGCGGCTGGCCTTGATGAAGCTTTTTTCCGGCGGGTGTTCCACGGTGTGGATCGCGGCGTCCGGCACGTAGAACGTGTCGTAGCCCAGGCGCATCAGGCTGAACCAGCTCGACTTGTCATCACCGGTAAGAAACTTGAAGCGACCCAGGCGCCAGTGTTGCAGCGAGTCGCTTTCCACATCGGCGATGAAGTCCGGGTTGGTCACGACCGTTGCGCGGAACACGGACATGCGGCCGGTCATGGTCAGCACGCGCTTGGACAAGGCCATCGAGCACATGTTGATGTGGCGCTGGGCGAAACGCAGCTTGTGCCACTCGCTCATGATGTAGCCGCCGCGCACTTCGCAGAATTCGTTGGTGGTCAGGCCGCCGACATTGCCGAACAGCTGGAACCACGGCACGGTCTTGAGCACGACGCCTTCGGCGAGCACGGTGTCGCCATCGATCACGGCCACCACGGCGCGGTCGTCCGGCAGGTGACGGGAGATGGCGCGGAAACCGTAGGCCAGGCCATCACGCTTGCCGGTGCCGGGAATGCGCACGAAGTCGAGCTTGACGCGCTCCGGTGGATTCATCTTGGTCCACAGGCTTTTCACCAGCTTCTCATCGGACATTTCCACGATGGAGCAGACCATGGTGGTCGGCAGGCCGCAGTCGATCGCTTCGCGGATCACCGAGGCGTAGACCTGGGCGGTGGTCAGCGCGTCGATACGGAAACTGGTGACCATCAAAAACACATGGGACGGGTCTGCCGCTTTACCCAGCTTGCGCACTTTGCGCCGCAGGTGCGGGTAGACCACGTACAGAAACAGCATGCCGCGCAGAAAGTGCGTGGCACCCATCGAGTAGCGCCAGATACCGACGATACCGATCAGGAAAATGAAGTCCTTCGACTCGGAGTCGAACGTGGACACAGGCAACGCCATGGCGATGCCCATCAAAAGACTTAAGTAAAACAGCCAACCGGCGGCCTGAAGTAGGCCGTGCTTTAGCCTGTGCATAATCTGCATCCGTCTCGATCTCGGGCGAGGCCCGAATGGGTTAAGGCAGGCGTAAAAACTGTAGGAGCGAGGCTTGCCCGCGAAGGCTGCCTGCCTGACACACCGGGGCGCCTGGTTCGCCGGCAAGCCTGGCTCCTACAGAGCGCGGCGTGTTACCAGCAGATGCCTTCGGTGCGGCCACTCACGCTGGTGGCTTTCGACATGAAGCCGACCAGGTCGATCACTTGCTTGCCGTGCGGAGCGTTCTGCGCCAGGGCGCGGAATTTCTCGTCACGGTTGCCGAGGATGATCACGTCGGAGTTGTTGATCACTTCGTCGAAGTCGGAGTTGAGCAAGGACGAGACGTGAGGAATCTTCGACTCGATGTAGTCCTTGTTCGCACCGTGAACGCGGGCGTATTCGACGTTGGCGTCGTAGATGCTCAGGTCGTAGCCTTTGCCGATCAGCATTTCTGCCAGATCAACCAGCGGGCTTTCGCGCAGGTCGTCGGTGCCGGCCTTGAAGCTCAGGCCCAGCAGGGCGACTTTGCGTTTGTCGTGGCTGGAAACGATGTCGAAGGCGTTCTGCACCTGGGATTCGTTGCTGCGCATCAGCGAGTTCAGCAGCGGTGATTCCACGTCCAGGGCGCCGGCGCGGTAGGTCAGGGCGCGCACGTCTTTGGGCAGGCACGAACCGCCGAAGGCGAAACCAGGGCGCATGTAGTACTGGGACAGGTTCAGTGTCTTGTCCTGGCAGACCACTTCCATCACTTCACGACCATCGACGCCGCACGCCTTGGCGATGTTGCCGATCTCGTTGGCGAAGGTCACCTTGGTGGCGTGCCACACGTTGCAGGTGTACTTGATCATCTCGGCAACGGCGATGTCCTTGCGGATGATCGGCGCGTCGAGTTCTTCGTACAGCGATTGCAGAACGTCGCCGGACGCCTTGTCGAATTCGCCGATGACGGTCATCGGTGGCAGGTCGTAGTCGGCGATCGCGGTGCTTTCGCGCAGGAACTCAGGGTTCACCGCCACACCGAAATCAACACCGGCTTTCTTGCCGGAGCAGTCTTCGAGAATCGGGATGACAACGTTTGCGACAGTGCCCGGCAAAACGGTGCTGCGAACCACGATGGTGTGGCGGGTGGTCTTGTCACGCAGGACAAAACCGATCTCGCGGCACACGGCTTCGATGTAGTTCAGTTCCAGGTCGCCGTTCTTCTTGCTCGGCGTGCCGACGCAGATCATCGACAGGTCGGTGTCGCGAATCGCTTCCGCGAAGTTGGTCGTACCGCGCAGTCGACCGGTCTCGATACCCTTGGCCAGCAGTTCGCCCAAACCTGGTTCAACAATCGGTGATTTACCGGCGTTGATCATATCGATCTTGTCTTTGGCGACATCGACGCCAACGACGTCATGGCCCCGTGCAGACAGGCAACCGGCACATACTGCACCGACGTAACCCAAACCAAATATGCTGATGCGCATCGCATTTACCTCTCGTTAACAAGACTGTGTTCAACAAGCCATTACATGGCCGGAATTAAGTGTGTTCAGCAGTTGTAGTGCGCTCGGAAGTGCGGCAGTCAGGCGCCACAATGCCGTGTACAGGCATACTAAGTTCCGAGTGTCTAAATAAGTGCACTCAAGGTGTGCGTAACCAGGCCTTATTATTATGACTTGCCCTGTTATGCAGCCGAGTCCTCTGGTCGAGGTCCTTCGTGCAAAGGTCTTGCGCGCTCAATGCCAGGCCGAAAGCCCGTAAATCAAGCGGTTTGGTGCTCAGGTGAGCACGTTTATAGGGGCGCTGCCTTGGCCGTGTAGGGGATAGTAGTGATGCGTTATCTCCTTTCCTTCAGATGTTGCCCAAATCAGGGATTATGTAGCCGAAGTTATTGTGACAACTTCGCTACGTGAATCTCTTCTCTGCGTAAGTTATCTCGTACATGTTCAGAGATAATGGTTACCGGTGGTATGAGCTACGCATTTGGACATAGTTCCAGTCCACCCATCGCGAATTCTGAAATTTCTTGAAATATTGAAAAAGATGGCACTGCTTTCATATTGATAGCAACGGCTGTTTCACCCTTGATACATAGGGTCGTCGTTGGATTGGATAGTTTTATGCCACTACGGATAATTTTTTTTAGTGCCACTACTGAAAAAAATCACGAAAGTCGAGTGAAACTAAAGTTAGGATTTTGATTGATTGAAAATTGGCGCCAAATAACTGGCGAAAAAGGCGGGGGATTGTTTGACTATTTGAAGGCGGTGCACGACGCTTTTGCGGTCGTGCACCGACCGGGTGCATTTACTCGGGGGCGTGATCGCGCAGGAACACCAGGTTGTCCGGTTTAGACTGCTCGGCACTGTACCGATAGCCCTGAACGTCAAACTGCTTGAGTGCGGCGGGGTCGTTGATGCGTTCTTCGATGACGAAGCGGCTCATCATGCCCCGGGCCTTTTTCGCGTAGAAGCTGATGATCTTGTACTGACCGTTTTTCAGGTCCTTGAACTCGGTATTGATGATGCGGGCATTCAGGGCGCTGCGTTTGACCGCCGAGAAATACTCGTTGGACGCCAGGTTCAGCAGCACATCATCGCCCTGATCGGCCAGGGCTTCGTTCAACCATTCGCTGATGCGCGTGCCCCAGAAGGCATACAGGTCCTTGCCACGGGCGTTGGGCAATTTGGTGCCCATTTCCAGACGGTACGGCTGCATCAGGTCCAGTGGACGCAACAGGCCATACAGGCCGGACAGCATGCGCAGATGCTGCTGGGCGTAATCGAAATCGGCTTCGCTGAAGGTTTGCGCGTTGAGACCGGTATAAACGTCACCCTTGAACGCCAGCAGGGCCTGTTTGGCGTTTTCAGGCGTGAACGCCGGGGTCCAGCTGCCGAAACGCGCGGCGTTGAGCCCGCCGATCTTATCGGAGACATGCATCAGCTCGCTGATCTGCGCCGGCGTCAGGTCGCGCAATTGCAGGATCAGCTCCTGGGAATGGTCGAGGTATTGCGGCTGGGTGAAGCGCTGGGTGGCCGGCGGTGTTTCGTAATCGAGGGTCTTGGCGGGGGAAATCACCATCAGCATGAAGTCGTCTCCTTTAATCGTGGGGCGATTCTAGGGGGTTGTCCGTGTTGACTCCAGCTATCAAGTCCATAGGTGATGATCGGTGGCCACGATCTCCTGTAGGAGCGAGGCTTGCCCGCGAAAGCGGTATGTCAGTCGGCATCATCGGTAACTGATACACCGCCTTCGCGGGCAAGCCTCGCTCCTACAGGAGATCGTGGCGCTAATGCCGGATCAGCTATAGTGCCGCGCGGGTTTTGTTCTGGAGACATCCCATTGCGTATCGTTTTTCTTTTTTCGGCGTGGCTGTTGAGTTTCGGTGCCATGGCGGCGCCGGGCGATGTGGCGACGCTCGATCGCAGCACCTGGCCTGAACAGCTCAGCAACCCGACGCTGTTCGATGTCGCCTCGCGGGCAGAGATTTTGATGTTCGCGCGCGTGCTGCTGGCCAGCGAGTCGCTGGATGATGCAAGCCTGGCCCAGCGCCTGGGCCTGCGCACGATCAATCCGGATTCGGTCAACCATCTGCGCCAGCGCATGTGGCAACGACTGCTGACCAACTACAACTTCGCTCAACAGAGCTGCGATCAGGACGCTTCCTGGTGTTATCTGGTGGAGGACATGGCCACCTTGCGCCAGCAAGCCGCCAAGTTTCAGGTCAGCGCCGACAGTTACTACATCAAGTGGTCCGAGCCGAGCCGGCTGTTCCATGCGCAGTACCTCGACGAGCAATTGCGCAAGGCTGCGCTGTTTCCGCAAACCAGCAGCGAAATCGATCGTTTTGGCGACTACGAGCGCAACGGCGAGCAAATGCATGACCGACTGTTCCTGTTGACCTTCGACAGCGCCGCCAATGCCGCGCCGGACAACACGGCATGGGTCACCGAGTACCTGCGCAAGGCCAACATGACGGGCACGTTTTTCGTCCTTGGCAAGGACATTCAGGCGCGTCTGAGCGATCGTTCCGTCGCCAACCTGCAGGCCACTTACTCGGCGCAGTGCATCGGCGTGCAAGGCTGGGAGTTTCGCTCCCACAGCTATTGGCAGGACTGGCAGGACTCGGTGCGGCGCAGCGCCGAACTGGTCAAAAGCAAATTGCCGGAGAACTATGTGCCGTTGTTTCGTCCGCCCGATGGTCAGCGCCGATCAGACGCGCAAGGCTTCTTCAGATCCCAGGGCCTGCAAGTGGCGCTGTGGGACATCGATGCCCAGGATGGCGCCGGCAAACTCAAGGCCAGTCAGAGCGCGCAGCGCGTGTTGACCCTGATGCTGTTGTGGCGGCATGGGGTGATCAATTTCAACATTAAACAGGATGGCGTGAAAACGGCGATGCCCTGGCTTGTCACGCAAACGGCGCTCAGCGGGATCGGTTGGGAAGATTGTCAGGATGCGTTTCGCTGAAAGCGGGAAAGCCCGTAAATATTGGGGCTAAGGCGATTTTGGAGGGAAATTCAGTGCAGGCGGACTTCCGACTTTAACGGCACATTGCCTGCAGGCCAAGGGCTATTCGTCACTCTGAAAAATAAACTTCAAAAAAGCGTCAAAGTGCTTTTTTCTGTCACATGTTTTGGAGTATTACGAAGACAGACCGCCGAAACCTGCAACACAGGTGGCGTCTCCCAAGACCCAGCTATGGATGCAGTTCACTTGAGTCCCCGCAGGTGAATTCGGCAGTCACTTCGAGGCGCAGCACCGCCAAGGTATTGCGTCGAATGGCTCCCACAAAGGTGACCGAGTATGGATGATCACGGACGTAGTTCTTCCTCCAACCAGCCAATCCTTTATGTACTCGATACCAACGTATTGATTCACGATCCAAACGCCCTGCTGAACTTCGAAGAACACCACGTCGCGATTCCGATGACCGTGCTTGAAGAGCTGGACAAGCTCAAAAGCGGGCATCACAGCGTGGCTGCGGAATGTCGTCAGGCGATTCGCCTGATCGACAAGACCCTGGGCGAAGCCAGCCCTGAAGACGTTGAGCTGGGGGTACCGATCCAGCGTGGCAAAAGTGGGCCCAAGGGTTTGCTGTCAATTCTGATGAGCAAACGTGCCGAACCGAACATCATTCTTCCCGAGCACCTGAACGACAACATCATCATCAACCAGTTGATCGACCTGCACGCGCGCGCGCCAAAGCTGCCCGTGGTGTTGGTCACCAAAGACATCAACATGCGCCTCAAGGCCCGTGCCTGCGGGATCGCGGCCGAGGACTACAGCACTGACCAACTGGTTGACGACGTTTCGCTGTTGCCCAACGGTTATCACAACATGGACGGCTCCTTCTGGGATCGCGTGAGTAATGTCGAAACCCGTCAGGACCACGGCCGCACCTGGCACCAGGTGAAGCTGACCGACAACCTGCCGGCGGTGCACATCAACGAGTTCATCATCGATGAGCAGGGCTTTGTCGGCTGGATCAAGGAGATCGACGAAGACAAGCTGCTGATTCTCGACCTGCATCAGGAACCCTTGTTGCACCAGGAAGCCTGGGGCCTGAAACCGCGTGACATCTATCAGAGCCTGGCGCTGTACGCCTTGCTTGATCCGGATATTCACCTGGTCAACCTGTCGGGTGCGGCCGGTTCCGGCAAAACCATCCTGGCACTGGCGGCGGCAATCGAGCAGACCATGGTCAGCAAGCGCTATCGCCGGATCATCGCGACGCGCAGCGTTCAGGGCCTGGACCAGGAGATCGGTTTCCTGCCCGGCACCGAAGCGGAAAAAATGGAGCCGTGGCTGGGCGCCATCACCGACAACCTCGAAGCCTTGCACATGGATGACGAAAACACCCATGGCAGCGTCGATTACATCCTCAGCAAAGTGCCGTTGCAGTTCAAATCCCTCAACTACATCCGGGGTCGCAGCTTCCAGCAGAGCCTGATTTTGATCGACGAATGCCAGAACCTCACGCCGCACCAGATGAAAACCATCATCACCCGTGCCGGCGCCGGTTCCAAAGTGGTGTGCCTGGGCAACCTGGCGCAGATCGACACCCCTTACCTGTCCGCGACCAGCTCCGGGCTGACCTACCTGACTGAACGTTTCAAGGATTTCCCCAACGGTGTGCACATCACCCTGCAAGGGGTGCCTCGTTCGATTCTGGCCGAATACGCCGAATCGCATCTGTAACCCTTCACCCAAACCGGGCGGCCCTCGCGGGTCGCCCGTCTTTTTTTATGCCCAACACAAATCCCCCTGTAGGAGCGAGCCTGCTCGCGATGGTGTGTCAGTCGACACCGGGGCGACTGACACACCATCGCCGGCAAGCCGGTCTCGCTCCTACAAGGGAATTGGGTGACCTGATAATCGCGGGTGCAGAAGATTGACCCACGGGTTTACAATCGGGGCTCTTGATCAGGAGTAACCCTGTGCTGACTCATCTCGATTCCCAAGGTCGCGCCAACATGGTCGACGTCACTGAAAAAGACGTAACGTTCCGTGAAGCCACCGCTCAAGCGCGGGTGCGCATGCTGCCCGAAACCCTGCAAATGATCGTCAGCGGCGGTCACCCCAAGGGTGATGTGTTCGCCGTAGCGCGCATCGCCGGCATTCAGGCTGCGAAAAAAACCAGCGATCTGATTCCTCTGTGCCATCCGTTGCTGCTCACCGGCGTCAAGGTCGAACTGAGTGCCGAAGGCGACGACACCGTGCGCATCGTCGCGAGCTGCAAGTTGTCCGGGCAGACCGGTGTCGAAATGGAAGCGCTGACCGCAGCCAGTGTCGCGGCGCTGACGATTTATGACATGTGCAAGGCCGTGGATCGTGGCATGACCATCGAGAGCGTGCGGTTGCTGGAGAAGCTCGGGGGCAAGAGCGGTCATTACCAGGCGGATCAGTCATGAACCTCACCGTGAAGTTTTTCGCTCGTTATAGAGAAGCACTGGGCGTTGACTCAGTGAAAGTTGAAGGTGATTTCGCCACCGTCGATGACGTTCGCGCACTGCTGGCCAAGCGTGACGGCGCCGATGTGTTGAGCGAGCAGAACCTGATGTGCGCCCGCAACGAAGACCTCTGCCAACTCGACGAGCCGGTAAGTGATGGCGATGAAGTGGCGTTCTTTCCGACCGTGACCGGGGGCTGAACCATGGCGATTCGCGTGCAGTCCACGGCGTTCGATCCGGGGGCGGAAGTCAACGCCATGCACGCCGCCAATGTCGGCGTCGGTGCGGTGGTGAGTTTTGTCGGTTACGTGCGCGACTTCAATGACGGGCTCGACGTGGCCGGGATGTTCCTGGAGCACTATCCGGGCATGACCGAAAAGGCTCTCGGCAAGATCGCCATCGAGGCCGAACAACGCTGGCCGTTGCTCAAGCTGGAAGTGCTGCACCGCATCGGCGCCCTTGAGCCGGGTGAGCCGATCGTCTTCGTCGGCGCCGCCAGCGCCCACCGCCAGGCCGCGTTCGATGCCTGCGCTTTTGTCATGGACTACCTGAAAACCCGCGCACCGTTCTGGAAAAAAGAGAACACCCGTGAAGGCGCGCGTTGGGTGGAAGGGCGTGACAGTGATCATGCGGCGGCGGATCGCTGGAAGCAGTAACCCCTGCGGCGCCTTCAAGTACGCCTTCGCGGGCAAGTCGAATCGTCGCACCGCTCGCTCCTACAGGATCGTGTCGTTCAGACATTACCAATCCCTGTAGGAGCGAGGCTTGCCCGCGAAGAGGCCATCTGCATCACCCAATACCTTCCTGACTCACCGCCCGACCACCGGACGGCACATCCGCGTTCCCCCCAATTGACGGCTCATACATAAAAGTCCAGTATGGAATTATAAGTACAAAAAATGCGTGCCCCCGTTTCTGCTCTTTCTTCTGTCTTGCCAAACCAACAACAACCCGCGAGAGAACGAACATGAAGAAATTCCCCCTCATCACCGGTCTGGCCCTGAGCCTGTTGGCGTGCAGCACTCTGTTTGCCGCCGAGAAAACCCTGCGCATCGGCATCGAGGCGGCTTACCCACCGTTCGCGTCGAAAACCGACAAAGGTGAAATCGTCGGTTTCGACTACGACATCGGCAATGCCCTCTGCGCGCAGATGCAGGTCAAGTGCGTCTGGGTCGAAGGTGAGTTCGACGGTCTGATTCCTTCCCTGAAAGTGAAGAAAATCGACATGGCGCTGTCGTCCATGACCATCAACGAAGACCGCAAGAAGTCGGTGGACTTCACCCACAAGTACTACTTCACCTCATCGCGCCTTGTAATGAAGGAAGGCGCGGTGGTGGATGATCAGTACGCCAGCCTCAAAGGCAAGACCGTCGGCGTGCAACGTGCGACCACCACGGACCGTTATGCCACCGAGGTGTTTGAACCCAAGGGCATCACTGTCAAGCGTTACGGCAACAACGAAGAGATCTACATGGACCTGGCGGCTGGTCGCCTCGACGCCATTTTCGCCGACACCATCCCGCTGAATGACTTCCTGTCGATGCCACGCGGCAAGGGATACGCCTTCGTCGGGCCAGAGCTCAAGGATCCGAAATACGTAGGCGAGGGCGCCGGGATTGCCGTGCGCAAGGGCAACACCGAATTGGTCAGCCAACTGAACACGGCCATCGACGGTATTCGCGCCAGCGGCGAGTATCAGAAGATTTCCGAGAAGTACTTCAAGTCTGATATCTACGGCGACTGAGCAGCCGCATCGCCAGCAGGCTGGCTCCCACTTTGGAATGCATTCAACTGTGGGAGCCAGCCTGCTGGCGATGCGATCGTGGGATCATGCAAATCTCTGGAAACTGATCGAATTTAATCCCTTCTTAACCACCTTATCGTTTATTCCCCGACATCTGTTCCACACGCCCCGGGCTCTCCAAGGTCCGGGCCAGCGTGTAGACTTCCGGTCAATCGATATCTAGAAGGGAAACGCAATGAGCGAGGAAACGATGCGGTTGGGCCGTGAGCGGCGCTACCTGGTGTTGCTGGGCATCATCTGTCTGGCGCTGATTGGCGGCGCGCTGTACATGCAGATCGTGTTGGGCGAGGCGCCATGCCCGCTGTGCATCCTGCAACGTTATGCCTTGTTGCTGATCGCGATCTTCGCGTTCATCGGCGCGGCAATGCGCACCCGCCGCAGCATCACGGTGTTTGAAACCCTGGTGGTGATCTGCGCCCTGGCAGGCGTCGGCGTAGCCGGGCATCACGTCTATACCCAGTTCTATCCGGCGGTCAGCTGCGGCATCGATGTGTTGCAACCGATTGTCGATGGTCTGCCGCTGGCGAAGATCTTCCCGCTGGGGTTCCAGGTCGACGGTTTCTGCTCCACGCCGTACCCGCCGATCCTCGGTCTGTCGCTCGCACAGTGGGCTTTGATTGCCTTTGTCCTGGTGGTGGTGTTGGTGCCATTGCTCACTTCGCGCAACCGCAAGGCACTGCGCTGAGGTCATTCGCGGTATCGCTGCGCAACACATGAAAACGCCCCGGCCCTCGTTGAGAGAGCCGGGGCGTTTTGCCATTCAGGGCTCGGGTAAAAAGACCTTGATGCGCGACAAGAACGGGTGCGGCGCATGTGCGACATGTTGTCACAGCGCGAGTGTCGCAAGGCGTTTCAGCGTGTCGGATTGGTATGCGTAGACGCAATGAAAATGGTCTTCTGATTTCGCAACAGGCTTTAGCGCTCTCAACCTGGAACAGGCAGTTTTAACAGGCCTTGGCAAATTGCCAGAGCCCTTGTCACATGGGGGCTAAGGCAGGGTAGAGGGCAGAGGCAGAGCTTTCGATACTGTCTGAACTGCGCGTGGTAGCCCTACTTATTTTGGTGTTTTTGTTGAGAATGAATTTCGATAAGATGCCGCACTTTTGCGAAAACCGTTAATGATTGTTGCTGGAATGGATAAAAATTATTTCGGGATGAGACATGGTTTATGAATCGTTACATATCTACAATCGCCCGCACTGAATTCCCGGCACTGCTCACCCTGCTTCAGGTGCTTGAGCAGCAATAGGGCGTCGAGGGGCCGGATGGCTTCATGCGACTCCTCTGGTGTCGGTGCCTTCCAACTATCCGCACCAAATGGAATTGGTCTGTAACAAGGCCTTTGACCACGAATTCGAATAAGAACTCACCGCTTGCCCAGGAATTGTCGAGCAGCGTCTGACGCGCGACGGGCGGCCCTTATTCAATCCAAGAAAATGCCAACCCTTGGCAGGGTGAAGTGTTGGCGATCAAAACCCAACTGCATTGCGCAAGCTGCTTTAGAGGTCGTGAGATGAGTAAAAACAGGTACCCCAGACTACTAGGCTTATTGCCGCTGATCGGCACGTTGTTGCTGTCAGGCTGCAACATGACCTTGCTCGATCCCAAGGGCCAGGTTGGCCTGGACGAGCGAAACCTGATCATCACCGCAACGCTGCTGATGCTGTTGGTCGTGGTTCCGGTCATCGTCATGACCTTCCTGTTCGCCTGGAAATACCGCGCGTCCAACACCGACGCCGTGTACACGCCGAAGTGGTCGCACTCCACCAAGATCGAAATCGCGGTGTGGGCTGTTCCAGTGCTGATCATCATTGCCCTGGGTTATGTCACTTACAAGTCGACCCACGCACTGGACCCTTACAAGCCGCTGGTCTCCGACGTCAAGCCAATCACCATTGAAGTGGTCGCGCTGGACTGGAAGTGGATGTTCATCTATCCGGAGCAAGGCATTGCCACCGTCAACAAGATCGTGTTCCCGGCGCACACGCCGATCAACTTCAAGGTGACTTCGGACTCCGTGATGAACTCGTTCTTCATCCCGGCGCTGGGCGGCCAGATCTACGCGATGGCCGGCATGCAGACCAAACTGCACCTGATCGCCAACCAGAACGCTGAAATGGACGGTATCTCCGCCAACTACAGCGGCGCGGGTTTCACCGGCATGAAGTTCAAAGCTATCGCCACTTCCCAGGAAGATTTCGACGCCTGGGTCAGCGAAGTCAAAAAGGCACCTAAACAGCTTGAAAAAGCTGAATACGAAGCCCTTTCCAAGCCAAGCCAGAACAACCCAGTCGAGCTCTACTCCTCGGTCACGCCGAACCTGTTCCAGATCATCGTCGACAAGTACGAAGGCATGAAACCAGGCAAGCCGATGCACCACGAGAAGAAAGAGCACGAAGTGGCCGCCATGGAAGGGATGGACATGAGTTCGCATTCAGCTGCCGGGGCAGAGGAGTAAACGATGTTTGGTAAATTAAGTTGGGAAGCGGTCCCGTTCCACGAGCCGATCGTGATGGTGACCATCGCCATGATCGCGCTCGGTGGTCTGGCGCTGTTCGCTGCAATCACCTACTTCAAGAAGTGGACTTACTTGTGGACCGAGTGGCTGACGTCGGTCGACCACAAGAAAATCGGCGTGATGTACATCATCGTCGCCATGGTCATGCTGCTGCGCGGTTTTGCCGACGCCATCATGATGCGTACCCAGCTGGCCATGGCCACCGAGGGTTCGCCTGGCTACCTGCCACCTGAACACTATGACCAGATCTTCACCGCTCACGGTGTGATCATGATCATCTTCATGGCGATGCCATTCTTCACCGGCCTGATGAACCTTGCAGTGCCGCTGCAGATCGGCGCCCGTGACGTTGCCTACCCGTTCCTGAACTCCCTGAGCTTCTGGTTGCTGGTATCCGGCGTAGTGCTGATCAACCTGTCCCTGGGCGTCGGCGAATTCGCCAAGACCGGCTGGGTTGCCTATCCACCGCTGTCGGGCCTGCAATACAGCCCTGGCGTGGGGATGGATTACTACATCTGGGCGCTACAGCTATCGGGTCTGGGTACGACGCTAACCGGGGTTAACTTCCTGGCGACCGTGCTGAAAATGCGTACCCCTGGCATGAAGCTGATGGACATGCCGATCTTCACCTGGACCTGCACCTGGGCCAACGTCCTGATCGTGGCCTCGTTCCCGATCCTGACCGCTACCCTGGCACTGCTGACGCTTGACCGTTACATGGATTTCCACATTTTCACCAATGAACTTGGTGGCAATCCGATGATGTACGTCAACCTGTTCTGGGCTTGGGGTCACCCCGAGGTTTACATCCTGATTCTGCCGGCGTTCGGGATCTTCTCCGAAGTCATTTCGACCTTCTCCGGCAAGCGTCTGTTCGGCCACCACTCGATGATCTACGCCTCGGGCGCGATCTCGATCCTGGGCTTCATGGTCTGGCTGCACCACTTCTTCACCATGGGTTCGGGTGCCAGCGTCAACGCCTTCTTCGGTCTGGCGACGATGCTGATTTCGATCCCGACGGGGGTGAAGCTATTCAACTGGC
This sequence comes from Pseudomonas sp. PDM01, assembly GCF_014852325.1. Lineage (NCBI taxonomy): Bacteria > Pseudomonadati > Pseudomonadota > Gammaproteobacteria > Pseudomonadales > Pseudomonadaceae > Pseudomonas > Pseudomonas sp. PDM01. Next base: position 263,875 of record NZ_JACVBK010000007.1, read on the forward strand.
TGTTCACCATCTACCAGGGCCGTCTGCGTTTCACCAGCCAGGTTCTGTGGACCCTGGGCTTCATGGTGACCTTCGCCATCGGCGGCATGACCGGCGTATTGCTGGCCATTCCGGGTGCCGACTTCGTTCTGCACAACAGCCTGTTCGTGATCGCTCACTTCCACAACGTGATCATCGGCGGCGCGGTATTCGGTTACATCGCAGGCTTCGGCTTCTACTTCCCTAAAGCGTTCGGCTTCAAGCTGCACGAAGGTTGGGGCAAGGCAGCGTTCTGGTTCTGGATCACCGGCTTCTTCGTCGCGTTCATGCCGCTCTATGTACTGGGCTTCATGGGCATGACCCGTCGTCTGAACGCCACCACCAACCCTGAGTGGGTGCCGTACCTGTACGTCGCCATGTTCGGTGCGGTGATGATCGCCGTCGGCATCGCTTGCCAGCTGATTCAGCTGTACGTCAGCGTGCGTGACCGCAACAAGCCAGAAAACATGTGCGAACACGGCGACCCGTGGAATGCACACACCCTGGAATGGTCGACCTCGTCGCCACCACCGTTCTACAACTTCGCGGTCCTGCCAAAAGCGGAAACCATCGATCCGTTCACCGAAGCCAAGGAAAACGGTACTGCGTACAAGGCTCCGGCCAAGTACGAGCCGATCCACATGCCAAACAACACTGCGACCGGTGTGGTCATGGGTGCTCTGTTGACCGTGTTCGGTTTCGCGATGATCTGGCACATCTGGTGGTTGGCTGCATTCGGCCTGATCGGCACCGTGGTGTACTTCGTGATCCACGCTGCACGTGATGATCAAGGCTATATGGTGCCGGTCGACGTGATCGAGCGCATCGAAGCCGAGCAGCACAAGCGTCTGGTAGCGGCCGGGAAAGTTCCAGCCACCGCCACCCGTGTTGAAACCTCGTTGGAACAGGCTTAAACCATGTCGAACTTAGTGACCAATGCTGGACACACCCATGTCGATGGACATGGGCACGATGACCATCACCACGACTCGGGCGAGATGACCGTATTCGGTTTCTGGCTCTACCTGATGACCGACTGCATCCTGTTTGCATCGATCTTCGCGGCGTACGCGGTACTGGTTAACAACGTAGCGGGTGGCCCGTCGGGCCACGACATCTTCGAACTGCCATACGTGCTGGGCGAAACCGCTCTGCTGCTGTTCAGTTCGATCACCTACGGCTTCGCCATGCTGGCGTTGTTCAAGGGCAAGAAGAACCAGGTCCTGGGCTGGCTGGCCATGACCTTCCTGTTCGGCGCCGGCTTCATCGGCATGGAAATCAACGAGTTCCACGTGTTGATCTCCGAGGGCTTCGGTCCTAGCCGCAGCGGCTTCCTGTCCGGGTTCTTCACCCTGGTCGGCACCCACGGTCTGCACGTGACCAGCGGTCTGATCTGGATGGCGATCATGATGTACCAGGTGCAGAAAAACGGCCTGACGGCGACCAACAAGACCCGTCTGAGCTGCCTGAGCCTGTTCTGGCACTTCCTGGACGTGGTGTGGATCTGCGTATTCACCGTTGTTTATCTGATGGGGACTATGTAAATGGCTAACGCTCATTCCCACGATAGCCACGACGCCGGCCACGGCAGCGTCAAGTCCTACGCTATCGGTTTCATCCTGTCGGTCATCCTGACCGTCATTCCTTTCGGCCTGGTGATGTACCCATCGCTGCCGAAAGCCTTGACCCTGTGGATCGTACTGGCCTTCGCAGTGATCCAGGTGCTGGTGCACCTGGTGTACTTCCTCCACCTGGACCGTTCGGCCGCGCAGCGTAACAACGTGATTGCGTTTGTGTTCGCCGCGATCGTGATCGTCCTGCTGGTTGGCCTGTCGCTGTGGATCATGTTCAGCATCCACACCAACATGATGGCGCACTGAGGTAAATCCGGATGTCCTTGAAGCACTTTATCCAAATCACCAAACCGGGGATCATTTTCGGTAACGTGCTTTCAGTGGCAGGCGGATTTTTCCTGGCCTCGAAAGGGCATGTCGATCTGGCCATCTTCCTGGCCGCCATGATCGGCACTTCCCTGGTGGTGGCATCCGGTTGCGTGTTCAACAACTGCATCGACCGCGACATCGACATCAAGATGGAACGCACCAAGAACCGGGCGCTGGTTCAGGGCTTTGTCTCCCTGAAACTGGCCCTGGCCTTCGCGACCGTCCTGGGTGTTGCCGGCGTTGCGTTGCTGTACAAGGTGGCCAATCCGTTGGCTGCGCTGTTCGCCGTGATCGGTTTCGTCATCTACGTCGGCTTCTACAGCCTGTACCTCAAGCGCAAGTCGGTTCACGGCACGCTGGTGGGCAGTCTGTCGGGCGCGATGCCGCCGGTGATCGGCTATGTCGCGGTGAGCAACACCTTCGACATGGCTGCACTGACGCTGCTGGTGATGTTCAGCCTGTGGCAGATGCCGCATTCCTACGCCATCGCGATCTTCCGCTTCAACGATTACCTGGCCGCATCGATTCCGGTGCTGCCCGTGAAGCGCGGGATTCAAGTGGCCAAGAAGCACATCCTGATCTACATCCTGGCCTTCCTCGTGGCGACCTTGATGCTGACCTTCAGCGGTTACGCCGGCATGAGCTACCTCGCCGTCGCCGCGGCCATGGGCATGTACTGGTTGTACATGGCCTGGACCGGCTACAAGGCAGTGGATGACACGGTCTGGGCACGCAAGCTGTTCGTGTTCTCGATCTTCACCATTACCGCGTTGAGCGTGATGATGTCCCTGGACTTCAAAGTGCCGACCGAGCTGTTGCTGACGTACGCGCCTTAAGCGTTGGATGCTGTAAAGAAAAACCCCGCCCTTTGAGAGAAGGTGCGGGGTTTTTTGTTGGCTGCAGATCAACTCAAGACTTGACGGGAGGGGGAACGCAGGGCGGTTCGTTTCAAACTTCGCCAGACGCTATGAGCGACCCGGGATACCGGGTTGCGACTCATTCGACGCAAGTCTCGTTCGACCTCTCTGGTCAAGGCCTCCAGGGACGGGCTCCTGGGTTGAGGAATAGGTTCGACATGCACAGCAATGATGTTGATATCTGCTCCTTTGCGGTAATCATGGACTTCTCTTCTCTCAATTCCGGTTGCGCGCAGGCCGAACGCATTCATTACACGCTGTGTAAACCTGCCATTACCTTCGCTAGCCAAAAATCGTTCAAGCATTCCTTCCGGTGCTTGGGTAGCACGTAACGCCTCAATATTGATAACTTCCCAGTGCACAATGACTTTCGGCAAGACGCCGTAAAAATTGTTCTGCCTTGAAACCTGTTCATATTGATGCCATGTCACATCAGTAGCGTTCGGTCCATTCATTACTGGCGCGCGGAAAACTTCCATAATTCTCCAACGGCCCGGTAAATATTCATTTTTGAAACGATACTTTCTGGGTATGGACGAATCCGTGTAAGTCGACACAATGCTGTGCTCTCGATACACAGTGTGTGAGAGAGTGCTCACCACAACCTTCTGGCTTGCTGCGGCAGTATGCTCATCCAAATCTCGCCGCCTGAATGCCTTTGGGTTCTGTTGATAACCCGGCACTCCTGCGCTGGGGGAATCTTCAGAATAATCATCAACGTCTTCCGGCAGCCTGCCATCCCCATCCCGAAACCGCAGCGGATTGTTCCTGACCATCCGATACAAGTTCAGCCCATCAACATCACCTGCCGGGTCCGGATTGATCCAGCGATTGAGCCACGGCGCGTAGTAGCGCAAACCGTAGTAATAAAGCCCTGTCGCATCGCGCTCCTTACCGGAGTAACGGATTGTCTTGCCATTGGCGTGGGCCTGGCTTTTTGCCGCCCACCACGCGCTGCCGCCAAAGGGGTAATAACCCTCATGGCTGATCACCTCACCTTGCTCATCAAGTTCCAGCGCGCAGCTACCCAGGTGGTCATCGACGTTGTAGCGCGACTGCGTAACAGGCAATGCTTTGCGACCGTTCGCCCGCCAGTGCAGTCGTCTCATCCGGCTGCGCCCGGCCTGCACGGTCGCCACGTACAACTCCTCACCCTTGGCCGTGTCGCGACGGATCTCCAACCCCGGCAGGTAAAGAACCTGAGCCACATGTTCGACGGCCTTGGCCTGTTGAACGCTTACCTTGCGGGCACGCTGCCCGTCGCCATGGTAGATATACACTTCGTCGTCATTGGCACCGTCATTGCGTACCACTTGGGTAACGCGTTGCAGCTGATTGCGCGCGTCCCACGCCATGGTCTGTGCCCCATCCAGCAGGAGCATATTGCCGTTCGCATCAAAGCCCTTGTCCAGATCTGGCGGGTTCGCCTCATCGACCATGTACAGACTGCGGTTGCTGCGCAGGGCCACCTTCATTGTTCGCAGCGGGGCTTCGCCATGTTTGAGCGTGAGCAAGTTCCCGGCAGCATCATAGGTGTAGCTCTGTTTGTAGTTGCGCAGCCGGCTTGCGTCGCCTGAGCCCGGCACGACCAGTTCGGGTAAACCCGGCTGGATCGCAGCCAACACGCTTTCCCGGCCCGTTGCCTGAATCAGATGGTTCAACGTGTCGTAACGGTAAGTGCTCACGGGATCGATCTGTTGACTGTCAAACCATTGGGTCGGCTGCGCCTGATCTTCAACGCTCAACACGTTCCCCACCGGATCCTGAACGAAGTGCAGGTCTTGAAGCACCTTATCGGGTCGGGCCGCATGCAAGCGTAAAAGGCGACCGTTGTCCGCCGCATAGGTCGCTTGGCTGGTGACCCGGTTGCCTGCTGTCTGGGATTCCATCTGGCCTGATGCGTTGTAACGGATATCGGCCACCACCACTTGCTTGGCCTCTCCCTCTGGGGTGAGGCTGGAGAGGGCCAGTTGGCCTGCAATGTTGTATCGGTTGAGCTGCTCGTTACCTACCGCATCGATTTGTCTGATGACCGCGCCCACTGCATCGTGGCGCCAACGCGTGAGATACGGGGCGCCCACCTCTAACAACACGTCGCGCTCCTGCAGCAAGGCGGGCCAGTTAGGCGGTGCCAGGTCTTTCAGGAACTGCTGGGTCTGCGCAACTGCCTGCCCCAACACACCATAGTCGACGAACACCTGGGTGCCGGCGGGGTCATCGTGACGGATCAGCCGGCCGCAGCGGTTACCCGTGTCTGCCGGAATGCCATAAGTGAAGCGCTCGACGCACGCCGGGACGTCGTCCAGCAAGTGCTCATGCACAGTGACCGCGCGCAGATGGGAATCGTAAGTAGTCTGCCGGCACGTGCTCCGTCCATCCCAATTTTCCAGTAATTGAGCGTCGGTGCCGAGAAGGCTGACGCGCCATCCGGCATCTACACTTTCGAGGCTCAAAACCTGCCCGGACAGGCTGTGGGTTTTTCGCTGGTTGGGAACCTCGGACTCACCCCCCAACGCCCATAACCGCGCGTCCCATTGCGCGCGTACTCTTCCCGCAGCATCGTGAACTTGCCGTTCAGTTCGCGCCTGCGTGGGTTCGTCCACCTTCATTCGGTGATAGTCCACAGTCGCCATCAGCAATCGACGGGGATCAATGACGGTCAGGGTAGGCGTAAACCGATGAATGCTTGAAGGCATTGGAGGTCATCTCCATGGGTGGAGAGAGAAGTGTAGTTACGATGCCGAACATCGTGAGACTAATCGGGAGCGGTTTGTAATTGCTCTGGACCGGCTACCAGGCAGTGGATGACACGGTCTGGGCACGCGAGCTGATCGTTATCGCGTTGAGCGTGATGATGCCCCTGGACTTCAAAGTGCCGACCGAGCTGTTGCTGACGTACGCGCCTTAAGCGTCGGATGCTGTAAAGAAAAACCCCGCCCTTTGAGAGAAGGTGCGGGGTTTTTTGTTGCCCGTATTCTGGTGGACCGAGTTGCCCCTATCGCGAGCAAGCTTGCTCCTACAATGGATCGGCGTTGCTCCACATACAGACCCTTGTAGGAGCGAGGCTTGCCCGCGAAGAACGATAACGCGGTCTGGCTGATACACCGCGTTATCGTTCTTCGCGGGCAAGTCGGGTCGCCGCACCGCTCGCTCCTACAGGATGGCGACGGTCAGTTATTTACTGGGTGTGTCGAGCAACCGAAAAAACCGCTCCCGCACCTGAACGTTGTCACTGTGCGCCACGTTGAAACGCAGGAAGTGACTGGCATCCGGCGCTTTGCTGAGCAGCGTGCCGGGCGCCAGCACCAGGTCGATGTCCAGGCCTTTCCTCGCCAGCGTTTCGGCATGATGCCCTTCGGGCAATCGCGTCCAGATAAACAACCCTTCATGGGGCAGCGATGACACCGAGCAACCGGCTTCCATCAGCCAACTGCTCACCCGACTGCTCGCCTCGTAAAGCCGATCCACCGTGCGCCGGGTGTGTTTGGCGTAGCTGCCGTCGCTGAGCATCGTGCAGATAATCTGCTCCGCCAGTTCCGACGTCATGCCACCGCAAGCCATTTTCAGGGTGACCATCCGTGCCGCCAGTTGCGGCGAAAGTACGGCATAGCTGACCCGACTGTTCGCCGTCAGGGTCTTGGAGAAACCGGAGACGTAACTGACATTGTCCAGCCCGCCCGCTGCCAGGCGCGGGGTCGTTCGTTGCTGCATGTCGCAATACAAATCGTCTTCGAGGATGTGAAAACCGTAGCGGTGGCTCAGCTCCAGCAAGCGATAGACCTGCGCCGGGGAGAACGAGTGTCCGGTCGGATTGTGCAGGGTGTTATTGGTCATGTAGAGCACGGGCCGATGGACAATCAGCAATTGCTCGAAGGCGTCCAGGTCCATGCCGTCCGCGCCACGGGGGATGGTGATGACCCGGGCGCCATGCAGGGCCAGGTTGGTGTGCATGGTGAAGTAACACGGATCGTCGAGCAGCACCGTGTCGCCGGGTTTAACCAGCAGGCGCATCAGCATGTCGATGGCCTGTACGGTGTTGGCCGTGGTGATGATCTGGTCCACCGGTACTTCGATGCCCAGGGTCGCCAGTTTGACCCGCAACGCTTCGCGCAGCGGCAGGTAACCGGCGGCGACGCCGTATTCGCCCATGCGCAGGGACGTTGCGCGCAGCGTGCCACGCACGGCTTTGAGCAATTCGTCCGCCGGTAGCCACGAGGACGGCAGAAAACCCGCACCGGGGCGCAGCGAGCCGTTGTCCTGCAGCACCGCGCGGCGGACCACGCTGAGGGTGTCTTGAGGTTGCAGGTCCGGGCCGGCATCGGTCTTGAGCGTGGCGCTGGAGCGGTGCACGTAATGCCCCGACCCCTGGCGTGAAACCACCAGACCCTTGGCGCGCAAGCGGTCCAGCGCATCCACCACCGTGGACTTGCCCACGTTCATCAACTCGGAAAGTTCGCGAATCGGCGGCAGCCGCGAGCCGTGAGGCAGCCCGCCCTGGCTGATCGCTACCGACAATTGATCGACAATCTGCTGGACCAGCGGCACACCCGGCTGGAACTCGATGGCGGCGATCACTGCACGCTGAACCTGCATTTTACTGGTCTCTCCGGCAGTAAAGTTCGTTTGATTCTATACGAACTTGCTCTGATGAAAACAAGCGACTCTCTCTACCATCACCTTACAGACTTTCCTGATTGTTCGCGCTGAACGCCTGAACAATCGCTGGTTCCAGAGGTGTTGCATGAGTGTTCAAACAACGGTCGCCGTCGCTAAACCGGTGATCAATATTCGCCTGTTCACGATCCGGATCATCACCGCCGTGTCGCTGTTTGCCGTGCTGGGCAAGGCCAACGTCTGGCTCGACACCGCCACCAACAGCATCCTCGCCCTCGGTTATCGGGCGTTGCTGTTGCTGCTGCCGCTGACGTTATTGGTGCTGGGTCGCCGCTCCCTGAGCGTCACGTTGTTGTGCGCCGCCCTCGGGCTGGTGTTGCTGGCGGTCACCAGCAACCAGGGCATGGTGATGTTCGCCGCCGCGTTGTTCGCCTACGGCATTGCGATTGCCGGTTACCTGATCAAGAGCGAAGCCGCCCAGACCAAGGAGGGCGCGGCCTACAACCGCGTCGCCATGAACATGGGCAGTCTGGTGGCGGGGCTGATCCTGCTCTCGCCGCTGCTGACCCCGACCCTGTTTTTCCTCGGCGCGGCGGGTTTCGTCCTGCTGTGCCTGCCCATCGCCATGGGCGCGACTTTTACCTCCCAACCGGTGGTGGCCAGCCCGGTCACTCATGACGGCAGCGGCTGGCGCAACAAACTGCCATGGGTGATCGCCGGCATCATCATGGGCATCAAGCTGTTTGGCGTGTTTTCGATCCTGCCCCAGGCAATCCTGCTCGAAACCGGCGAACTGCCGGCCTGGTATGGCCTGATGCTGATCCTCAACAGCGCCGTGGTGGTCTTTGCCCAGGTGCCGGTGATGAAGCTGATCGAGCGCACCGGCCGCTTCAAAGTGGTCGCTGTCATCGGGATCATCATCGGCGGCTTCGCGGTGCTCTCGTCGCCGGGTGCATTCCACGTCGAAACCCTCGTGGGCGCGTTGATCTGGGTGGCGCTGCTGTCCATCGCCGAGTGTGCGTTCAGCTACCTCGATTACTTCTCCGTCAAACAAAACAACATGTTCGTCAAGGAAGTGTCCCTGGGCGTCGGTGCCGGCCTGACGGTGCTGATCATGCGGGTCATGCCGCCGCCCTATAGCGCCCTGGTGCTGGCTGCCATCGGCGCGGGAGGCATCCTCGCCTGGTACTGGCTCAACCGTAGATCCAACGCGTCGCTGCACGACTGAGTCACCGCGTTTGCGTTTTTTACTCCACAGGTCGGAGGCTTCATGAATACGACGTCATGCGTAGTGGTGGTCGGGTACAACGGCAATCGGGTTCACGACATCCAGAAACTGCGCGAACTCTGCAAAACGCTCTACAACGCCCGGTTGATCCTGCTGGTCGAGAAGATTCAGCCCGATGACGACCAGGTGGCCGATCACGTCTGCAGCACGTCCCTGGCGCCGGAAGACGTCACCGAATCCCTGGAACTGGTGGCGGGTTGCTTGAGTGCCGATCACTGGAAACTGATCGGCGTGCTGCCGTTTTCCGACCGTGGCGTGCTGCTCGGCGCGGCGCTGGCGAGCCATTACGGCTTGCCCGGCATCACCCCGGCCGAGGCGCGTGCGGGGTTGGATAAACCAATCTTTCGCAAGCTGGAAGCGGCGGCCGAGCAGTCGCCGGAAGATTATCGTCCGGTGTTTTCCGTGCGCATCGAAAGCCTCGCCGAGCTGCGTCAGCGGGTCGTCGAACTGGGCGGCAAAGCCTTCATCAAACCTGCCTGCGAAGGGGCAAGCAGGGGCTGCCGGGTCATCCATCATCCGTCCGAATGCGACGAGGCGTGGCAGGCACTCAAGCCGTATCGCGAGGGCGGCATCGTCCTTGAAGAACTGATTCAGAACGCCCGGGAATACAGCTGGGATTACGTTGCGGGCAGCACGTGGGTCACGGAGAAAACCACCACCGAAGGCGCCTATCGCGCGGAAATTCAGCAAGTGGTGCCGGCACCGCTGGCGGCAGATGTGCAAGCCAGACTGGCAGCTGCCGGTCGACACATGTCCGGGTTGGTCTCGCAGGCTAACGGCGCGTACCACAACGAGGTGTTCCTGCGCAGCGACGGCCTGACGTCGGCGGTGGAAACCAACATGCGCCCCGGCGGCATGCACATCTGGGACCTGGCCCGCCTGGCGTTCGTCGATTTCGATCCGTGGGAGCGCTGGGTCAGGTGGGCGGTGGAAGGCAAGACCGACCCGCGCGATCCCGTCGCTCGGGGCTATTGCGGCATCCGTCTGGTCCGGGCGCCGGCCGGCGGACTGCTGCGCTACGTGCCGGACATCGAGTCCCTGGCCCGGGACCTGAACATCGAGCTGGTAGAAGCCGTTTACACCAAACGCCTCAGTGATTCGGTCACCGCACTGGTGAAGGACAACACTTCGTTTATCGGCCACATCGTGTTGTTCAGCGAAGACTACGCACAGCTCAGCGACAACCTGCTGCGCCTGGCTGACGCGATCGAATCACGTGTCGAGGTCACTAGCCTGGCAGCCCCGGCGAGAGCCGCGGGTTGAGTCTCCTGGATCTGCGTTTTGGTATTTTTGAGTTGAGAGGATTGTTTCAATGATCGAGCAAAAAATGACCTGTGATGAGCGCTTTATAGCCCTGGCGAAAGAGCTGGACTATGACATCTACGGCGAAAACACCGCGGGTGGTCATTACGCGCCGCTGATTCGGCATCACGATGAGCTCTATCTCAGCGGCCTGGTGCCGCGCATGACCGGCGAAATCCGCTACCCCGGCAGAGTGGGGCTGGAGCTCAGCCTGGCCGATGCACAAGCGGCCGCCAGTATCAGTGCCATGCGCGGGCTGGCCTTGATCGTTGATGCCATCGGCTCGCTGGACAAAATAAAGTCGCTGATACGTATCACGGTTTACGTGAAGTCCACGGCGGACTTTGTTGACCTCAGCGAAGTTGCCAACGGTGCATCGGATGTCTTCAGCCATGTGCTGGGCGATGCGGGCAAACATACTCGAACCACTGTCGGCGTTTATCAGTTACCGAAAAATGCCGCCGTAGAAGTTGACATGATTGTCGCGCTTCGGCCTTCGGTTTTGTGAGTGTTAGTCCGCCGACTTTACAGTGATCAATTGTTCGCCTAGTGTCTGGTCACTTAAGTTGCTCATAACTCGGTGTTTACGGATGAATAACATTCAAGGTGGTTTTTTTTCATATAAGGACTTTCGCCAGAGTTTAACCCGTCCACCGGTGAGTGCACGGGTGTGGAAGGGCGATGAACTTACCGATATGCGCCAGAGCCTTGCGGCCAGCGAGGTCGATATTGTCGCGCTGGCCCACCATGACAGCAGCGAAGGTTGCAAGTTGACGCCAGGGATGGCGGTGTCGATGCAATGGTTGAACCCCGGCACCGAACTGAACGGTCATGCCCATTCGTGGTGGCACCTGTTCATCATTCAGTCCGGCAGCGGCACCTTGACCCTTGGCGATGCCGATGCAGTGAACATCAGCCCCGGCGACGTGTTGCTGGTACCGGCCTGGACCCGGCACGGCTTCGTCAACACCAGCGCCACTGAGCCGCTGGCCATGCTGAACATGAGCAACATGCCCCAGATGGCGTTGCTCTCCAATGCTGCAGACGCCACGGTCTGACACGCTCAATCTTCCCGTTTTGCCCATCAGGGAGTCCGCATGCGCAGGCTCCCTTTTTCATTTCTGCTACCTAGGCAGGCCATGGCTGTTTTGACTTTCTGTATCCGTAGAAACAGATAATTTCTGTATCTGTTCAGCACCTGGCCAACTAACTACGATCGATTCCAATGCAACGGATTATTGTGGTTAGTGCAAGGGAGCGTTCTATGGATAGTACGAAGCTGAAACTGTATGTTGGCGCAGATTTTGTCAGTGCTTTTGCAATGTCGGCATTTGTCGCGCTGAAAGAAAAGCAACTTTCATTTGAACTTGTTAAGGTTGATTTAAAGGCGCGTGATAACTACCTGGCGAGTTATCGTGATGTATCGCTGACGTGCAAGATTCCCACGCTGGTTCATGATGGTTTTGCACTGTCGGAATCTTCGGCCATTGCTGAATACCTGGAAGAGATAGCGCCGGGGCATAAAAAACTGTTCCCGCTCGACATCAAACAGCGCGCTCGCGCTCGTCAACTCCAGGCCTGGCTGCGCAGTGATTTGTTGGTGATTCGCAAAGAGCGCCCGGCGGACCTCATCTACTTCGGCAAGAAAGAAACCCCGTTGTCGGACGAAGCCCAGGCCGCTGTCGCAAGGCTGTTCTTCGTCGCGGATCGGTTGCTGGAGGAGGGCGCCGATCACCTGTTCGGTGACTGGAGCATTGCCGACACCGACCTGGCAATCATGCTCAATCGACTGCTTGCCAATGGCGACCGCGTTCCTCAGCGGCTCGCGGCCTATGTGCGTCGGCAGTGGGATCGCGACAGCGTTCGGGCATGGATGGACATAGAGCGCGCAGCGCCGGCCATCCAGTAACTAACGCCAGGCAATCACCAGGAGCGCTGCCATGCAGGGACCGTCGGAGCTGGAAAGATACAAACCCTACAACTCACGCACCATTCGCGACACGCCGTACTGGCAAAAACTGACGCCAGCGTTGCAGGAAGCCATGAACGTGGTGGCCAGGGTCATGCCGTTTCGCACCAATGAATATGTGCTGGGCACGTTGATCGACTGGAACAACATTCCGGACGATCCGATTTTTCGCATGACCTTTCCCCACAAGGACATGCTGCTGCCGGACGAATACGCGTCGCTCAAGCAACTGATCGAACGGGATGATGCCGTCGCCATCAAGCGACGGATCGAGGCAATCTGGTTGCGCATGAACCCGCATCCGGCCGGGCAGCTGACGCACAACGGCGCGACCCTCGACGGAAAAGTCCTGCCGGGCATTCAGCACAAGTACCGCGAGACCGTGCTGTTTTTCCCCGGTGCAGGTCAGACGTGTCACGCCTACTGCACGTTCTGTTTCCGCTGGGCGCAGTTCATCGGCGAAGAAGAGCTCAAGTTCAACGCGCGTGAGTCCCAGGAGCTGGTGAATTACTTGCGGGTGCACACTGAAGTGACGGATGTGCTGATCACCGGTGGCGATCCGATGATCATGAACACCCGTTCTCTGGCCGGTTACATCGAGCCGCTGCTGGCGCTGCCGCACCTCAAAAGCATCCGCATCGGCACCAAGTCCGTGGCGTATTGGCCGCAGCGGTTTGTCAGCGACAAGGATGCGCCGGAGCTGCTGGATCTGTTCAGGCGCATCGTTGCGGCCGGGAAAAACCTGTCGGTCATGGGGCACTACAACCACCCGGTCGAGATTCGCCAGGACATTGCCCGGCAGGCTGTCGAACGCATTCGTTCCACCGGCGCGACGTTGCGCATGCAGGCGCCGGTGATCCGCCACATCAACGAAAACCCCGGCGATTGGGCCGAATTGTGGACTGAAGGCGTGCGGCTGGGAGCGGTGCCTTATTACATGTTCGTCGAGCGCGATACCGGGCCCAGCCACTACTTTGCGATGCCGCTGGCGCGGGCGTTCGAGATCTTCCAGGCGGCTTACCGCACGGTGTCCGGGCTGGCGCGCACAGTACGCGGGCCGTCCATGAGCACCTTCTACGGCAAGGTATTGATCAACGGCATCGAGACCGTGGCCGGGGAAAAAGTCTTCGTGCTGCAGTTTCTCCAGGCTCGGGACCCGCAATGGGTATTGCGCACGTTCTATGCGCGCTTTGATCCGAACGCGACCTGGTTCGATGAGTTGCGGCCAGCGTTTGGCGAACGTGCGTTCTTCTTTCAGCCGGAGCCTGCGGCAGTGCCCGAATTGATACCGGTCCTGCTCGAAACGGCGTAGGACGATTCATCAGGAGATAAGGATATGAGCAGTATTCCGTTTGATCAGCGAGAAGGTTTTATCTGGCTCGACGGCGAGTTCGTCGAGTGGTCCCAGGCGCGACTGCATGTGCTGAGTCACGGCCTGCATTACGCGAGTACGGTGTACGAAGGGGAGCGCGTCTACAACGGCAAGATCTTCAAGCTGCGCGAACACAGCGAGCGGCTGTATCGCTCGGCACAGTTGATGGATTTCGCTATTCCCTATGAGCTGGCCGAACTGGAAGCGGCCAGTCATGAACTGCTGCAACGCAACAACGTCGTGGACGGTTATCTGCGGCCGGTGGCGTGGCGCGGCAGTGAAATGATCTCGACCTCGGCTCGTTTCAACCGCGTGCACGTGGCGATCGCCTGCTGGCAATGGCCGAGTTACTTCGACCCGGCGGGGCACATGGGCGGCATTCGCTTGAAGACCGCGCAGTGGCGGCGTCCGCCACCCAGCAGCAGCCCGTTCGAAGCCAAGGCGTCCGGGCATTACCAGATCGCCACGCTCAGCAAGCACGATGCGGAAAACAACGGTTTTCACGACGCGTTGATGCTCGACTGGCGCGGTCACGTCGCCGAAGCCACCAGCGCCAACGTGTTTTTCGTCAAGGACCGGACGCTGCACACGCCGCTGCCTGATTGCTTCCTCAATGGGATCACCCGCCAGACCGTTATCGAATTGGCCGGGGCGCTGGATTACCAAGTGGTCGAGCGCACCATTCTTCCTACGGAGCTTGGCGATTTCGATGAGTGTTTTCTGACGGGCACCGCCGCCGAAATCACCCCCGTGCAGAGCATCGACGAGCAGCGCTACCGACCAGGCAACGCCTGCCGCGAATTCATTGCCGCTTACACCTCAACCGTTAACGCCTGATAAACCGCCAGGAACTTCACCATGTCAGATCAAGGGATTGTTGCGTCTACACCTTACGTTTCACTGGGCCACCGCCATGACGAATTGTCGTCCCGCGGCTGGACGGTACTGACCCCAGCCGAATTTGCCTACGATGTCGTCGGCACATTGCAGGCGTTCGGTCAGATCATTCCGCAATTCAACGGGCAGACGGCCTTCGCCATTACCCGCAAACCGGGGTACGAAGCGTTGCCGTACTCCCAGAGCATGAACGGCATCGGACCGCACACCGAAGCGCCGGTCTACGGCCCACCGCCGCGTTATCTGGCGCTGCATTGTCATCATCAGGCCACGTGCGGTGGCGGGCATACCGGGTTGGTCGACGGGATCGAGTTCCTGGCATTCCTCGAACGCACGGAGCCCGAGCTGCGCGAATGGATCGACGACACACCCGTGGAGTTCGTGGCCACCGCCAAACCGGGTGAAGTGGCGCAAACGCGGGTCAAGGAATACATCCTGACGCCTACAGAGGACGGGGACATTTTCCGCTTCAGCTACAACCAGTTTCACTACGGCGATGTGAACCCTTCCGAGGAGGATCTGCAGCAATCGAAGGTGACGAACAGCTCATCGCCACTGGCCAGGTTCGCGATGCTCGGCGAGGAATACTTCATCCAGCACAACACGCCGGTGCTGATTCCCGACGGCTGCATGCTGATTTGGGACAATTGGCGAATGATCCACGCCCGCAGTCGATACACTGACCCGGCGCGAAACCTGACCCGCTACTGGCTGGCCTGATTCATCCGTCGCCCACCATTCCATCGGCGTACCCCTCGGCGGGTACGCGTCTTACAGGTATCGCGTCATGCAAACAGCAATCGAGATCGCCAAGGTCGATCATCAACTGGTCGTGCGGCTCAATCAGGCCTGGACCAAAAGGGCCACGGTGTGCGCACCGGACAAGACCTCGGGCAGCGAAACGTTCGACCCGGCGCGTCCGGATTACCCGGAGTGCATGGTGCCGTTTTTCCATCACCCGAAATTCCAGGCCCTGAGCGACGAGCTCAAAAGCACCGTGGTGACCTGGGGCTGGATCGGCTACAACCTGCGCACGGTCACGGCTGAAGAGCACGTGGTGAACCCTGCGCTGAGCGTCATCGCCAATCAGTACCTGGGCAAAAACGACTGGCATTTTCGCGAAGCGATGCAGCAGACGTTGATCGACGAGCACTACCACACGCTCATGCACCTGCGGGCCATTGAGCGGACCAAAGAGGATCGAGCGCTTGATCAGGATCTGGACCTGCCGCCGTCGGTGACCTATCTGCGTCTTGCCGCGCTGCGTGAGGAATTGCCCGAGCAGTGGCAGCGCGATCTGGCAGCGATCACCTTCGCGGTAGTGGCCGAGATCAGCGTCAACGCGTACCTCGATCTGTTGGCCGACGATCAAACCATTCAGCCGCAAAACCGCCGCGTGGCAGAACTGCACAACCGCGACGAATATGCCCACAGCAAGATTCTCGCGGAAGTGGCGAAGGTCATGTACGCCAACATGCAGCCGCCTCAACGGGCATTTTTCGCACAGACGTTGTCGGTGGCGCTGAGTGCCTTTGTCGCTCAGGACTACTCGATGTGGGAGGCGATTCTGACGCAGCTCGGCGTCGAAGACGCTGCGCTGATCATCGCCGACACCCGGGAGAGCAACAAGAACGCCACGATCATGCGCGACTACAGCGGCCTGCATCGTCTGGCGCAGGATCTGGGGATTAGCGACGAGATCGATTTCGACTTCCGTCCGACCCTCAAAACCGCTGCAGTGGCCTGATCGGGAGGTGAATATGTCCGTTCCTGTGTACGAAGTGTTCGCCATCCGAGTCGGCGCCAATGCCCAGCGCACTGCCCGGGAGAACTTTCTTTACGACGCCTGCTGCGGTGATCCGAATGCGTCGATGCCGCTGGATTACTACTTCTGGGTCATTCGTAATGAGCAGCAGGTGATTGTGGTCGACACGTGCTTTCAACCCGCGACAGCGGATCGGCGCAACCGTCAGATGTACCGCCTGCCGGAAGAATCCCTACGTCAACTGGACATCGATCCGGGGCAGGTCGAGAACCTGATCCTCACCCATTTGCACTGGGACCACGCCGGCAACCTGGGGTTGTTTCCGAAAGCCACGGTGCATTTGCAGGAAGCGGAGCTGCGTTTCTGCACCGGACCGAAAATGGCCCATCGCACGGTGAACAAAACCTACGAGGTCGAGGATGTGATGTCGGCGTTGCCACCGCTGTTCGAGGGACGCTTGCGCTTGCATACCGGCACGGTCGAGGTGGTTCCCGGCGTGACGCTGCACCCGGTGGGCGGCCATACGCCGGGTAGCCAGGTGGTGCGGGTGAACACCGCACGCGGGTGGATTGTTCTGGCGTCGGATGCGGCGCATTTGTGGGCGAACATTCGCCAGCGCAGTCCGTTTCCGATCATTGATGATCTGGCGCAGACGCTGGAAGCGTTTATCGAAATCGACCGTTTGGCCGATGGCGAAGACCACGTCATTCCCGGCCATGACCCGTTGATCGCCGAGCGCTTTCCGCATTGGAACGATGACCCGCACATCATCTGCCTGCACGCCAACCCCCTGTAGGAGCGAGCGGTGCGGCGTTCCGACTTGCCCGCGAAGAACGATAACGCGGTTCTCCTGAATGACCGCATTATCGTTCTTCGCGGGCAAGCCTCGCTCCTACAGGAAATACGTCAGCTCTGGTTTTTGAGGAGCTGGCCGAGGGTCGCCAGCGCCTCATCAATCTTCGGCGAATACGGCGCCCCACAACCGATCCGCACAAAGTGACTGAAGCGCTGGGCGTTGGAAAAGATATCCCCAGGCAAAATCTGGATGCCCACCTTCAACGCCGCATGAAAAAACGCCATGGACGCCTGTTCAGCCGGCAGTTCCACCCACAACAACGTACCGCCCCGTGGATGGGTGATGCGGGTGCCCGGTGGAAAATAGCGAGTGATCGCCGCACTCATCTGTTGGCGCTGCTGTGTCAGCGTTTTCCTCAAGCGGCGCAGGTAACGTTCGTAGGACGGCGTCTTCATGAACGCACTGACCGCCAGTTGCGACAACGCTTCACAACCTCGGGACTGCGTGTGTTTGAGCATTTCCACGCGGTCGTGCCACTGCCCGGCGCTGATCCAGCCCAGGCGTATGCCCGGCGCCAGCGTTTTGTTCAGCGACGCGCAGTAGATGACGTTGTCGGTGCGATCCCAGTGTTTGAGCGTGGATAACGGCTGCTCGGTGTCCACCAGGTCGCCGTAGGTATCGTCTTCGATCAGCACGGTGCCGTGCTCGGCACACAATTGCACCAGCCGCGCCTTGTGGGTGTCGGGCATGATGCTGCCGAGCGGATTCTGCAGATTGGGAATGACGATCAGCGCCCGAATCCGTTCGGGGCCTTGCAACAGCTGTTCGAGCGCGAACAGATTGATGCCCGAATGGGCCGTTGCCGGGACTTCGAGCACTCGCAAGTTCAAACTTTCGAGAATTTGCAGCAGGCCGTAAAAGGTCGGGGATTCCACGGCCACGGTGTCGCCGGGGTGGGTCACCGCACGCAAGGCCAGGTTGATCGCTTCGGTCGCGCCGTTGGTGATCACCATTTTCTCGGCGCTCAGGTTGGCCTTTGCCGTCAACGCTCGCCGGGCAAGGATGTTGCGCAACTCGATGTTGCCGCAGGTCGGGCCTGTCGCACCCAGCAGTTTCTGATCCTGACGCAATGCCTTGCTCATATGGTCTTGCAGAATCTTCAACGGATAGAGTTCCGGCGCGCAGTAGGCACTGGCGAAATTGACCTTGACCGTCGCGCGTTGGCTGGCCTTGAGTACCGATGACACTTGCTCGTGAATGCCGAGATAGACCTCGGTATCAAGGGGCGCAGGCGTTGTGGTCACGACCGGTTTGGGCAAGGTGTCCGGCTGGCGAATGTAGTTGCCGGAACGCGGACGGGCTTCCAGGACGCCATAGTCCTCAAGCTCCCGGCACACCTGCACCGCGGTCGACAGGCTGACGGCGTGTTTTTCCATCATCAGCCGAATGGAGGGGAAGCGTTCCCCGGTTTTCAAGGTGCCGCTGCGGATCGCGTCGAGGTAGTGGTTGGCTAACTGACGATACAAGGGGGTCGGGTGCATGATGACCTCAGCAATCGCACCACTGAGGTCTTGGGCTGGAAAGAAAGTTGACGTTCCCCGCAGGCGGACCCGTGGTGCTCAAGGGTTAAGGGAAGTTTTTTTCTGGCGTCGATACACAGAGAGTAATCGCGCTTTTGCCGGAATCGCGGGCAATAAAAAGCCCCGCTCTAGGGCGGGGCTTTTAGGTCAGTGGCGCTTGAGGCGCTGCTGAGCGGGAAGTGTTACTGCGCGGCGATGCTGTAGCCATCGAACGCGGTTTGCTGCTGAAGCGCGGTGATGATGTTTTTGCGGTTAACGGCGTGTTCGGTTCCGCTACTGTCCAGGAACGATTCGCTTTCCAGCTCTGCTTCATCGCCTTCGCCGACAAAGGTAAAGCCGAGGAACTCCAGGGCCTCACGGTCAACGTTGAGGCGCGAACGCGGAGTGCGCAGCGGCAGCGTGACGCTGATGCCGTCCTTGCTGATGGTGAACACTTCGACATCTTTCTTGGCGCGGGCCGTTTTGCTCTTGCCACTGGTTGGGTTGCTGATGGCCTGATGCGTCTGGTTCAGTACTTTCAGGGCCAGACCGTAGACGATCTCCTGAAACGCAGGATCGTCCTTGAAGCTGGAAAGGATCCGGCTGATCGAGAATTTGCTGCTCAGGTCTTCAAGGGCCGCGATATCGGCCGCCTCGGCGTCCTTGAGTTGCTTGAGTTCGCCCATCAATTCATAGGCTTTATCGTCGTCGAAGCGGTCGTGGGCCTGGCGAATCGCGGCGCGCAGCTCGCGGATCTGGTCGCTTTCCCGGGTGGACTGGAAAGCGTCCAGCACCATCTCGGCGATGGTCTTGGCCTGGGGCACGTGCTGTGAAAGATTGATGGAGTTTTCGTATTCCGCTTTGGACGACAAGGTGACTACGGATTCAGCGGTATTGGAATCGGACATTGAAATTTCACTACTTCTTTAACTTGAATTGGGGCGAAAAAGCACAGGGCTTTTTCAGGCCGCCTAATCTATTGGACCTGCGCGGCGTTGTCACGGGTGAACAGGCGAGCGGGCAAAAGAACTGGATAACACCACCTTGTAGGAGCCGGCTTGCTGGCGATGGCGGCGTGTCAGTCGATACCAATATTGACTGACCCTCCGCCATCGCCAACAAGCCGGCTCCTACAGGATGGCGGGCTTCAGGGAGCGGAACGTTTGATAAAACCGGAATGAGCGTCCGCAGAACAAACCGCTCGAAAAGCCCGATGCACACGCCTTGAGCAACACCATCGGCAGCGTGGCCGAATGCTGCGGATCAACCTCGGCCTGGTAGCCAAAGTAATAGTTAACAGCGAAAAACAGCAGGTAAAGCACCAGGGTTTTTGCTGTGCCCGGCACGATCAACCCGGTTTGCGCTTGATCCAGCTCGACACCCTTGCGCGAAAAAATCACCAGTGCGACGACGCTGCCCACGATCACCGCAGCCAGCCAGCAACTGATAGAGAGTGAGAAGTCGGGTGTCAGATTCAACGAATACAGCGACCAGCCCAGCAAAATCGGCGGTGTGATCAGCAGTGAAAACTTGCTTTCACGGGTCGGGGACAGGGCTTTGATGCCGTAGTAACAGAGCAGCAGAAATATTGCATAAACCCACAGCGGGGTGTTTTCCAGAGTGTTGAGCATCGAGCAGCGTCCTTGCCGAAAAGTGAAGTCGGGATCATAGCGGTTGCGGCGACTATTTCCCCGGTGAATTCAGATTCATCGACCGCACCGCCCATTGCTCTGCGGTTTGCTGATCAACCGGCAGTGTGAAGCGGAACGTTGCACCGCGCCCGGGCACGTCGATCAGCTGGATATCGCGACCGTGCAGTTGCAGGATCCGATGCACGATTCGCAGCCCGAGTCCGCCATCGCGCCTTGCCCCGCCAATGTTGAACGGGCGCAGGAACAACCCTTCGCGCAGTTCTGGCGCGATGCCGGGCCCGGTGTCGCTGACGGTGACTTCGACGAAAGACCCTTGAGGGCGCAGGCTCAGTTCGACTTCCCCACCTTGGGCGGTGTGGCGCAGAGCGTTGTCGAACAGATTGGTGAGCACCCGTTCAATCAGCCCCAGATCGGCGCAGGCGGCTGCAACGTTGGGGGCAAAGTTGGCTTTCAGTTCGACCTGACGCGCCTCGGCGGTCAGTTCGAATTTCTGGAAGATGTCCTGCACCAGGTCGGTCAGGGAGAAGCGCTCCAGCACCGGTTGCACAAAACCATGTTCCAGTCGCACCAGCTCCAGCAGCGATTGCGCCAGACCGCCGACTTTGCGGCTTTGATCCAGGGCGATGCCGAGGTAGCGGCGGCGGTCGGCGGGGGACAACGTGGCGTCCTTCATCGACAGGGTTTCCAGGTAACCGTGCAGGGAGGCCAGCGGCGTGCGCAAGTCGTGGGAAATGTTCGCCACCAGTTCGCGGCGTTCCTGATCCTGGCGGGTCAACGAACGCCATTGTTCACTGAGGCGCGCCTGCATCTGTCGGAAGGTGGCGTCGAGAATGGCAATTTCATCGTGGCTGGCGGTTTTTTCCACCGGCGCTGATTCAGGAGGCGTGGCCGGGACGCCATCGATGTCGAACTGGCTGACGGTTTCGGTCAGTCGACGCAAAGGTCGGGTAATCAGTGCAAACGCGGTGAGACCGGCAATCAGGCACAGCAGTGCGACCAACCCGATCGATAACAGGGCGGTATTGAGTGCCGCACTGGTGGCGCCGCGTTCAGCCAGGCGATCGTGGTCCTCACCGAGCAGCACCACATAGAGATAACCGGCCGGCTTGCCGTCAACTTTCAGCGGCGCGGCGCTGAACACCTTGCGCGCATCGGCGCTGCGCGGGTCGTCGCCGAGAATCGGCAGGGCATCGCCTTTGAGCAGGCGCTGGATCGGCGCGAGGTCGATCCGCTCCCGATGAATCCGGCCCTCGGGCGCGGCGCTGCCGACAATCTTGCCCTCGGTGTCGAGCAGATAGACCTCGACACTGGGATTGACCAGCATCAGTTTGCTGAACAGGTCACGCACGGCATTGGGCATCAGGCCCTGGGTGTCCATCAGCACGGTGTCACGGGCGATGTGCTGGGCCAGATCCCGCGACAGCCCTTGCACCACTTCCTGTTCATGCATCTGGTTGGAACGTACCTGCATCCATGCCGAGGTGCCGCAGCACACCAACAACAGCACGGCGAACACCAGCGACAGCCGCTGGGTGAGGGTCAGCCTCATGGCTGTTCCTCCCTGGCCGCGAATTTGTAGCCTCGGCCCCACACCGTGAGGATGCGCACCGGTTGTGCCGGGTCGGCCTCGATTTTCGCGCGCAGGCGGTTGATGTGGGTATTGACCGTGTGCTCGTAGCCTTCATGGCTGTAACCCCACACGGCATTGAGCAGGTCCATGCGCGAGAACACCTTGCCGGGCTGGCGGGCGAAGAAATACAACAGGTCGAACTCCCGTGGCGTGAGGTCGAGGCGGCGACCGTCAAGGGACACGTCGCGGGTGATCGGATCGATGGCGAGCCCGTCCGTGATCAGGCTGCCGGCGTCCATTTTCAGGTTGCGGGCCATGGCGTCGACCCGCCGCAACAGCGCTTTGACCCGGGCGACCAGCTCGAGCATGGAAAAGGGTTTGGCCAGGTAATCGTCGGCACCGAGTTCCAGCCCCAGAATCCGGTGCACTTCACTTGAGCGTGCGCTGGTGATGATGATCGGTGTGTAGCGGGCCATGGCGCGGGCGCGCCGGCAGATTTCCAGGCCATCGACGCCCGGCAGCATCAGGTCGAGGATCAGTGCATCCCAGCTTCCTTGCTGCAGCATTCGCATGCCTTCATCGCCATCGGCGCAGTGCACCACCTCGAACTGCTCATCACGAAGATGCAGGCAGATAAGGTCGGCGATATGCAGGTCGTCCTCGACCACGAGGACGCGTTTGGTCGGTTCCATCAAGCTCAATCCTTCGGCGCAATGAGCGCATTGTGCGGGTTTTCCGGGGCCAGAGTTATCACGAATTGTTTAACTTCCCGTGAGGATTTGGCGATCAACCCAAGCCTAGGCTGTGTTCCATGAAAGGCACTTTGGATTTTGGAGACGGCCATGTTTTCACGGCGACAATTTCTTGTAGCGAGCGGCGGGCTGGGGGTTGCAGCCCTGGCGATCGGTGTATTGCCAAAATTTGCGGCCAGCTATGCGCTGGTCAGCGAGGCCAGCGCGGCGGAGGTTTTCGAGGTGACGCACACTGACAGCGAATGGCGTGCCCTGCTCAGTGACGAGCAGTACGAAATCCTGCGGGAAGAGGGCACCGAACGGGCTTACAGCAGTGCGCTGAACAATGAGCATCGTGATGGAACCTTTGCCTGTGCCGGTTGCGATCTGCCGCTGTTTTCCTCTGCCACCAAGTTCGACAGCCACACCGGCTGGCCGAGTTTCTGGGCACCGCTGGACAAGGCGGTGGCGACCCGTCAGGACCGGTCCTTTGGTGTGTTGCGCGAAGAGGTTCACTGCCGGCGTTGCGGCGGTCATCTGGGCCATGTCTTCGACGATGGGCCCAAACCCACCGGTCTGCGCTACTGCATGAACGGTCTGGCGATGACCTTCAAGCCACAGGCGGCTTGATTCCTTTTTCTCTCATTTCCTGCAGGTCGACGCTATGTGGCTTCTGATCCTCGCTTATCTCGGTGGTGTGCTGACGATCGTCAGCCCGTGCATTCTGCCGGTGTTGCCGTTTGTCTTCGCTCGCACCGGGCAGCCGTTCATGAAGAGCAGCCTGCCGCTGCTGGCGGGCATGGCGCTGACCTTCGCGCTGGTCGCTTCATTGGCGGCAGTGGGCGGCGGTTGGGTGGTGCAACTCAATCAGTATGGACGTTGGCTCGCGCTGGTGTTTGTCGCCCTGTTCGGGCTGACGCTGTTGCTGCCGCAGTTGGCCGAACGTCTGACGCGCCCGTTGGTGGCGGCTGGCAGTCGGTTGTCAGAGGCGGCGGGCGCCGATGCCCGGCCGCGTCCCGGCGCTTCGTTTTTGATCGGTGTTGCCACGGGGCTGCTCTGGGCGCCGTGTGCCGGGCCAATTCTGGGCCTGTTGTTAACCGGTGCCGCGCTGCAAGGGGCAAGCATCGCCACCACCCTGTTGCTGCTGGCCTACGCCGCCGGTGCCGCCACTTCCCTTGCGGTTGCGTTGCTGCTGGGCGGTAAGGTTTTCGCCGCCATGAAGCGTTCCATCGGTGCTGGCGAGTGGGTCCGTCGAGGTTTGGGCGCGGCCATGCTGGCCGGTGTGGCGGCGATTGCGTTGGGGCTTGATACCGGGATTCTGGCGCGGTTTTCCACGGCATCTACTGGTGGTATCGAGCAGGCGCTGGTGGGCCGTTTGGCCGGTAAGACACCGAACGGCAGCGGGGCGATGATGGCGAGAACCCCGGCTGCTGATGGTGCGATGAGCGTGGCTGACAAAGCGCCGGGCACACTGCCCATCGAAGGCAAGCTTCCATCGCTGGATGGCGCCGTGCAATGGCTCAACTCGCCACCACTCGATGCCCAGGCGTTGAAGGGCAAGGTAGTGCTGGTGGATTTCTGGACTTACTCCTGCATCAACTGCCTGCGCAGCTTGCCGTATGTAAAAGCCTGGGCTGAAAAATACCGCGATCAGGGGTTGGTGGTGATCGGCGTCCATGCACCCGAGTTCGCCTTCGAGCGCAACGTAGGCAACGTCACCAAAGCCATGAAGGACCTGGGTATCAACTACCCGGTGGCCATCGACAATGAATTCAAGATCTGGCGAGCTTTCAACAATGAGTATTGGCCGGCCCACTATTTTGCCGACGCCCAGGGGCGCATTCGTTATCACCACTTTGGCGAAGGCGAGTACGCCGAGTCGGAGCGGGTGATCCAGCAATTGCTGCGTGAAGCGGGTGCCGCCAAGGTGGATGACGGGTTGATCAATGCCAATGCCGAGGGTGTTCAACTCGCGCCGGACATGAACGAAGTGCAGTCGCCGGAAACCTATGTCGGCTACCAGCGCTCGGAGCATTTCGTCCCCGAAACCAGTCTGGTTCCCGACAAGTTGACGACCTACAACCCTCCGCCGCAACTGGCCCTGAATGACTGGAGCCTGGGTGGTCAGTGGACGGTCGGTTCGGAGCGGGCCACTTCAAGCGCGCCCGCCAGTCGCATTGTCTACCGCTTCCACGCACGTGATTTGCATCTGGTACTGGGCCCCGGCGCAGACGGCAGACCGGTGCGCTTCAAAGTGCTGATTGACGGAAAAGCCCCCGGCGATGCCCACGGTACGGACGTGGCACCCGATGGCAGCGGTAGCGTCACCGAACAACGTTTGTATCAGCTGGTGCGCCAGTCCGGCGCAGTAACGGATCGGACGTTCAGCATCGAATTTCTCGATCCGGGTGTCTCGGCGTATGCCTTTACGTTCGGTTGATCGCCACTTCACTGATTCAGGAGTCAGCCTCATGAAAACCCTGTTCACCTTGCGTCGCACCCTGTTGGGACTGGCCGCCGCTGGCGTCATCGGCCAATGCTCTGCGTTCTCTTTCGGGTCCACCGAAGACGCGGTCATCATCCCCGCACCCACCCTCGACGAAATCACCCAGGCCCACAGCGAAACCGCCGTGTTCGCCGGCGGTTGCTTCTGGGGCGTCCAAGGTGTGTTTCAGCATGTCAAAGGCGTGAAGAAAGCCGTCTCCGGTTACGCGGGCGGGGCGGCCGACACCGCTCAATACGAGCGGGTCAGCGACGGCAATACCGGTCACGCGGAATCGGTCGAGGTGACCTTCGACCCCACTCAGGTCAGCTACGGCACCTTGTTGCAGATCTACTTCTCGGTGGCTCACAACCCGACCGAACTCAATCGTCAGGGACCTGACCACGGCACGCAGTATCGCTCGGCGATTTTTCCGGAAAACAGCGAGCAGCAACGTGTTGCCCAGGCCTACATAGCCCAGCTCGACGCTGCGAAATCGTTCAACAAACCGATCGTCACCAAACTGGAAACCTATAACGGTTTCTACCCGGCAGAAGAGGAACATCAGGACTTTCTGACTGAACACCCCACCTATCCGTACATCGTTATCAACGATCTACCGAAAGTGGCGCAGTTGAAGAAGTTGTTTCCGGAGCGGTATCAAGAGAAACCGGTGTTGGTGAAGGCGGGGATGTGAGGGGCGAGAAAAACGCTTACCCCGAAATCACATTCTTGCCCGCCACTTTCGACCGATACAACGCTTGATCAGCCCTGGCCAGCAGCCCGGTCTGTTGTTCTTCTTCAAAGCGTTGTACGACGCCAAAACTCATGGTGACTTGAAAGTCTCCCACTGGCAGCAAACTGGCGACGCTATGGCGGATTGTCTCCGCGAGGTTTCTGGCGTCGGCCAACGGGGTATCGGGAAGAATGATGATGAACTCGTCACCGCCCCAGCGCGCCAGCAAGTCGCCGTCGCGTACGCAATGTTTCACGCTCTGGACAACCTGCACCAGCGCGGCATCCCCCAAGGCATGACCGTAGTGATCGTTGATGTTCTTGAAGTCGTCGATGTCCATGGCAATCAGCGACAGCGGCTGTCGGAAGCGCTGGGCGCGATCACATGCCTGAGGAAGGTCCTTGCTCAGGCGATGGCGATTGGCGATTGTGGTCAGTGCGTCGGTTTCCGCCAGTTTGCGGTTTTCTTCGAGCTGAATCTGCAGTTGCTGGTTGACCCGGGATAACTCGCGGGTGCGTTCTTCGACGATGGCTTCGAGGGATTTGTTCTTTCGTTCAAGCTCTTCGAACAAGCGCTTCTTGTCTTCGATGCTGCGGTGCGCACCGACCATGCGCGCCACCGAACCGTCGGCGTTGCGGGCGAGTACGTAGCCGCGGTCTTCGACCCAGGTATAGCTACCATCCTGCATGCGGCAGCGATACTCGGCCTGATAGCCGGGAGCCTGTTGGCTCAGGTAGGCGTCAAACAGGGCCATGACCCGTGGGTAATCCTCGGGATGCATCACCGATTCCCAGGTGAATACCGTGTTGTTGAGGGAATGAGGCGCATAGCCGAGCATTTCGTACCAGCCGCGGTTGCGGTAAACGAACCCGGTATTGGCGTTCCAGTCCCAGATGCCATCACTGACCAGTTCCAGGATGGTGTGCAGCATGTCTTCGTTCAAATCCGACAGATTGAACTTCAACGCTTCAATATCCGAGGCCCCATCCATCACTGCTCTCCCTGACCAAAGCGACCCGCCAGTCGAGGAGATTAGTCGATGGTGCATTCAACCGCCTAGTGCTTGCCCCACATCGCCATGGCGAAGTCGACGAAACGGCGTAATTTCGGCAAGCGGTAGCGATCCTGAGCGTACATCAGGCTCATTGGCCGGCTCGGCGGCGGGTAATTCGGCATCAAGGCCACCAGTGTTCCGTCTTTGAGGTCTTGTTCTACCAAGGCGTCGGGTAACAGCACGATGCCCATGCCGGTGCGTGCCGCCTGATGCAAACCGGCGGAGCTGTTGATCAGCATCGGTCCACTGACCGCCACCGCTACCTCGCCTTCGGCCCCGCTCAGACGCCATTCCTTTTCCACCGATTGCCAGTCATCACCGGCCGGGTAGGCGAAGGACAGGCAGTCGTGGTGTCGCAGGTCATCAGGTTTTTCCGGGTTGCCGCGACGCGCCAGGTAGATCGGCGATGCGCACATGGTCAGGGTGTAGTCCACCAGTGGACGGGCGATCAGGTTGGTCTGTTCCATGTTGCCCAGACGAAACGCTACGTCGATGCCGTTTTCAAGCAGGTCCGGGCGGCGGTTGGTGAGGACCACATCCAGTTTGACGCGTGGGCACAGCAGGGCGAATTCGCTAAGCGCCGGTGCCAGTTTTTCCGTGCCGAAGGTCAGCGGTGCGGTAATGCGCAGGGTGCCGCTCGGCTCGTCGAGGGCCTGCTCGGCCAGGCGTTCGGATTCGGCCACCAGTCCCAGCACTTCCAGGCAGCGTTGATAGTACGCGGTGCCAAATTCCGTCAGCCGTTGGCGCCGGGTCGTACGGTTGAGCAAGCGCACACCCAGACGCTGCTCCAGTGCCCGCAGGTGATTGCCCACCATGGTGGTGGACATTTCGCACTGAAAAGCGGCGGCGGTCATGCTGCCGGATTCCACTACTCTTACGTACACGGTCATTGCCTGGAACAAATCCATTATCAAGCCCGACTTTAAAATGATTGAAGTATTGCAGCGTTTATCCAGTTCAGGTGGCTAACCATACTGCAAAAACACCGACCATTGATGGAGCTTGATGTCATGACCGCCGCCTGCCTGATGAGTACTTACCAACCGCTGGCACTGAGTTTCAGTAAAGGCCTGGGCACGCGCCTGTGGGATCAGGCCGGTCGTGAATACCTGGACGCGGTGGCGGGCGTGGCGGTGACCAACGTTGGGCACTCTCATCCTAAAATCGTCTCGGCGATCAGCGAACAGGCCGGTCTGCTGCTGCACACCTCCAACCTCTACAGCATCGACTGGCAACAGCGGCTGGCGCAGAAACTGACGCGGCTGGCGGACATGGAGCGGGCGTTCTTCAATAACTCCGGTGCCGAAGCCAACGAGACTGCGCTGAAACTGGCGCGGCTGCATGGCTGGCACAGAGGCATCGAACAACCCTTGGTGGTCGTCATGGAAAACGCGTTCCATGGCCGGACACTCGGCACCCTGTCCGCCAGCGATGGCCCGGCCGTGCGCCTGGGGTTCAATGAACTGCCGGGTGATTTCGTCAAAGTGCCGTTCGGCGACCTCAAGGCGCTGGACAAGGTCCAGCAGGCCCACGGCGCAAGAATCGTGGCAATCCTGATGGAGCCGATCCAGGGTGAAAGCGGTGTGCAACTGGCCCCGCCCGGTTACCTCAAGGCCGTGCGCGACCTGTGCAATCGGCGTGGCTGGCTGATGATGCTCGATGAAATCCAGACCGGCATCGGTCGCACCGGCCAGTGGTTTGCGTTCCAGCACGAAGGCATCGTTCCGGACGTCATGACGTTGGCCAAAGGCCTCGGTAACGGCGTCCCCATCGGTGCCTGCCTGGCCCGGGGCAAAGCCGCCGACCTCTTCACCCCCGGCAGCCACGGCAGCACGTTCGGCGGTAATCCACTGGCCTGCCGCGTGGGTTGCACCGTGCTGGACATCATCGAAGAACAGGGCCTGCTGGCAAACGCCAAAATACAGGGCGAACGCCTGCTTGCGAGATTGCGCACCGAGTTGGCCGATGACCCGAACGTGCTGGCGATTCGCGGCCAGGGTTTGATGATCGGCATCGAACTCAAGCAACCGATCCGCGACCTGACCCTGATCGCCGCCCGGGATCACGCCTTGCTGATCAACGTGACACGGGGCAAGACCATCCGCCTGCTGCCACCGCTGACGATTGATGAGCGCGAGGTGGAGATGATTGTCAGAGGGGTTGGTCGGGCGGTGAAAACGGTCTGAACGACTTTAATGCTGACCGCTTTTTGTAGGAGCCAGGCTTGCCGGCGAAGGCGCTCTTGAGGACGCTTTCGCCGGCAAGCCTGGCTCCTACAGGTGCGGTTCGCTCTTATACGGCCGGGAATCAGCGAAGTCGGTGATGTCCGCGCGGTTCATGAGTCGCAGTTTTGAACCGGAGAACCCTTCGAACAACTGCCGATGCGCGGCAAACCCACTGGAACCTTCGCGAGCACGATAACTGCCGGCCCAGTCGAGCAAGGCGATCAGCCTCTCGTCCTGCTCATCCCGATTCGCCTCACGCAGACGAACATTGGCGACGCATTCCTCATCGTCAATACACAGCCAGATCAACGCCGTGGCCCTGTGGATAAGTTCGCTGACGATCCAGCCGTAGACACCTTCGATCACCCAGCGCTCTTCATCTGCTGCGATCCGCGCCATGCCCAGGGCTTCGGCGCGGGGGCGGGTGATGCTGTGTTCGTCGGACAGCCAGTGAAGGGTGTCTAGGTCGATCCGGGGTATTTGCAGTTGCTCGGCCAATCGCTCGGCCAGCCAGCTTTTGCCGGAACCGGAGTTGCCGATGATCAGCGTTCGGGTGAGATTCATATTCAGAACCACTGTGGGAGCGGGCTTGCTCGCGAAAGCGGTGTGTCTGTCAACATTGATGGCGGCTGACAAACCGCTTTCGCGAGCAAGCCCGCTCCCACAGGATTTGGGGATGACCAGTCATACAGGGTGTACCTTCAATCCTCAGCCTCAGGCGCCACCATCCGCGTCTTCGGCGAGCCATCCGAGTTGTGCTGGTAAATCGCCTGCGGCTGTCCTTTTTCATTAAAGAACACCTGCCCGATCCCCGCCGAATTCCACAACCGTTCACCCGCCTCGGCATGCTCCGGAACATGCGGCACGATGCGCATCCGTCGGCGCTTGGTCAGCCAGTTCAGTGGTGAACGTGGCGAATAGAGCCAGCGGTTGAGCCGGTCGAACCATTCCAGCAGCGTCGGCGGAAATTCGTTCTTGATGCCGCTGCTGGTGATCTGCCAGATCCTGGGGCCCGCCTTGCGGTGTCGGATCAGCACTTCGTAGACGAAGGAATAATGCACATCGCCTGACAGCACCACGTAGTTACCCGGTGTACGCGAGTGTCGGAAAATGTTCAGGATCACCTGCGCCGCGCCGCGATGGGCCATCCAGTTTTCCGCGTCCACCAAAAGGGGATAACCGAACCAGCTGAACACCCGTTGCACGGTTTCGATCAGCTTCACACCGAACACCGGCGCGGGCGAAACGATGATCGCCGACGGGTGATCCAGCAGTTCCTGTTGCAGTTCGCAGAGGGCTTCCCAGTCCAATAGACCCGAGGGTTGCTTGAGTGTCATCTCGCTGCGCCAGCGCCGGGTGCGGGTGTCGAGCACCACCATCGCCGGGCTGGTGGGCAGCACGTAATGCCAGTGCTGAAACTTCAGCAGCTCATCGATCAAGGCGTCCTGCACCGGGCTGTCGAGATAGCCGTCTTCCCCGGTCGCGCTGAAACCATCGGTCTTCGCCAGCACCGCGCCGAACGCATCCGGGTTGTTGCCCCAGCCCTGGCACAGCATGTAAGCAATCAGCGCGTTGCCGATGATGCGCTTGGAGAACGGGTGGCCGTAGGCCGTTTCCTCCCATTGCGCGGAAAGATTCCAGTCATCGGTAATATCGTGGTCGTCGAAGATCATCAGGCACGGCAGATGCGCGAAGGCCCGTGCGACACCGCCCAGGCCAGCCTTGAAGGTATCGATGCGCGTCTGCTCCAGCGCATAACGCTCGCGCCGTTCGGGAATCAACTTCGGCGGTTTGGGCGCGATCAGCGTCCAGGGTGTCGGCGACCACACCAGCAGGTACATGGCCATGACCTCGGCGAAGGTCACCAGATGATTGTCG
Source organism: Pseudomonas sp. PDM01 (assembly GCF_014852325.1). Taxonomy (NCBI): domain Bacteria; kingdom Pseudomonadati; phylum Pseudomonadota; class Gammaproteobacteria; order Pseudomonadales; family Pseudomonadaceae; genus Pseudomonas; species Pseudomonas sp. PDM01. The sequence goes on from NZ_JACVBK010000007.1 coordinate 294,643, forward strand.
GCACTGCTGCTGGTGAAAATCGGCTTGCGCGCCCCGCCGAAAAATCGCTCGCGCAGGGTTTCATTGCTTTGCAGCGCCGGTAACAAATCCGCACGGTGGTAGTAGCTGGCCGCATGCTCATAGAGCTTGGCGCTGTCGCTGACCACGGCGCCTTCGAGGTGTTCGCCGAACAATCCCAGCCGTGCGATCAAGGCATGAATGGCCCGCAGCATCGGCCCGGCGACATCGTCGGCGTACACCTGATCGCCACTCATCATCAGCAGCGCCGGGCGCTCAGTGGCCTTATGTTCCGAGGCCAGCAAATGATCGACACAAAGCAAGCCGTCGGCGGCGGGGTGATGAGGTTTGCGGCAGGAACCATGCAGCAGTTGGTCGATCCGCGAGCGCAAAACAAAATTCGGGCAGCGTGCTTCGCCATACAACAGATGCGGCGCCCATTCGGCGATGCCCGTCATCGCGTCATCAATCAGCAGGTCGTATTCGATCAACGTGTCGCAGGGCAGGGCGTTGTCGAGCGGCACATCGATCAAGTGAATAAAGGCGTGCGTTCCGACGGGAATGATCGTGCATTGCCCGGCGTCGAGGCGGATGTCGCCAACATCTTGCAGGCGCAACGTCAGCGATAACGGCCGGGTGCCCACGAGCCACAGCACCAGCCGTGAAGGCTCCAGGCGCCGCAACAGCGGCCCGACCAGAACCGGTGGCAGTGGGGTGCAGTTGTCAGGCAGTGGCAGTGATTCGGACATCCGGGTTCAAGACTCTTGGCGCACAGGCCGGCGATGATAACGCAGGTGGCTGCGGATACTTGTTAAGCCATGTGAGCGATTGGCGTATTGGTGCGTTGAAACTGCTCAATCCTGGCCCGGTATTCAGTAGCGATGACATTCAACTCCGAGCCCGGCAGCTTGTTGGCCCGATACACCAGAAACGGCTCGCTCCACGCCCATTGGCAGCGATGCGCAGTCGCGCGCAACGGTTGCAACAATTGCTCAAGGGGAAACAGGTTAACGCCGGTTTCACTGTAGGCCTCTGGCGTATTGCCCGCCGTCGCCACAATCATGATCGGCAGCCCCTCAAGCCTGGAACCCTGCGCTTCATAAGCGATGTAGTACATCTGCGTCAGCACGCGGTCCTGCCAGTTTTTCAGCAGCGCCGGGGTCGAGTACCACTGCACCGGAAATTGCAGCACCAGCCGTTTTGCCGACAACAAGCGTTGCACCTCCACGGCGGTGTCGACTTCATCGGTCGGGTAAAGCCCATACAGATCGACGATGGAGACGCCTGGCAGATCTTTCACGGCATCGAGCAAGGCGCGGTTGGCGTGTGAACGTCCCAGATCCGGGTGAAAACTCATAATCAGCGTGGTGTCGTTCATGGGATTACCCGGTTCAAGTGAAGGGAGCCACAGCGTGCCAGCGTGCTATAAATTGCTCCAATGGATGGTTTGTCTAATTAGGTATTGATTCAATGAATCTACGTTCGGTGGACCTCAATCTGTTGACCGTGCTCGATGCGTTGCTCGACGAAGCCCACGTCTCCCGCGCCGCCGAGCGTGTCGGCCTGTCGCAACCGGCGGCCTCCAATGCGCTGGAGCGTTGCCGGCATCTGTTCCAGGATCGTCTGCTCGAACGCGTACCGGGCGGCATGCAACTGACCCCCAAGGCGCAGGCCTTGCGCGGTCCGTTGAAGCAGATTCTGGGCTCGGTCAGCACGCTGATCGGCGCTGCCAGTGCCGACCTGAGTACCCTGCGCCAAACCGTGCGCATCGTCATGGCCGACTTCCCGGCGATCATCGTCGCGCAACAGTTGCACCAGCGACTGGCCGAGTTGGCACCGGGCATCGACCTGGTGATTCAACCCTGGCAGGGCGGCGAAGCGGCTCAGGAAAGTTTGAGTCGCGGCCAAAGCGATCTGGCCATGTCGGTCTTCCCGCCCCTCGGACCGGACTACACCCGCCGCCTGCTGTTGCACGAGCATTTCGTGGTGGCGATGCGCGCCGGGCATCCTGCAATTGCAGACTTCAATCTCGACCGCTGGCTGAGTTATCCACACGTGCTGGTGTCTGGCCGAGGCGCAACCTGGGGCCCGCTCGACGAGTTGTTGAAAGGGAGGGGGCTGGCGCGACGGGTCGGGATCGTCGTGCCGAGCTTTGTCATGGTTCCGGATCTGCTGTTGGGCTCGGACCTGATTGCGATGTTGCCCAGCCAGTGCCTGTCGATGCCGATGGCCAAGACGCTGCACGCCGTGCAACCGCCGATTGAGGTTGAGGGGTTTGCGGTGCATCTGGCCTGGCATAAACGCCGCGATGAGGACGCGGCGGTGCAGTGCGTAGCGCGGGTGTTGGAGGAAGTGATCGCTGCTCACTGACATCCGCCTCACCGTTGGCGACCAGCCAGCGAAACAGCTCGCTCACCGACACCGTGTGACTGCGCTCGATCCAGCGCACCAGCGCCGGGCCGTAGTGTTCGGTGTAGCGGGTGAGCACCAGTTGGCGACAGTCTGCGGACAGGCGCAGGGTGATTTCCCGGCAGTGCAGATTCGCCTCGTCGTCGCGGGTCACGCGGTGTTGAAGAATCAGGCCTTCAGAAACCATCGGCCGGTGCTCCTGTGCATTGTGGTTGAGTGTTCTTCGGCGAGCCTTGTTTGCCCTCGACCACGAAAGCGGCGCGATGCTCGGCCACCACATTGCGCAACGCGCTGTAATAGTCCGGCAGTTTTTGCAGGCTGTCGGTCAGCGGCAAGACTTCGGCTCGGCCATCGACGATGTCGCCGACGGTGTTGATTGTTGAGAGCGTGTCCACGGTATCGCTGTTGTCGCCGAACGGGTCGACCACGAAACTCAGCACACGCCCGGCCGCATCGCGGCTGTTGGACGTGCCGAGCAACGGCAGTTCGACGATTGGCCCGTCGCCGATGCCCCACACGCCGAAGGTCTGGCCGAAGTCGGCTTTATGACGTGGAATGCCGGCCATGCCGGAGACGTCGATCAACCCCACCACGCCCACCGTGGTATTCAACGCGAACCGCCCCAGCGTATTGACCGAACGCATCGGGTTGCCTTGCAGCAGGTCGTTGATAAACACCTCGGGCTCGCCGAAGTTCGCCACGAAGTTATGCACACCCGTCTGGAAAAAGTCCGGCGTGTGGCGATAGCCGCGAGCGACCGGCGCCAGGGCGTAGTCATCCACCACCCGGTTAAACGCGAAGACCCCGCGATTGAGCGGTTCCGCCGGGTCGTACACCGAATAGGCGATGTCGGCGCAGCTCACTTCGGCGCTGGACGACGGCTGGCTGCTGCAGCCCGCCAACCCGGCGGCCAGCACGGCAATCGAGGTGTTGCGGGCCAGCCAGGGAGCACATTTGAAAGGCAACATGGACGCGAGTCTCGGGAGGAATTGGCGGCGATGCTGGGCCCCGAGCCTTGCGCAAAGATGTCCGGTTTATTGCGCCGCTGTCGTTTTATTGCAGGATTGAAATATATGACGCGCTGCCGTGAATGGTTTTAGATGACGGTTCCATTCGCCCCGTTAAGTGACCTTCGGTGAACAGCCTTTTAATTGTCGACGACGACCTTGAAGTCCTCGATCTGCTGAAAAAATTCTTCGTCCAGCACGGCTACAGTGTCGAGGTCGCCACCGACGGCGCGTCGCTGTGGGCGGCCATCGAGCGCAAGGCGCCAGACCTGATCATTCTCGACGTGATGTTGCCCGGCGACAGCGGGCTGATCCTGTGCCAGCAACTGCGCATCCGCCACGCGATCCCGGTGATCATGCTCACCGCCATGGGCGAACTCAGTGATCGGGTGGTCGGCCTCGAACTCGGCGCCGACGATTACCTGACCAAACCCTTCGACGCCCGCGAACTGCTGGCCCGAGTGCGTGCCGTGTTGCGCCGCGTGGAGGACCGTCGACCGCTGGCGCAGGAACGTCCACGGCCGCTGATCGACTTCGCCGACTGGCACCTCGACGTCACCCGCCGGGAACTGCGCTCGCCGGATAACGTGATGATCCCGCTGTCGGCCGGTGAGTTTGATTTGTTGCTGGTCTTCGTCGAACACCCGCAACGCATCCTCACCCGCGAGCAGCTGCTGGACCTGGCGCGCGGGCATTGTCACGACGCGTTCGACCGCAGCATCGACGTGCAAGTCAGCCGCTTGCGACGCAAACTCGAATCCGACACCAAGCGCCCGGCGATGATTCGCACCGTGCGCAACGGCGGCTACCTGTTCACTCCAAGTGTGACGCGGCGATGAGCTGGCTGAAGCGGATTCGCCGGGACACGGTGGCGCGCTGGATCGCCCTGACCATCATCCTCGCCATGCTCATTTCGCTGGCGCTCAACGGGTTGTTCATCCAGCTCGCCGGCGTCTGGGCGCGGCCGCCGCTGACTGAAACCGGGCTGCTGGAAAAAATGGCCGCCATCACCCGCGTCATCAAGGCGGCCCCGGTGCCCCTGCGCAGCCAGTTGGCACAAGCTGTCAGTGATGAAGGCTTTACCGTCAGTTGGCACCTTGATCGACGTGAGCTCAACCTGCCGCCGGTGGAGGATCTGGATTCCGAAATCGGCTCGACCCTCTTGCAGCCGTTGCTTAAATTCGCAGGTCGAATCCAGACCTACGAGCCGGCTGACTGGGCGGAACCCTCGGCTGACGCGCATTACGCGTTGCTGATCGAGCTGCCCGACTCGTCCTGGCTGATGTTTTCCGCGCCCTCACGCAGCTGGGGCCTCGACGAAACGCCGCGTTACCTGATCGTCATCCTGCTGGTGCTGATCTCCACCGCGCTGGTCGCATTGATCGCCACCCGCCGCCTCGCCACACCCTTGCAGCGCTTCGCCGAAGGCGCCCGACGCTTCGGCATCGATTTCCGTGCTCCGCCCATCGAACCCCTCGGCCCCCAGGAAATCCGCCAGGCGATCCTCGCCTTCAACGCCATGCAGGCCCAGTTGCAACACTTCATCCGCGACCGCACGCAAATGCTCGCGGCCATCTCCCACGACCTGCGCGCACCGTTGACACGAATGCGCTTGCGCGGCGAATTCATCGAGGATGCCGAGCAACAGCAGCGGCTGTTTCGTGACGTGGATGAAATGCAGGCGATGATCAATTCTGCGCTGGAATTCTTTCGGGACGATGCGAGGCTTGAACCGGCGACCCAGTTTGATCTGGCGGAACTGCTGCAAACCTTGCGCGATGATTACCGGGATCAGGGTGTCGAGATTGCCTTCAGTGGACCGCAACGGCTGGTGTATTTCGGGCGGCCGTTGGGGCTTAAGCGGGTGATGACCAATCTGCTGGATAACGCGATCAAGTACGCCAGTGAGCCCGCGATTGAGCTGATGCCTGATGCGGGGGAAGTGCGGATCAACGTGCTGGATCGTGGCCCGGGAATTCCGCAGGCCAGTCTTGAGCAGGTGTTTGTGCCGTTCTTTCGTCTGGAAGGGTCGCGGAATAAAAGCACGGGCGGGGTAGGGTTGGGGTTATCGGCTGCACGGGCGATTGTGTTGGAGCACGGCGGTGAGCTGACGCTGCGCAACCGGTCGAAGGGCGGGTTGGCGGCGTTGGTGGTTTTGCCGGTGCATCCGGGGACAGGATTCGGACTACAGTGAATGATCCATGCAGTTCGCGGGCGCTGGGGAAGGCGCAGATCAGAGGAGAGGACTTATGAAACGGATCATCTTGCCGGCACTGGCCGCCATGATGTTGGTGCAACTCCCGGCCTATGCCATCAACGACAAGTACCGCAAACAACTTGAGCAATCCGGTTGCACCCAGGTCAGCGAGACTCAGGGCTGCGATATCCACAAGAGCAAAGCGGAAAACGCCAAGGCCGGATTCACCAACCCCGCGGCGGACAGCACAAATACCCAGACGCCTTACGCCGGGCAATGGGTCGCCAAGAGCGATACCGGCGCGACCGTTGCGACGATTCGTATCGATGCCAAGGAGCAGGTCTGGGTCAACGGCAAGCGGGTCAATGCCAAGCGCACCGATGGCACGCTGCAGTTTCATCAGGGCAAACTCACCTTCACGATTCAGGGCGATCGGCGGTTGCAGAATGAGGATTACTGGACCGACAGCGATGCCGGGACCAAGGGGCCGATTCAGATCGAGTAGCCATTACATCCTGGGACGCGGCATCGATTTCCAATACTTGTGCCAAGCTGATGAGTGTCAATCCGCCTGCCGCCCTCAGGAAACCCACGACATGAAGCCTGCAAATACGTCGAACATCCGTCGAGAGTTCTACAAAGCTGTCGGCTATTACCTTCGAGTTGTCTGGCCTATCCTTTCCACCATGCTGATCGTCATCGTCACGTGCGGCCTGATCATCAGCTACCTGGAAGGTTGGGATCCTTTCGACGGCATCTATTTCGGCTTCGTGACCGGCTTGACCATTGGCTATGGTGAGCTCGTGCCGAAGTTGCCGGTTTCGCGGATATTGGCAATATTGCTCGGGTTCAACGGCGTGCTGCTCACGGCGATCTTTGCGGCGATCAGCGTGCGGGCGATCGAGATCGCGGTGCGGGTGACCGATGGCGATAAATAAGGCGGAACACCACACACAACCCCTGTAGGAGCGAGCCTGCTCGCGATAGCGGTATGTCAGTCAATAATGATGGTGACTGACACACCGCTATCGCGAGCAGGCTCGCTCCCACAGGTTTTTTCGTCGTTTTCTAGATCTACGTCCCCCAACCCACCCCGCTGACCGCCTTTGCGGCGATCAGCGTGCGGGCGATTGAGATCGCGGTGCGGGTGACCGGTGGCGATAAATAAGACGTGCAAACATTGCACACAACCCCTGTGGGAGCGAGCCTGCTCGCGATGCAAGTCCATACAACGCGGGCATCCAGACAGCCCGCGTTATCGTTGACGTCCATCGCGAGCAGGCTCGCTCCTACAGGTTTTTTCGTCGTTTTCTAGATCTACGCTTCCCAACCCGCCCCGCTGACCGCCTCTTGCGCCAACGGATGCAAATCCGCCCCCTGATGCTCTGTCTGCCAGGCCAGCAACTCCTTGCGCATGCCCGGCGTCCAGTACATCTGCAGATGATTACGCACACCGAGCACGGCCTGTTTCCGGTCCGGTTCGGTGGCGAAGTACTGGGCGATCTGGTTGACCATCTTGATCAGGTTGGCAGTGCTCATCGGCGCACCTCCGCTTTAGCGCCTTGACGGCGTTCCTTGAGCAAACGGTGCTGTTCGTCAGTGAATTCCTGGAAGCGTTTTTGCCACTCGGACGGGTGGTAGACGCGGCTGACTTCCACGGCGGTGACCTTGTACTCCGGACAGTTGGTGGCCCAGTCGGAGTTATCGGTGGTGATCACGTTGGCCCCCGATTCAGGGAAGTGGAACGTGGTGTACACCACGCCCGGCGCAACCCGTTCGGTGACTCGCGCACGCAGCACGGTTTGCCCGGCGCGGCTGCCAATGCCCACCCAGTCGCCTTCGTTGATACCACGGCTTTCAGCATCGGTCGGGTGGATTTCCAGACGGTCTTCGTCGTGCCACGCGACGTTCTCGGTACGCCGGGTTTGAGCGCCGACGTTGTACTGGCTGAGGATGCGTCCGGTGGTCAGCAGCAGCGGATAGCGGTTGTTGACCTTCTCCTCGGTAGGCACATAACCGGTGAGCATGAACCGCCCCTTGCCGCGCACGAATTGATCGATGTGCATGGTCGGCGTGCCGTCCGGTGCGGCGGCGTTGCACGGCCATTGCAGGCTGCCGTGGCGGTCCAGTTCGGCGTAGCTGACGTTGGTGAACGTCGGTGTCAGGCTGGCGATTTCATCCATGATTTCCGATGGGTGTTTGTAGTTCATCGGGTAACCCAAGGCATTGGCCAGCGCCACGGTGCCTTCCCAGTCGGCCTTGCCGCCCAGAGGGTCCATGACCTTGCGGACCCGCGAGATACGGCGCTCGGCGTTGGTGAAGGTGCCGTCTTTTTCCAGGAACGAAGCGCCCGGCAGGAACACATGGGCGAACTTGGCGGTTTCGTTGAGGAAAATGTCCTGCACCACCACGCATTCCATGGCCGACAAGGCCGCGGTGACGTGCTGGGTGTTCGGATCGCTCTGGGCAATGTCTTCGCCCTGGCAATACAGGCCCTTGAAACTGCCTGCCAGTGCCGACTCGAACATGTTCGGAATCCGCAGGCCCGGATCGGGTTGCAGGGTGACGTTCCACGCCTGTTCGAACTGCGTACGGACCGTTTCGTTGGAGATGTGCCGGTAGCCGGGCAACTCGTGGGGGAAGGAACCCATGTCGCAGGAACCCTGCACGTTGTTTTGCCCACGCAACGGGTTCACGCCGACGCCTTCGCGGCCGATGTTGCCGGTGGCCATGGCCAAGTTGGCGATGCCCATCACGGCGGTGCTGCCCTGACTGTGCTCGGTGACGCCCAGGCCGTAATAGATCGCGGCGTTGCCGCCAGTGGCATACAGGCGAGCGGCGGCGCGGATGTCGGCAGCGTCGACGCCGCAGACAGGGGCAAGGGCTTCCGGCGAGTTTTCCGCACGGCTGACAAACTCGCTCCAGCGGGCGAAGTCATTGCCTTCGCAACGGGCGTCGATAAAGGGCTGGTCTTGCAAGCCTTCGGTGATGATCGTGTGGGCCAGCGCGTTGAGCATGGCGACGTTGGTGCCGGGGCGCAGGGCCAAGTGATATTCGGCGCGGGCGTGCACCGAGTCCACCAGATCGATGCGACGTGGGTCGATGACGATCAGCCGCGCACCTTCACGCAGACGGCGTTTGAGTTGCGAAGCGAACACCGGGTGAGCGTCGCTCGGGTTGGCGCCCATCACCAGGATCACGTCGGCCTGCATCACCGAATCGAAACTCTGGGTGCCGGCGGACTCGCCCAAGGTTTGTTTCAAGCCATAACCGGTCGGCGAGTGGCAAACCCGCGCACAGGTGTCGACGTTGTTGTTGCCGAACGCAGCGCGCACCAGTTTTTGCACCAGATAGGTTTCTTCGTTGGTGCAACGGCTGGAGGTGATGCCACCAATGGAATCGCGGCCATATTTCTGCTGCAAGCGACGGAATTCGCTGGCGGCATAGGTCACCGCTTCATCCCAGCTGACTTCCTGCCAAGGGTCGCTGATGTTCTTGCGAATCATCGGTTTGGTGATGCGATCCGGGTGGGTCGCGTAGCCCCAGGCAAAACGACCTTTGACGCAAGAGTGGCCGTGGTTGGCCTGACCGTTCTTGTCCGGAACCATGCGCACCAGTTGGTCGCCTTTCATCTCGGCGCGGAACGAGCAACCCACGCCGCAATAGGCGCAGGTGGTGATCACGCTGCGTTCCGGCTGGCCCAATTCGACGACGCTTTTTTCCATCAGCGTCGCGGTAGGGCAGGCCTGCACACAGGCGCCGCAAGACACGCATTCCGAATCGAGGAAATTCTCGCCACCAGCAGCCGCCACGCGGGATTCGAACCCGCGCCCGGTGATGGTTAGGGCAAAGGTGCCCTGGGTTTCTTCACAGGCGCGCACGCAGCGGTTGCAGACGATGCACTTGCTGGGGTCGTAGTCGAAATAAGGGTTGGAGGTGTCTTTCACATCCTCCAGATGGTTTTCGCCTTCATAGCCGTAGCGCACTTCCCGCAGGCCGACCTGACCGGCGACGGTTTGCAGTTCGCAGTTGCCGTTGGCCGAGCAGGTCAGGCAGTCCAGCGGGTGATCGGAGATGTACAACTCCATGACATTGCGGCGCAGCGTTGCAAGTTTTGGCGTCTGCGTATGCACGGTCATGCCTTCAGTGACCGGCGTGGTGCAAGACGCCGGATAGCCGCGCATCCCGTCGATTTCCACCAGGCACATGCGGCAAGAACCGAAGGCTTCCAGGCTGTCGGTAGCGCAGAGTTTCGGAATGGTGGTGCCCATCAGCGCAGCGGCGCGCATCACTGAGGTGCCTTCAGGCACGCTGATGCTGCGACCGTCGATGTTCAGGGTGACTTGCACCTGGCTTTCGCGAGCGGGAGTGCCAAGGTCGATATCGGTTTTCGGGTCGAAGAGAGTAATCATTGCTCGGCCTCCGAAGGCTGCAGACCGAAGTCGGCGGGGAAATACTTGAGGGCGCTGGTGACCGGGAAGGGGGCCATGCCGCCCAAGGCGCACAGCGAACCGTATTGCATCGTGTCGCACAGGTCCTTGAGGATGATCACCTGCGCATCGCGTTCGCTCTGGTCCGGCGCGGCCAGCATCCGGTCGATAACCTCAACGCCCCGGGTCGAGCCGATGCGGCAAGGTGTGCATTTGCCACAGGATTCTTCTGCGCAGAACTGCATGGCGAAACGGGCCATTTGCGCCATGTCCAAGGTGTCGTCAGCCACGACCACACCGCCGTGACCGACCATCGCGCCGATGCCGGCGAAGGCCTCGTAATCCAGCGGTGTATCGAATTGCGACGGAGGTACCCAGGTGCCGAGCGGGCCGCCCACCTGCGCGGCTTTCAGCGGACGACCACTGGCGGTGCCGCCGCCGTAGTCTTCCACCAATTCCCGCAAAGTCAGGCCAAAGGCCCGTTCCACCAGACCGCCGTGACGAATATTGCCCGCCAGTTGGAAAGGCATCGTGCCCATTGAACGGCCAACCCCGTAGTCGCGATAAAACTGCGCACCTTTCGCCAGAATCAGCGGCACCGAGGCCAGGGTCAGCACGTTGTGCACCAGCGTCGGTTGGCCGAACAGGCCCTGCAACGCAGGGATCGGCGGCTTGGCGCGGACGACCCCGCGCTTGCCTTCCAGCGAATCCAGCAGCGCGGTTTCTTCACCGCAGATGTAAGCGCCGGCACCGACGCGTACTTCCATGTCGAAGGCCAGACCGCTGCCGCCGACATTAGCGCCGAGGTAACCCGCTTCACGAGCAATGTTCAGCGCTGCACGCAGGGTGGCCACGGCATCCGGATATTCCGAACGGACATAGATGTAGCCGAAGGTGGCGCCGACGGTAATGCCGGCAATGGCCATGCCTTCGATCAGCAGGAAGGGGTCGCCTTCCATCAACATGCGGTCGGCGAAGGTGCCGGAGTCGCCTTCGTCGGCGTTGCACACAATGTACTTCTGGGCCGCCTGAGTGGCGCGCACCGTGCGCCATTTGATCCCGGCGGGGAAGGCCGCGCCGCCACGGCCACGCAGGCCTGAATCGAACACTGCGGTTGCGGTCTCTTCGCCGCCAATGGCGACGGCCCTTGTCAGGCCTTCGAAACCGCCGTGGGCCCGGTAATCGTCAAGCGACAGCGGCCGGGTAATACCGGCGCGGGCGAACAGCAGGCGTTGTTGAGATTTGAGATAAGGCAGCTCTTCCACCAGACCCAGGGCCAGAGGATGGCTGGCGTCTTTTTGCAGCGCATCGAGCACTGACGGCACTTCGTCTGCGGTCAGCGGACCGAAGCCGATCCGGCCTTGCGGGCTGTCCACTTCCAGCAGCGGCTCCAGCCAATACAGGCCGCGCGAACTGGTGCGCTGCAACTCCAGCGGCAGATTGCGTTCCTTGGCCTGAGTGATCAGCGCTGTGGAGACCTCATCGGCCCCAACAGCACGGGCAAGGGAATCACAGGGCAAATAAAGTGTCGGCATCACGCGTCCTCCCGGCAAGCGTCGAGCAAGGCATCGAGACGCTCAGCACTGAGCCGCGCATGCACCCGGCCATCCAGCTCCAGAGCCGGCGAACAGGCGCAGGCGCCGAGGCAATAAACGGGGCGCAAACTGATGTTGCCGTCGGCGCTGCTGCCGTGATCGTCCAGTTGCAGGCGGTCGCGCAACTGCGCGGCCAGCTCCTCGGCGCCACGGCTCTTGCAGGACTCGGCGCGGCACAGACGCAGAATATGGCGGGCCGGCGGCGAGGTACGGAAGTCATGGTAAAAACTGATCACCCCGCGAACCTCGGCCTGACTCAGGTTGAGGGCATGAGCAATCTCGGGGACGGCCACATCGGGGATGTAACCGATGCGTTCCTGAATATCATGAAGAATGGGCAACAGAGCGCCGGGGGAGCCTTTGTGGCGCTCCAGCAGGCTGTTGACCAAAGGCAGGTGCAAACTCTCATCAGGCATTCAGCAATCCTCACGGTCACGGACAAACCAGAAGGTTGTCGGTCGTCCGAAAGTGTCGGCTGCGGCACTCACACCACGTCACGGTATCGTGGCAATTTCAGGCCGGTGGCCAGGGCACCCTGAATGGGCATCTTGTTGTGCCCGGCACGGTCTTCGCCGCACCTCAATAAGGGCATAAAAGTCAGATTGCCACGCGGCCCTTTATTAATCCGCACCAAAGCGACGTGCTCGGTTCTGTCTACGACCACCCATTAAGTCTAGACGAGAGGCAGCCGAAGGCGTCAGATGCACCTGGCACTCGGGATTCAATTCAATAAACAGGGGCTAGCAGTAAATAGAGTCTGTCCCCTTTGCTGCCAGTGGACGGCAAGGCGGCAAAACAGTAGCGTTGCGCCACTTTCATCAACTTTGTAACGGACTACACATGGCCACTGTCACTCGAGTCTCGCGCCTGTTCTGCGCAATCACTTTCGCCGTCGTGATGACCCCGGCGCTCGCCGGCCTGTCGAGTGAAACCCCGACATACGCCTGGGACGGCTACCTCTCCGATTGCCAGAAATTTCTGCAGGTGGTGGCCGAGGTGCAGGCCGGGCGCCAGACGCCCAAAGAAGCTAATCCCGCTATCAAGATGCATCTGAGTACCCTTGAGTTCCATCGCTACTACCTATCCCCGTCAAGCCTTGGCTCCCCCGAATACGCTCGTTGTGAGAGCGGCGTTCCCATAGCGGAAGAGATCGCGCACAAGGGCGAAATTGAACTCAGCAAAGACGTGGACGAGTATCTCGCGCAAGCCCAGATCAAACACCTGGCCTCCCCGGCATACAAGCGCGCTCGCTCTCTGGGCTTCACCGACGTCGGCGAAATCGGGGAACTCGACCAGCACGCCGAGCTGGATGGTGAAGCAAATCTGAAGACCTTGATGATCAGAGTCGATTCTGGTTGCGGCGAACATTTCCGCGCCGCGAAATACGTCAAACCTTATGTGATCTACACCGTCGGTCCTGACGATGGCACCTGCGCCATTAACCGGAACGTCGCAGTGTTGGGCGGCAAAGTCGCGGAGTGGGGCGAGTACATTGATGAAGAAGCGATTTTTCAGTATGTGGGATGGAAGAAACTGCCCGGACAGGATGGATTCCCCGTCAACATTCGAGTCGTAAAAGCGCTGAAGTAATTCGCAGGGATTTTTCTTCGAACGGAGGATGGGCAGATGATCGACTTCAACAACAAAGGCTTCTTCAAACTCAAGCAAAACGAAGAATACGCAGAACGGGTCAGTGCACTGTTGCTGGAAGGCGAGCACGTCATCGACTCGTATAAATCCATGCGCGACGGCGTCGTCTTCACCAACAAACGCATCATCGCCGTCAACGTACAGGGCATCACCGGCAGCAAAAAAGACTTCACCTCACTGCCCTACAAAAACATCGTCGCCTACTCGGTAGAAACCTCCGGCACCTTCGACCTGGACTCGGAACTGGAGATCTACTTCTCGTCGCTGGGCAAAGTGAAATTCGAATTCACCGGCCGGACATCAATGGTAGAAATCTCCAAACTGATCTCCCAACACCTCCTCTAACCTGAATGCTAAAAAGCCCCGAAAAACCCGGGGCTAACCCACAACCCCTGTAGGAGCGAGCCTGCTCGCGATAGCGCCAGACCAGCCACCACTATTCCCGAATGCACTCACCCAGAAACCAAATGCGACCAAGCCTGCCCAAGCACAACCGCGCCAACAAAAACACTCACCGCCCCGGCAAACAAATGGCGCAGAAACAGATCCTCCGGCTGCTCAAGCCTCGCAATAAGCCACATCCACGTCCCAACTAACGTGCCAAACCCAGCCATAATCGAATACAACATAAATGGCGCATCCGGCGACAGAATCCCGCTGGCGGCACGAGTCAATTGCTCCACCACCATCCCGACAATACAGCCACACACAAACCCCGCCAGATTAGCCAGCCACAGATTCAGCGTGCCACGACAGCGCACGATCCAAACCCACACCCCAATCCAAGCACCGTAAATAACCAGAGAATCAAACAACATTACTCACTCCACTCCTTGGTTAAAAAAATTCAGGGCCAACATCACCCTACAAACAACCCCAACCCCCTGTAGGAGCCAGCTTGCTGGCGATAGCGCCAAACCAGCCAACATCACCACCGAACGACTGCCACCATCGCAAGCAACCCGCCCCCACAGACTTCCTACCTTATCGACTGACGGCTACAACCCTTAAGCCTTCGCCCCCGCCCGCTTGGACCCCGACAAAGAATCCCGATCCCGCGTCAACACCTTCACTGCATCATCCACCAACGCCTTACTCATCGACGTCAAATAATGCGCAGCCCAGGCGTGGCGATCGGTGTCTTTGGCGTAGGCAGCATCTTCGGTGAGTGTTTTGGCCAAGAACAGGAAATCGGAAGCCATAGATAGCGCATCGCCGAGGGGGACGTCGCGGGTGACGTGGAAGAGTGGTTGATCGCCGCAGTAGATGGCGGGGGTTAGGCCGATGGTTTTTAGTTCGGGTTGGTTGGTCATTGGGCACCTCCGATGAGGGAGCGGCGGTCGGGGAGGGTGTTACGCGATTGGGAATTACGTAGAGGGGAAAGCCAAATTTTGTACGGATTCATGCTGCGCATTATCAGACTCCTTGATATGAGGAGCTGCCACGTTCGTTTCCACACGAATGGGTGACAGCTGTGCGCAGGGTGGAAAACCGGGAATCAAGGAAACCGGCACGCCCGAAGACGTCCCACGCACAGCCGCCATAACTCACGCCGCAGACACAAAAAAAGCGCCGGCAGACGTGATGGGGGCGCTGTTGCGCCTTGAATTACACGGGTTTCCACACCCGGTCGCTGAATTGGCAGCGACGGTGGGAGGGTAGCGTGGACGCTTCAAGCCCGCAACCTTCGAAACCTGAAAACCCTTAATTCAGCTATGAGTACCGGGCAAGGCCATTAATCATTTTTAGAACTGAAATAAATCTGCCCCCTTTTCCAAGTCATCCCGCAAAATCGGACTTTGATCTTCCGTCTCATAAGCCAGTTTGAGGGAGAAGTGGGCAACCGTTTCCAGCTGAAATTCCATGAGGGGAATCCTTTTGAAACGTTCCGTCGGGATGGGCTGCATGGAAGAGCAGAATCAAAAGATCGCAGCCTTCGGCAGGTCCTACAGAGGGCAGGGCGTTTTCTATAGGCGAAAAAAGGCCTTGCTAAGCAAGACCTTTCTTAATTTTGGTGCCCGAGGGAGACTCGTGCGTTCCATATAAACCGTGTCTTGTAGCGATATTCTACATGCTGGGATACATGTGGGGATACATGCTGCTCGATTCTATAGAAGCGCTGGTATAGAAATTAACGGCAAGCGCCGTCTCTATCAATTTGTTTTTGAGACGCTGACCTCATGCGCGGTGGAGAAGGCCGGGCCTAACTCGTCCAGTAACGTGGTTAGGGTTGCCATCAGCCACCCAATCGTTTCCTCGATTTCAGCAGCTCCTGCGGAGGAGTAATCACGTTTGAGCTCGTTCATGTCTACGGAGCCGGTATCCACGCTGAATTGCTCGATCCCCATGATTATCCCCAGCTCACGACTGGAGTAAGCGCTTGAGTGGATCAACTCATTCCTAGGTCCACGGTAGCTATTCACTGCTTCCGCTACCGCGCCCAAGGCACTATACAACTCAGGGTGCTTTGTTTTCGTGGCTTTCTGAACAAAGGTATTTCCTCCCATCGCCTCATATTTTTCTGAAGGCAGCAGCAAAGAAGCCCCAACCAGTCGATGTGCCCGATCCACCAACCCAATTACCCGAAGCACAAAGTTCTCGTAGTGGTAACGATAGATAGCTGGGCTCGGGGTTGGCTCAAACCCAAGCTCAGTTACGAATCTGCATGCTAGGCGCAAGGAGACCAACGCGGTGTCTAGCTCATCAACCCGCGCAAAGACTCCGTTGGCGTAGGTCTCAATGGTTGAAGCCGTAAAGCTATCTTTACCTTCGATATGATTGGTTAGACCTTTTGTGCAGTAGCTCTGCATGTGGGGAAATAGGACAACCAAACTAGGATGATCTATCAAGTTTTTGTCTATCGATGTATCTCTCAAATCGCACGTTCCTTCTTGAATTTAGCTTCACTGCTGTGGGGCAATCATAGCGCGGCCTGCATGACGGTCTGATCACTCAACGCTGAGATCACCGCCAGCTTAGCTTTAGGAGTCAGCTCCTTGATGACTTACCGGCGTCTGAGCGGAGACGCGCCGGGGCCCCTGGGTACTTTCAAAGAACACGGGGTCGGAAACCCGCGAGATCTTGTTAGCGGTAGTTTCCCCAGCTTACTGAAATTTCAACGTTGAAATTGAAAGGATCTTGAAGAAAAAGGGGCATCGTTACCGTGTTGGTAAAGATGCCCCTTTGTGTTGCTGATAACGCACGCATGGCGTTCGTCAACCGAGTCAACTCCGTCAACCTGTCAACCAACTTCAAAAATCCAGCCGCTAATACAAACGCGCGGGTTCTCTGCCCCGTGTCTACCCAAAATGCCCAGGGTCCCCTGCGTCATTCCATTTGTAGTGCAGATGCACAGGTGAACAGCAGTTCACCCGGTTCACCTGTTCACTAAGCTGGGCATTTTTCCGCTAACACGATCACGCGGGTTTCCGACCCCGTGGGGAGCATATTCCCTCAGGGGCCCCCGCCCCCGCTCTCGCTGGAGTATTCATCGCGGTGGGAGCTTTGATTATGGGGGGCGGGGGCAGATACCTAACAAATGTCGTGTTACAGGTGTTACTGGTGTAACAAGCGGTCTCAACCCATTGAATTTAAAAGATAAATTATGAGTAACACTGGTCAGGAGCAATCCCGATATTCGGTGTAACAACGCGGATCGGTGTAACATATCGGTCGACAGCAGAGAGGAACAAAGCTCGACTTTTTAGGGGCTTCCGATCAGCGATATGCGCTCACCTCCAACGGCCGTTGATAAGGTGACGACCGAGCGTCCAACCCTCACCGATGATAGGATGCGTTCCAAAATGGCGGCTCTGACTACATCGAGCCTTGCTAAGCGTATTTTACAAACGATCAAACAAACGGAAAAAACCTTGCCAGCTTCTTTTGAGTGCTTCGCTAGAGCAAACGGGAATGAATAAATTCGTCCAGTGGCGAGGTAAGGGGTATCCGTTCTCCACTGATGCCATCCTTGACAGCTTACTCGCCAATTTCATCAATTCGGGAGAGGCTCAGGAGGTCTCCTTCCGAGAGCTCGTGCCATGGATGAAGGTCGGAGAGCGTGCGACGCACTACATTCATAGTTACCCAGCGAAGCTCTTGCCGCATATTGCGCATTTCTTCTTGGCGTCAGATCGGGTCTGCCCCCTAGCAGGTCGGGTGCTTGACCCTTTCTCAGGTACAGGAACAGTTGCGTTAGAGGCAATGCTATCCGGTCGTGAAGCGTTCTATGCTGATGCTAATCCATTAGCGCGTTTGATAACCTCAGCAAAGACGACCCTTGTTAGTGAAGAGAATCTTAACGAGGCGTTCAAACAGTGCCTTTCAGACTTCAAAAAAAATCGTACTCGGTCTCATCCTGAAATCGTAAATATCGAGCACTGGTACACTCCTGAAACCATCAAGCATCTTAGTCGACTTAAAGCAGCTATAGGCCATCAACCTAATGTCATAATCAAAGACTTTCTTCTGGTCACGTTTTCATCGATTACAAGAAAAAGCAGTTTGGCGGATCCACGATTATCCGTCCCAGTAAAAATCAAAGACTATCCAGGTCGAAGGGATCGTAAGTCTACAAGCGTAATTGATCTTTTCTCGGAACAGTTCGAATCAAACCTAAAACGCATGCGCGAATTGTCCGCCATGGACAGCGGCACGCATAGACCCTGCCTGGCGGGAAGAGATGCGCGCAGATTAGTTGTTGAGTCGGGACAGCCCTTAGCTTCTAGCTCTATAGACCTAGTGATAACTTCTCCGCCGTATGCGGGAGCGCAGAAGTACATTAGGGCGACTAGTCTTAACTTAGGCTGGCTAGAATTTGCGAAGCCTTGCGAGCTTCGCGGTCTTGAAGACCAAAATATTGGTAGAGAGCACATACCAAAGCAGAAATACATGAGCTTTTCGAGTACCGGCATAAAAGAAGCTGATAAAATCTTAAAAAACGTATACGAAGTAAACCCTCTGCGAGCATCTATCGCCTCCACCTATTTGATCGAGATGCGACAGGCTCTGACAGAAGTATTTAGAGTTTTGAAGCCAGGCGGACAACTTGTCTTGGTGATTGGGAATAATATCGTATGCGGGCATGAGTTTATGTCTTCAAACTATTTGCTAGAGATTTGTGAAAGTTTGGGTATGGAGCTAAGGCTGAAGCTGATCGACTCGATCAAATCAAGAGGTTTGATGACCAAGCGTAACAAAACCGCCAGCCTTATAACTCGTGAGTGGGTCTTGGTTTTGAGGAAGATTATTTAATGGAACTAAAAGACATACTAAAGCGTAAGATTGAAATTCTTTCTCAGCAAGCTTGGGACTCTCGCCTCACTTGGCCCGATGTTGAAGCCTGGCTAGAAAATTTTAATGGCCAGTTCAAAGATGAAAGCAATGAGAAGTTGCACGCATTACACCTGCTTTCACAAGTTAACTATTTTGGACTTGATCTGCTTAGGGAGATGCTTAAGTGTGTATACCAGACACTATACCGACACCCAATAACATCTCAAATACGTCGTGCTAATAACGATACTTTAGATCCCGGAATTATCGAGCCCCTTTTTTTAGAAGAGCGCCTCAAGACCCGATTCGTCGGGGTAGGCAATCCTTCAGAAAGCGGCCCTCATCTTCTTTACTATTTCAGACAGATAAATAATCTAGGGAAGGATTTGTTTATTGATAGCGGTGATATTTTTAAATTATCCCGTGACAGTCAAGGGCAAATTCAAATTTCGCAGCACGATAAAAGTATAAAGCGGTATGTATTTATTGATGATTTGCTAGGATCTGGCTCGCAAATTGAACAATATCTCTCGCACAAACTTGAAGAGATTCGCCGCTTTCCAGGTGTCGAATGTCACTACTACGCTTTATTTGCTACGACTAAAGGTTTGAAGACCGCAAGAAAACCAGAATACTTTGGGGATAACGTTTCTTGCGTGTTTGAATTGGATGAAACATTTAAATGTTTTTCACCGAATGCAAGGGCATTTGCTAACCTTCCCAATGGTCTAGACAAGCAAAGTGCGCAAGATGTCGCTGCTGGATACGGCGCTAAGCTACTCCCTAGCGATCATGTTTTAGGCTATAAAAATGGTCAGCTGCTACTCTCATTCTTGCACAACACCCCTGATAATTCTTTACCAATTATGTGGTTCGATAATCCACTATCAACCTCTTGGGTGCCGATTTTCAAACGATTCGATAAAAAATACGGAGTGTGATCGTGGAAAATAATACTAATCCATTTGATCTTATTCGGGCTGCTGACTATTCCGACCTCCAGATAAAAGATTTTTGGGTTGATTTTAAAGGGCAAGAACTACAGGCTTTGCTCGAACCAACCTCGATTACGTCAATGCATATTCTCGGAGGTAAGGGGAGCGGTAAGACCCACCTGATGCGATATTGCTCCTACCCCGTGCAAAAACTTCGATTTCCCGATAATTCGATAAAAGGTCTGATAAGCGAAGGCTATATCGGGATTTTCCTCCGTGCTAACACTCTAGATACGGGGAAATTCTCCGGGAAAGGCCAGGACGGAGAAAAGTGGGGGACGCTGTTTAATTATTATTTTGAGCTAAGATTGGTTGAGAACTTGATACTTACCTTGATAGATTTATCAAAGTTCGATCACAAATTAATGCTTGAGCTCAACTCCTTGGTCGGCGATGTGTTGCTGCTGCTGGACGAGCGGCCAACCCAAAAACCAGATACCCTAACTAGTCTTTTGGATTTTATAGTTTCACTTCGGAAAGCTGTCGACCTGAGTGTAAATAACTGTGTATTCACTAGATCGCTCAATGTAAATATACTGCTAAGTCCTGGGTCTTTGCTCTTTGGCGTGCCGGCGCTCGTAACGAAGCGAATAAAAATATTCGAGAAGCTTCGATTTATATATTTGGTAGATGAAGTTGAGAACTTAACCGAAGATCAACAAAAGTTTTTGAATACGCTAATTCGTCATTCAATGGACCCCTGCAGCTTTAGGCTTGGTGCTCGATTGTACGGTATCAAGACCCTTGCTAATTACGGTACTGATGAAGAAAACAAAGAAGGTTCAGAGTTTAAAGCGTTGTATTTGGATCAAATTCTGAGGTCTAAAGGGGAAGCGTTCAAAGAGTTTTCAAGAGAGTTGTGCGCCAAGCGTTTAGAGGACGGTGGTTTCGCGAACAAACCGGGTGAACAAAAACTTAAGGGGGTACTGCAGAGTCTTTTTGAAGCGTATAGTTCGGACGATTACTATCGTAGTCACACTAAAGAGTTAGTCGGAATAGCCAAGTCATCCGACCGCCCGTACTTTAAGAGGCTTCGTGATCAGCTTCATTCGAAAGGTACAAATAATGCCGTCGCAACTGCTTCTGACGCTAAAAGAATAATCTCTTTGCTCAGCATCTATGAGCATCCCCTGGTTGAGAAAGTTAACATTTTCATGCTTTACCAAGACTGGTATCGCGGAAAAGACCTGATTAAGTCAGCGGAATTAATTTCCGAAGAATGCAAAGGTTTTCTTGCTGGTGAGCCCGGTCGGCACAAAACTTTATACGGGCACTTCGCTATAGATTTGTTGGCTCAGTTATATCGAGATTACAAACAGTCACCGACTCCAATGTATGCTGGGTTCGACTCGTTCGTCAGGATGTCAGCCTGTGTACCAAGAAATCTGTTGGTAATACTGCAAAATGTTTACAAATGGGCATCGTTCAATGGTGATCGCCCATTCCGAGAGGGGCCTATTCCAATCCTGACTCAAGCCGAAGCTGTCATACAAAGTGCCGGGTTTTTCTTTGACGAAGACGCTAGGCCAGGTGCGGACGTTCCTAACGTTCAGCGTGCAGTAGAACGTTTGGCCGAATATCTCCGCGAGGTGCGCTTCTCCTCCAAACCAGTTGAGGTATCTCCATTAGCCTTCAGTTTGGATGTGTCTAAGCTGTCAGAAGCCGCCAAATACAATCTCAAACGAGCAGAGAATTGGTCATATATTTTCCGCCATCCTAAAGGCCGTCCCAACGCAAACTCCAAGCGCGTCGATGAAAAATATCAACTCAACCCTATGCTGTCGCCGAAGTGGGATCTACCCGTATCTGTTCGCGGAGATGTCCGCTTGCCCCACAGCGTAGCGGAAGCCATATTCGGTACGCTTGACAGCTCAGGCTTTCAAAAGGAGTTGAACGAGGCAACCTTAGGTATGAAGGCTCCTAATTTTGGCAAGTCGAGAGCTCAGTTAAATCGTCCACATATGGAAGAGCTATCCACCAACGGTACTCTTTCACTGAATTTTGGTGACGATGATGCGATTTGATTACTTTTATAAAACTCGCTTGCCCATAGAAGGAAGCTGGCCGCTCGACGCCCAGTATGATGTATTCATTTCTGCATATAATTTGAGCGATCGAATTGGAGTCGTTTTCGATAAATGTCAAGCGCCGCTAAAGCTATGGCTAATTTTTCCACAATACCAGTTTAACGAATCTGAGTACCCCGAAAGCGGAGAGGTGTTCTATTCGTCGCAGATGGAAGAGTCTGAGTTTTTAAACGAGTTTTTTCAGAAGTATGCTGAGTCTCTGGCAGGCAAGCGACTGTGCATTGATATAACCGGATTTATGCGGCCGCACTTATTGTTTCTGATCAAGTTGCTACAATATTATGGCCTTCTGAAATTTGACGCAATTTATTCTGAACCTGTTCGATATCAGAAAAAAGACGATACCAATTTTTCTGCGGGTCCCGTAACGCTAGTTCGATCAATCGCCGGATTTGAAGGTGAGCCAAACAATGAAAGCTCAAACGATATTCTGCTCCTCGGTATTGGCTATGATCACGAACTGCTCAAGCAAGTGGCTGAGCATAAAGACTTCGCAAATATAGTTACATTGTGGGGGTTTCCTTCTCTTAGAGCAGATATGTATCAGGAGAGTGTTGTTCGGGCTAGTAAGGCTCCAGAAGCAGCATTTCCGACTGGGAGAGGCAAGCAACGATATTATGCTCCCGTCAACGATCCATTCTCTACCGCTGAGCGAATCCACGAAGTAGTGCAGGCGGAGTCTTTAAAAAAGCCCATCACGAATTTGTATTTGAGCCCTCTTTCCACTAAGGCGCAAGCACTAGGCTTTGCTTTATATTATCTCTATGCAAAAAATAATGCTTCGAGCATAGTATTTCCTTTTGCTAATGGCTATGAACAAGAAACATCTATAGGTACCGCGGAAATATGGAAATATTCAATAGAGCTACCAGCATGGACGATTTAGGATGAGTTAGCGGTGGCAGTACTGAGGTTCCGATGAAAGTTACAGGGGCTGCCATCACTGGTTTTTTTAAGAAAGAGGGCGCTAATCTGGTAGTCCTGAGGGTGTCCGCGTCACTTCGAAAAAGGGCCCCGCATGGGCCCTTTTTCAGGCGAAGCAGATTTACTTCTTCAGCCATCCTTCGACGACATTGGCTCCGTGTTTCGCTTTCCACTCTTTCAAAGCCTTGTGATTCCCACCTTTGGTTTCGATCACCTCACCAGTATTCGGGTTTTCGTAGACCTTGAGTTCGCGTGGTTTGCGTCTACCGGCAGCCGGAGCTGCTGCTTGATGCCGCGCCGTGCTGTGCGGCTCCAAAATGTTGATGATGTGTTTCAGGCTAAACCCGTAGTGTTCGAGCAGCTTGCGCAGTTTGGTTTCGAACTCGATTTCTTTCTTCAGACCATCATCACCTTTCAGTGCTTCCAGGGCCTGGAGCTGCTCAGCGAGGTGTTTTTCGAGCTGACGGTATTCTGCGAGTTTGGACATGTTGTTTCCCTTCTTTAGTTCGGTTATGCGTGCTCGCTTATTTGGATGTTAGTGCTCGTTACAAGTTCAGCGCTGTTTCCGGCGATTCAGCTGGCTTTCAATATGCGCCATTTCCGATTTAATCGCGTTGATGGTTAGCTTTTGTATCGGACTGGATTTTCCCGTCCCTGCGTTGATGGTCTTCAGTAGCGCATTGAGATGGGCCTTCCGAGTTTTAAGCGTGTCAGACCAGCTCGCGCTGTTCTGTATTGGTTTGTTCATTACGTTCATCCTTGGGTTGTTCCAGACTGCTCATGACTTCAGGTTGGTGCGGTGTCGATACGCCGTCGAGCTCGATTAAGTCCCGCGCGCGGTACTGGCGCGATCGAGCTGATAGCTCTTCCCACGTCCACTTCCCAAAATTCTCGCCTTGCTCTGGAACGGCAAGCTTCATAAGTCCAATCTGGTCACGGCCAATCAAGTTGTAATTCGCCCAGAGCTTTCCGCCCACCTCGAACAACGTTTTTGCGGCCTCGTTCCACTGTTCTTCAAGTACCGTCTGCGATAGCAACAGGGCAGTGCGCTCTATTTCTTTATGCTTTAGCAGTGCTTCAGCGATGTATTTATCTACGGTGACCAGCTCCTGCTCCAGAGCTGTCATGATCAGGTGTTGGCGACGATTGTGCTCGGTGGCCACGGTGAGGTTCTTCGCAGCCTTTTGCGCATCAGTATTGGCTGTTTTCTCGCCTTCGGTGTCGCCCCACGCGACTGCCTGTGCGTACGCCGTGGCGGCGTCCGTTTCGGCCTGGCGAGCTTTTGCCATGTCCTCTTCCGCCTGCTGCTGAATTTGCTCCAGGCGGGTGCTGAGGCTTTGGCGCTTCTCCCTCAACTCCTGTTCATCAGCGGTCCAGTTATCCATCGCTTCGATGTACCCCGCCATCAGGGAATCGCAGTTGGCGAGGTTTTCGCGGCGACTGATTTTCCTGTCCAAAAGGTCGGCGTTGTTTTTGCGCGAATCGAAATTCCGTTTCAGCTCGTTGTACCTGTCGCGGAGTTCGCGCTCCTGAGTCGGTTCGATGGTTTCCTCACTTTCCAGCACCGCCTCAAGGGGCAGCAGTTCGGCATGCAATTGGTCGGCCTCGCTCAGCAGATGGTTGCGACGGTCTTTAAGGTCTTGAATTTCGTTCATGTGTTTAGTCTCTGTTCAATTCGATTGTGGGTTGGTTGAGTGGCTGGCGAGGCCGGAATAAGCCGGCGCTACCTCGATCAGCAGAGATGCCCTCAGGCAGCCCTAGCCTCGCTCTCATCCATTCCTGGAATCGTTTTCACGACGTAGCAGCGTTGCGTGCCTAGGCCGGGTAATCGGATCAAACTCGACGCCTTGCCATCACCTCCCGGCTCCAGAACGCCGCGCTGTAGCAGCTCTTTGTTCACAGCATTGATGTTCATCCCCCGGAAGATCTCCGAGCGCCATGCTTCGGGCAGCACGTAATAGGTGTTGGTGGTGTGCAAGGAGTCGCCCAAGCCGTGCTCCAGCGTCTTGCGAAAGCCGAGGCGGTCGATGGTGCGCGGGCCGTGTTCGTCGATCTTTGCCGCCGCCGATTCCCAGCGGGTAAAACGGCTTTCGCCGAAGCGCTCGATGACCTGGCGCAGCCGCGCCAAGATCGCATCACCTTCGAAGTTTCCGGCGCCGCCACGCTCGTTCATCCAGGCGTTGAGGCACACGCGAGCGGCGGTGGTGGCGGTTCCATCGGGCCAGCCGGTGATGCCCATCGCGGTGGCCAGCTCACCCGCTGCGGCCGCGAGGCCGAAACGAGCGGCTGCACGGTGTGCCTGTCCGCTGGCCGAGGCCGGCAGCGACTGGGCGATAAACCCTTCCAGCGTGCGTCGCAGGATGGCGGACCAACCGTGGCGTTTGCCCGGTTCGCACAGCGCGGTGAGGAAAGCGGTGAGCGGAGTGCCGTAATACTTCGCTACCCGCGCCTTGAGCGCGTCGGCGAGTGACGCCGCATCCTCAAAGCCGTTCAACGCATCGAACATGCCGAGGCCTTTGCTCGCATCGGCCGGAACGGCGAGCATGCGTACTTCCATGCCCGCTTTCAGTTCCTTGTTGGCTTCGGCCATGTGCTGAGCCAGCGTCTTCTCTCCGGTGGAGAGGAACAGCAGACGCCACTCCTGTACCTGTCGGCCTGCTTGCCCTCGATCATTGGCGCGTGCCTTGCCGGTGCCGTTGCCGAGCATGTACACCGTCTCGCCGATGATGCGCGGGTCGCACATGCCGATTTCATCCAGCACCAGAAGCCCATCGGAATGCGCGGCGGCGATGGATTCGAGCGCGTTGTCGGTGGAACGCCACGAACGCACCAGACGCGGTCCGCCGTAGATCGAGGCAGCAACTTGCAGGTGCGTGGTCTTGCCGCCTGAACTGTCGCCGTACAAGTGGAAGCCACCCGACTCATGGCCGAGCATGTGCAGCAGCGGGCCAGCAAAGGCCACGCCGACGACGAACGCCAATCGATGATTGCCGACGCACAGTGCACCGATCTGGTCCTGCCACTGCTCAAGCGAGCCTGCTTCGCTGATTGGCGGAAGCTGAGAACCCGCCTCGTAAAAATGCAGGTGTTCGCTGTGTGCGCCGACCTGTTGCTCTGGCAGCAGAAAGGCGCTGTCGTGCCAGCCCAAGCGGGTGACCAGTCGTGCCCGTTGCGCGCTGTCGAAGCCGCCGAGGTAACTCTGCAGGTCGTTGCGTGCGTTGCGTCCTGAGCGGCTGCCCGCGAGGCGCAGTCCCATATCTACCAACGGTCCGAGTACGTCCTTGCCGAAGTCGCCGGTCATGGTGCGCGCCGGGATATTCCAGCGTTTCTTGGCGCCGTCGGGATCGTCGAACTCGACCAGTAGGCCCCAGTTCTGGCCTTTGTCGTCGCGGGTGCGGGCCAGGATTTCCAGCGGCGAACACACCGGCCGCGCCTCGCCGTCGTCGCCCGCATAAAACACGCCTTCGGAGGTGAGGCGAAAGCCACCGGGCATCAGGTCGTTTTTCGATTTTGCGGGGCGCTTGGCGGCGGTTTTTGTCTTCGGTTCTGATTTGGTCTCGGCCTGCTCAGGCTCCGTCTTTTCGACAACCAAACCGAACATTTCTCCGCTGCTTTCCAGCTCGGCGAAGTGCGCCGCCGTCCAGCCTTTGGCGAGCGCATCGGCCGCATCGTCACCGTCGACCCATTGACCACCTTTGGCGAAGGCGGCGCGGTCGTTCTTCAGTGTGGGCTTACGTTTGAACACGTCCAGCGCGATGATTCGGACCGAGGCGGCGCCGATTTCGCGCAGCTTGTCGGCCACGGCTTCCATGCAGGCTTTGCCGCTGACATCGTTGTCCGGCCACAACAGCACTTCGCGACCCTTGAGCGGTGTCAGGTCGGCTTTGTGCCAGGAGTTGGAGCCGTTCGGCCAGCAGGTGGCCGCGTAGCCGGGCAACAGTTCGGCGGCGGCGTCGGCAGCTTTCTCGCCTTCGCAGAGAATAACCGGTGCGTCAGCGCGCTGGGTCAGTTCGTCAAGGCGCAGCAGTGGACGCGGATCGGGCAGACCTTGCCAGCGCCATTGCGTGGTTTGGCCATCGGCGCGCTGACACCATGTCAGGGGAGCAAAGACTTTCTTCGGTATGCCGTCTTCATCCGGCGCGAGGTCGAAGCGGTAAAGCGCCATAAGCGCCTGGCCCTGCGCGTCGCGGTAGATCCACACCTTGGACGGCGCGCCGTGTTGCCGATGCTTGGCCGGGCACTTATTCATGGCCTCGGCCGGGATCGGCTGAATGGGAATCCACTCAGGTGCTTTTGTCTTCGCGGGCTCTGGCTTCGCCTGGGCGGCACCGGGCGATACGTTGAGCAGATCCGCCAGTTTGTTACAGGCCTCGACGTCGGTGCCGCCGTCCAGATAGCGCACCAGATCGATTAGGTCACCGCCCTTGTCGCCGGTGGCGAAGTCGGCCCACGTGCCCTTGCTCAAACTGATCTTGAGCGAACCGGCTCGCTTATCGCTGCGGGTCGGATTCGGGGCGGTGTATTCCTTGCCGCCGTCCACGCGCTTGCCATTTGGCAGCCAGTGCGACAAGACACGGTCAATGTCTTTCAGCGCGGCGGTTTTCACGTCGGCGAAGCTGGGACGTTTCTCGGAGTTGCTCGGGCGTTGGCTCATGCGTCAGCCCTCGACAAAAACAGTGCATCGTTGATGTCATCGATCAGGGCTTTGGCCATCTCTCCAAGGTACAGAGCAGGCCAACTGAAACGCTCGCCGTTATCGCTCATGGCGGCGTCAAAGTTGAGCTGGTTGGCGTGATGCTGCAGCAGGGAAACCATCTCCAGTGCCTCTTCGACCGGTACTCCTGCATTGACCCGGAACAACTTCAAATCGGTGGCATTCACGCGAGTAAATGTGGCGTGACCACGGGTGGTGGAGGTGGTCATAGCGCACCGCCTTTCTGTGCAGCCGGAATGGAGGTGGTGTCACCGTGCAAGGCTAGGGTCTTGATCAGGCCGAGAGTGCCGCGTACGTCCCAAAGGACGGCTGCGATCACATGATTGGCGAGGCGCGAGGATTCACTTTCGAAGTGATCTTCTAGCAACGTCAGCACCGAGTCGGCGCGATCAATGGCGCAGGTGATCGCGTCGATGGGCACACCGGCTTCGGCGTTCAAGCTGACGCGCAATAGGTCTTCAGGCAGGGCGCAGCGCAGGGTGTTGTTCATTGGGCACCGCCTGCGGTTTCGAGCGCACGAGCTTTGGCCATGTGGTTGTTGTAGCGGGAGAGGCGTGTAGCGAGGCTGGAATTGGCGTGTAAAGCGGCGAGAGCCATTGCACGATGGGCAGCGGCGCGAATTTTGGACGGATTGAGGGCGTGCATCTGGCGAAGCTCCTATTGTTGAGGAGCTGCCACGTTCGTTACCAAGCGAATGGGTGGCAGCTGTGCGCAGGTTGGTAAACCGGGACAATAGGAACCCGGCAGACCCGAAGGTCTCCCACGCACAGCCGCCATAAAACGAAATTGCGGGCGTAAAAAAAGCGCCTGCAAAAGAGATATGGGCGCTGTTGCGCCTATTGTTCAACGGGTTACCAAGCCCGGCCGCTGAGTTTGCAGCGACGGCGGAAGAGTAACGTCCGTTTTTGGAAAGTGCAACTGCGTTGATGACTTGCGGAATTTTCAGGTGCGGCATAAATTGTTCGTGCATGTAGATTTACCTCAACGCCTCCGGATCGCCCCCGGAGGCGTTTTCGTTTCAGGCATGGGCTTCCCAGCGCAGGGAAAGAAGGGGCAGGAAGCCACCGCTGAGCATCGATCGTGCATCTTCGTAGGCTTGCGATTGCTGGCCTTCGTCGGCGATCACGGCTCCGATTTTTTCGCAGTGCAGGGAGAGGGCGCACCAGGTGCCGTCGGCCCAGCTGAGTACACTGACCACGCGACCTTGCTTGTCCTGTTGGCTGCGGTAGCGCTCGAGGCGCTGCATGAGGCGGGGCGAAAAGCCAATCCGGCGCAGCACCGAAAACGGGTGCATCAAAGCGTTATCCGCGATCTTTTGGCTCATGCTGCCTCCTGCGCAAAGGCAAGCAGCGGTGGTGGTGTTTCGCCTTTGAGCCAAGCCAAGATCTTGCTGTCTTCGACGCAACGTCTGCGGTATTCGACGGCCATCACATCGCGACGCTGTGCTAGACACTCATCTACGTACTCGGTCAGATCCGAGGTCAAGCGCATGCTTTTGTGAAGGTTCTCGGTAACGGTCTTTTCCACTGCGAGATCCTCATCCGTGATGCGTTGCCATACCGCCGGATTGTTCGCGTACCCGGCCGATTGATCCACCAGCCAGTAGGTGACCCAGTCGTTCATACCTCGCGTTTTCAGTGAGGCGAGGCGGCTTTCGCTCATGGCGAAATAGCCGGTGCCGTGGATGCTCGAAAACTCTCTGCGCTTCGCGTTTTTACGGATAAGTTCGGGTAATTCCCAAGGATTGGCTTTAAGTGGGAGAGCGAGGCCGTCAGGGCTGAAAAAGAACGCCTCCTGCTCTTCGCCGTTCCAGCTCACGCCCGCGATGGTGCGATGCCGCCAGTTGATAGCATCAGGTCGATAAAGTCGGAATCCGATGCTGTAGGAGTCGAGAAAGGGCCCCTTGAATGGGCAGTGACTACGTCTCATGCGGCCACCTGATCACGGGCTTCAATACGACCCCGTGCCCAGGCTTGGACTTCAGCCAGCACCCACGCGACCGGTGCGCCGCGTGCGGTGCTGGTGCTCAGTTTTACGGGGCGCGGAAATCCGCTTTTAGTGCACTGCATGAGCTTGTAGATCGTGGGGCGAGCAAGACCGACGATGGCCGTGACTTCAGAAATTCTGATCAAGGTCGTCGCTGGATCGCGATGGGAAATGTTGTTGGTTATGGATGCGAGGGAGTTAGTCATAGTCGTGCCTGTAATGTGAGAGACAGGCACAGGTTAGAGAGCAAAAAAAAAGCAAACATGGTTTGCTTTTTTTTGCTGGCTATCGGGGTATGTAACCACCCCTATGAAGGTATTTTCTGACGGTCGGAATCGACGCTATCTTGTCCTTTTCAACGATCACTTTGATCAAGTCAGTTCCAGATATTTTTGGATTGGCTGAAAGGTGTCGGTCGGCTGCACTGCATACACGATCAAATCGGTTTTTTGCCGCCTGTTGTATGTCCGATTCAGGGTTACTGTTGCCTTTGCCTGCTGTCTTTCCGCGTTGTGATGCTTGGGTCGCAGAAACATTAGCCAGGACGTTACGCATAAAACTGTATGCATTAGAGCCAGGTTGTGAAGCCTCGACGTCTTCGATTTGTCGGTAAAGTGAGGCCAGCATCAATGCCTTATCAGCGCCCGCTTTTAAGAGGGCGAAGTCCTCTCTGCTTCTGATTTCGAACCCGCTTGTTCGATCTCGCGCCTTCTCCACAAGCTTCACGTATTCCTTGTGATCGGTTTGTCGCAGTAACTCGACCAGGTCAACCTCAATGTCATAAACCCCAAGCTCCAAGTCGAACAGCCAGTTCGCAAGGGCTTCAATTGCTTCTACGGCCTGCACGAATGCGTAGGTTGCTACGAGCTGGGAGTCGCTAACGAGATGATCTGTCTTAATCTCACTGCGAATTACCCTCGGTAGGGCTGTCGCTTCAGCAAAGTGAAAGCGCTCTTCGATGAGATCTCGACGAAGAAACAGGGTGTTAATCGTCGATTTAGCGCTTTCGGCATATCCGCCATCCTCAAGCCAATAAAACAATGCATGATGGATTAGCTCGAAGCCTCCTTTGAAATGGTCGAAAAAATGACCGTACAACGCTAATTCACTAACGGCTAACTCGATCTCCTCGATATCCACAAGCAGACAACTTACCTCGACCCCCGCGATCTCTAGCTCTCCAGCTTCTAGGCTAACTGTGCCTTTCATGACGCTGCCCCTTGCCCCGAAACGGGGGCGGTTAGCCCGCGAGGTCCACGACGAAAAAAAGCTACCAACAGGGCAACATTGGTTCTCATGCCGTTACACCGTTTATCCCTGTTACACGGGGCGTACGGAAAACTGAGTTTGCGTGTAACTCTAAAAAAACCTAATGTTTTCAGTTGGTTGATAAACTTCGTTACACGAGTAACACGCGTTACACCGCTTTTGGAGGCGGGATGGATAAGTAGCCTCATATCACCTTTCCAAATTGGCCTTGCACGACGTTTCCATACTCAAGGGCATCAAGATGGTCGGCATACCACTGCATCATCTTCACGCGTTGTTCAAGGTATTGAGCCTTGTTGTATACCCCGGAAATGCCTTCCTCTTTATGGGCAAGCTGTGCCTCAACGTGTTCTTTCGGCCAGCCATGTTCTCGGAGCAATGTGCTCGCGGTGTGCCGAGTCCCGTGCCCAACGAGGCGGCCTTTATAGCCGATGGTGGCAAAGACCTTATTGATCGTGTTTTCGCTGATGGTCGGATTTTTGGCTCCGACCCCAGGGAAGAGCCAACGACTGCGACCGGTTAAGTGGTAAAGCTCTTTCAGTGCCGCAACTGCTTGGCGGGGAAGGGGGCATACAAAATCCCGACGCATCTTCATTTTGGCGGCAGGTGTGGTCCAAATGGCTTTCTCAAGGTCGAATTCCTTCCATTCGGCCAAGCGGACCATTCCAGGTCGTGATGCCGTCCAAACACAAAGCCATGCCGCAGTACGGGCCGTCAGCCTGCTCGGGGTGTTTTTTAGTGCCTGGAGAAATTCCGCCAGCTCAGGCTCCAGCAAATGTGGATGCTGCTGAGTCTTTGGAGCTTGGGCTGCAATATCGCGAAGGCGGCTGCCCGGATCGTTTTCAGTCAGGCCTAAGCCGATGGCTCGCCCGAAGATCTGATTTATCCAGGTGCGACACTTTTCCGCCACGTTGTGTGCGTCTCGGGCTTCGATGGATGCCTGGAGTTCTGCGCAGTCGGTACGGGTGATTTCATCTAGAGGCTTGTCTCCCAGTGCCGGGAGTATGTCCTTGTCGAGGTAGGTACGGATTTTGTTGAGGGTGGAGGTTGCAAGACCCTTTTCCTCTTTCGCCTTCAGCCATGCATCAGCAGCAGATCGAAAGGTTCGGGTTTTGGCCGCATCGATTGCAGCTTTCGCGGATCGCTTTTGTTCTAGCGGATCAGCACCGCTACTCACTACCTTGCGTAGGTCAGCAGCTTTGTCCCGTGCCAACGCGCCACTTACTTCCGGATAACCCCCGAGCCCCATCCAAGCCCAATTGCCCGCCGGACGTTTGTAGCGGAGCTGCCACGATTTACCACCATCAGGTTTGACCCTGAAGTAGAGGCCGTTTCCGTCCAGCTCCCGGTATTCCTTTGATTCCGGCTCCAGCCCCGCAAGCGTCGTGTCTGCGAGAGGGCGGCGCTTGATGTCTGCGCGCTTCATCCTTGTATCCCAAAGTTAGGTGCTTTTCTCAGGATACAAGCAGGGATACAGGGATACAACGGATAAGGGGATACAGGGGTAGATAACCAGACACAAAAAAACCGGCCTAAGTGGCCGGTTTCTTTGGGTCTGAGAGTCTGGTAGAGACTTTCAGATACTGCTATATGGTGCCCCGAGGGAGACTCGAACTCCCACTCCTTTCGAAAACGGATTTTGAATCCGCCGCGTCTACCAATTCCGCCATCAGGGCTCAATGGCGGCGAAGTATAGAGATGAGATTACCGTCGGTCAATCAGGTACATAGAGAATTTTCACTATTTCGGCTAGACTTCCGGGCCCTGCTAGACGAACCCCATCATGCGCGTTGCTGACTTTACTTTCGAACTCCCTGATTCGCTGATTGCTCGCCACCCTTTGGCCGAGCGTCGCAACAGTCGCCTGTTGACCCTTGATGGGGTCAGCGGCGCCCTGGCACACCGTCAATTCACTGATTTGCTTGAGCATTTGCGCCCGGGCGATTTGATGGTGTTCAACAATACCCGGGTGATTCCGGCGCGGCTGTTTGGCCAGAAGGCTTCCGGCGGCAAGCTGGAAATCCTGGTGGAGCGGGTGCTCGACAGTCATCGCGTGCTGGCCCATGTGCGCTCCAGCAAGTCGCCGAAGCCGGGTTCGAAGATCCTGATCGATGGCGGTGGCGAAGCCGAGATGCTGGCGCGTCACGATGCGTTGTTCGAGTTGGGCTTTGCCGAAGAGGTGTTGCCGCTGCTCGACCGCGTCGGGCACATGCCGTTGCCTCCTTATATAGACCGCCCGGATGAAGGCTCGGACCGCGAGCGTTATCAGACGGTGTACGCCGAGCGCCTGGGCGCGGTGGCGGCGCCGACGGCGGGGCTGCATTTCGATCAGCCGCTGATGGAGGCGATTGCGGCCAAGGGCGTCGAGACGGCGTTCGTGACCTTGCACGTTGGCGCGGGTACGTTCCAGCCGGTGCGGGTCGAGAAGATCGAAGACCATCACATGCACAGCGAATGGCTGGAAGTCGGCCAGGACGTGGTCGATGCCGTTGCGGCGTGCCGCGCTCGCGGTGGTCGTGTGGTGGCAGTGGGGACTACCAGCGTGCGTTCGCTGGAAAGTGCCGCGCGCGATGGCGTGCTCAAGCCGTTCAGTGGCGACACGGACATCTTTATCTACCCGGGCCGGCCGTTTCATGTGGTCGATGCCCTGGTCACCAACTTCCATTTGCCCGAATCCACGCTGTTGATGCTGGTTTCGGCGTTCGCCGGTTATCCCGAAGCCATGGCCGCTTATAAAGCCGCCGTTGAGCATGAATACCGCTTTTTCAGCTACGGTGATGCGATGTTTATCACCCGTAATCCCGCACCACGTGGCCCTGAGGACAAAGAATGAGTCGCCAAAGTCGTATGTCGTTTGAGTTGCTTGCTACTGACGGCAAGGCTCGTCGCGGTCGCTTGACCTTCCCGCGCGGTACCGTCGAGACCCCGGCCTTCATGCCGGTCGGTACTTACGGCACCGTGAAGGGCATGCTGCCGCGGGACATTACCGCCACCGGCGCGGAAATCATTCTGGGCAACACGTTCCACTTGTGGCTGCGTCCTGGCACCGAAGTGATCAAGAAGCACGGCGACCTGCACGATTTCATGCAGTGGAAAGGCCCGATTCTTACAGACTCCGGCGGTTTTCAGGTGTTCAGCCTGGGCGCGATGCGCAAGATCAAGGAGGAGGGCGTGACCTTCGCCTCTCCGGTCGACGGCGCCAAAGTGTTCATGGGCCCGGAAGAGTCGATGCA
The DNA here is from genome assembly GCF_014852325.1 of Pseudomonas sp. PDM01. Taxonomy (NCBI): domain Bacteria; kingdom Pseudomonadati; phylum Pseudomonadota; class Gammaproteobacteria; order Pseudomonadales; family Pseudomonadaceae; genus Pseudomonas; species Pseudomonas sp. PDM01. The sequence continues at coordinate 328,410 of NZ_JACVBK010000007.1, forward strand.
GGTCCAGCGTGACCTGGGCTCGGACATCGTGATGATTTTCGACGAATGCACGCCGTACCCGGCTGACGAAGACGTCGCGCGGATTTCCATGGAGCTGTCGTTGCGTTGGGCCAAGCGTTCGAAAGAAGCCCATGGCGACAACACGGCGGCGCTGTTCGGTATCGTTCAGGGCGGCATGCACCAGGATTTGCGCATGCGTTCGCTGGAAGGCCTCGACAAGATCGGCTTTGATGGCCTGGCCATCGGCGGTCTGTCGGTGGGCGAGCCGAAGCACGAGATGATCAAGGTGCTGGATTACCTGCCGGGTCAGATGCCGGCTGACAAACCTCGTTACCTTATGGGCGTTGGCAAACCGGAAGATCTGGTTGAGGGTGTGCGCCGCGGTGTGGACATGTTCGATTGCGTGATGCCAACCCGTAATGCCCGCAATGGGCATCTGTTCATTGATACTGGCGTGCTGAAGATCCGTAACGCGTTCCATCGCCATGATGATTCGCCGCTCGATCCGACCTGCGATTGCTATACCTGCCAGAACTTCTCCCGCGCTTATCTGCATCACCTGGACAAGTGCGGCGAAATGCTGGGAAGCATGCTCAATACCATCCATAACTTGCGTCATTATCAAGTGCTTATGGCTGGTTTGCGCGAGGCTATTCAACAGGGTACATTGGCCGCCTTTGTCGATGCCTTCTACGCCAAACGCGGGTTACCTGTTCCGCCTTTGGACTGAGTTTTCTGACCCCAAGATTCAACATTTGCAACTGGAGTGCTAAATGAGCTTTTTTATCTCGAATGCCATGGCTGACGCCGCTGCACCGGCCGCTGCCGGCCCAATGGGTGGCGGTTTTGAGTGGATTTTCCTGGTCGGTTTCCTGGTCATCTTCTACCTGATGATCTGGCGTCCACAGGCCAAGCGCGCCAAAGAGCAGAAGAACCTGCTGAGCAGCCTGCAAAAAGGCGACGAAGTTGTGACCACCGGCGGCATCGCCGGCAAGATCACTAAAGTGGCTGACGATTTCGTGGTTCTGGAAGTTTCCGACACCGTCGAAATGAAATTCCAGAAAGGCGCCATTGCCGCCACGCTGCCAAAAGGCACGCTGAAAGCGATCTAAGTTTCAACTTCTACTCAATCGACGGGGCGCGCAAGGCGCCCCGCGTCATAAGCGGGCGGCGTGATGCTGAACAAATACCCTCTGTGGAAATACATTCTGATCCTGGCGGTGCTGGCGATCGGTCTGATTTATTCCGCTCCCAATCTATATCCTGATGACCCGGCCATTCAGGTCAGCGGTGCAAGCACTGCGCTGCAGGTCAATCAGGCTGATCTGGATCGAGTGAGCGCTGCGCTCAAGGAATCCGGGATCAACGTCAAGGCGGCCACGCTGGCGACCAACGGCAAGGGCGGTCTGATTCGTCTGGTCAAGGCTGAAGACCAGTTGCCTGCCAAGGACGTCGTGCGCAAGGCGTTGGGTGATGACTACGTCGTTGCTCTGAACCTGGCACAAACCACCCCGCAATGGCTGCGCAGCCTGGCCGCGCACCCGATGAAGCTGGGTCTGGACTTGTCCGGTGGTGTGCACTTCCTGCTCGAAGTGGACATGGACAAAGCCCTCGACGCACGCTTGAAAGTGTACGAAGGCGATGTAAAGAGCCTGTTGCGTAAAGAGAAACTGCGCTATCGCAGCCTGCCGCAACTGGGCGGTGCCATTCAGCTGGGCTTCTCTGATGAAGCTTCCCGCGAACAGGCCCGTGCACTGATCCGCAAGAACTTCAACGATTTCGACATTGTTCCGGCCGACCTCAATGGTCAGGCGGTACTGCGTCTGGCGATGACCCCGGCCAAGCTGGCGGAAATCCGCGAATACTCCATCAAGCAGAACTTGACCACGGTACGTAACCGCGTCAACGAGCTGGGTGTTGCCGAACCGATCGTTCAGCGTCAGGGCGCCAACCGCATCGTGGTTGAGCTGCCGGGCGTACAAGACACCGCAGAAGCCAAGCGTATCCTCGGCAAGACGGCCAACCTTGAGTTCCGTCTGGCGGCTGAGCCTGGTGCTTCGAAAGCCACTTCCGAATCCTTCGAGTTCCGTGAAGGCAATCGTCCTCCTGCGCTGATCGAGCGTGGCCTGATCATCACCGGTGACCAGGTAACTGACGCCAAGGCTGGCTTCGGCGAGCACGGCACGCCAGAAGTGAACATCCGTCTGGATGGCCACGGTGGCGAGCTGATGAGCCGCGCAACCCGTTCGAACGTCGGTCGCAGCATGGCGGTGATCTTCATCGAGCAGCGTCCGGTCACCACTTACACCAAGCAAGTGGTTGATGGCGTCGAAAAAGACGTGGCGGTGCAGTCGTTCAAGGAAGAGAAGAAGATCATCAGCCTGGCGACCATTCAGTCGCCGCTGGGTGCTCAGTTCCGCATCACCGGCCTGAACGGCCAGGGTGAATCGTCCGAACTGGCGCTGCTGCTGCGTGCCGGTGGTCTGGCGGCGCCGATGTACTTCGCTGAAGAACGCACCATTGGCCCGAGCCTGGGTGCGGACAACATCACCAAAGGTATCGATGCATCGCTGTGGGGCATGCTGTTCGTCTCGCTGTTCATCATCGCCATCTATCGCTTCTTCGGCATCATCGCCACCGTTGCGCTGGGTGTGAACATGGTGCTGCTGCTGGCCCTGATGTCGCTGCTGGGTGCAACGCTGACCCTGCCGGGTATCGCCGGTATCGTATTGACCATGGGTATGGCGGTCGACGCCAACGTACTGATCTTCTCGCGGATTCGTGAAGAGATCGCTGCGGGCATGACCGTACAACGGGCAATCAACGAAGGTTTCGGTCGCGCATTCACGGCGATTCTCGACGCCAACCTGACCACCTTGCTGGTGGGCGGGATCCTGTTTGCCATGGGTACAGGTCCGGTCAAAGGCTTCGCAGTGACCATGTCCCTCGGGGTTTTGACTTCGATGTTCACGGCCATCATGGTCACCCGCGCGATGGTCAACTTGATCTTCGGCGGTCGTGACTTCAAGAAGTTGTGGATTTAAGGGGCTGCCATGTTACGTACAATCAACTTCATGGGCGTTCGCAACTTCGCGTTCGGCGTCACATTGTTCCTTACCGCGCTGGCCATTTTCAGTGTCTTCCACAAGGGCATGAACTGGGGGCTGGACTTCACCGGCGGTACGCTCATCGAGCTGACCTACGAGCGTCCGGCTGACGTCACCAAGGTGCGTGAGCAGCTGGTTTCGTCCGGTTATCACGAAGCCATCGTGCAGAACTTCGGCGCAACGACCGATCTGCTGGTGCGCATGCCTGGCGAAGACCCGCAGTTGGGTCATCAGGTGGCAGCGGCGTTGCAGAAGGTTGGCGGCGATAACCCGGCGACGGTCAAGCGCGTCGAGTTCGTCGGCCCGCAGGTGGGTGAAGAGCTGCGCGACCAGGGCGGCCTCGGCATGCTGATGGCGCTGGGCGGCATCCTGATCTACCTGGCGTTCCGCTTTCAGTGGAAATTCGCCGTCGGTGCGATCGTTTCCTTGATTCACGACGTGATCGTGACCATCGGTATCCTGTCGTTCTTTCAGATCACCTTCGACCTGACGGTGCTGGCGGCGGTACTGGCGATTATCGGTTACTCGCTCAACGACACCATCGTGGTATTCGACCGGGTTCGTGAGAACTTCCGTGTACTGCGCAAGGCCAGCCTGATCGAGAACATCAATATCTCGACCACGCAAACCCTGCTGCGGACCATCGCGACGTCGGTTTCCACCTTGTTGGCGATTGCGGCACTGCTGTTCTTCGGTGGTGACAACCTCTACGGCTTCTCCCTGGCACTGCTGGTGGGTGTTCTGGCCGGTACTTATTCGTCGATCTACATCGCCAACGTGGTGTTGATCTGGCTGAACCTGAGTTCCGAAGACCTGATCCCGACGGTGAATACCGAGAAGGAAGTCGACGACCGTCCTTGAGGACTCTCTAGTCCAGAGCAGTTCCCCAGCGATGTAGTCCAAAAAGGCGCGAGTTGAACTCGCGCCTTTTTTTATGCTCCAAGGCTGGGAGAAGCACGGGTTTATCCCGCATGTGATGGTCAGGAGGTTCATGTGAACAAGTCGATGCTGGTTGGTGCTGTACTGGGTGCTGTCGGTGTGACTGCCGGGGGTGCTGTGGCCACCTACAGCCTGGTAAAAAATAACGGCCCAGAGTATGCGCAAGTGCTCGCCGTTGAGCCGGTCAAGACGCAAATCAAGACTCCACGTGAAGTGTGCAAGGATGTAGCGGTCACCCGGCAAGCGCCGGTGAAAGATCAACACCAGATCGCCGGTACGGTGGTGGGTGCGCTGGCAGGCGGGCTGCTGGGTAACCAGATCGGCGGCGGCACCGGCAAGAAAATTGCCACGGTTGCAGGCGCGGTCGGTGGTGGTTACGCCGGCAACAAGGTTCAGGAGGGCATGCAGGAGCGTGACACCTACACCACGACGCAAACCCGCTGTAACACGGTGAATGACATCAGCGACAAGGTTGTGGGGTACGACGTTCGTTATTCGCTGGACGGCAAGGAAGGCAAGGTGCGGATGGATCGTGATCCGGGCAACCAGATTCCGGTGGATAAGGAAGGTAAGTTGATCCTGACGCAGAATGAACAGGCGCATTGATGAACTGATTGTCAGCCGCTGAAAAAGAAGCACCCTTCGGGGTGCTTTTTTTGTACCAAAAATTCACGCAACCCCCTGTAGGAGCCGGCTTGCCGGCGATTGCGGTGTAACTGTTGATATAAATGTTGAATGTCAGACCGTTATCGCCGGCAAGCCGGCTCCTACAGGGATATGCGGTGTTCTTGAGGGCGAATTCCAGGCATAAAAAAAGCACCCCGCAGGGTGCTTTTTTATCGCTGGAAGCTTAGCGCTTCAGCGAGGCCGGCAGGTGCGGCTGGATCGCCGTCAGCACTGCCTTGAAGCACTTGGTGTTACCGGCAACGATGTGGCCTTTCTCAAGGAAATCGTGACCGCCGGTGAAATCGCTCACCAAGCCGCCAGCTTCCTGGATCAGCAGGGCGCCTGCAGCCATGTCCCACTCGGACAGGCCCGACTCCCAGAAAGCGTCGAAACGGCCGGCAGCCACGTAGGCCAGGTCCAGGCTCGCCGAGCCAGCGCGGCGGATGCCGGCGGTCTGGCCAACCAGGGCGCGGAACATGCCCAAGTAGTTGTCGAGGTTGTCCATCTGGTCGTCACGGAACGGGAAGCCGGTACCCAGCAGGGCGCCGTCCAGGCTGGTGCGGCCGCTGACGCGCAGGCGACGACCGTTCAGTTGAGCGCCGCGACCACGGCTGGCGGTGAATTCTTCCTGGCGAACCGGGTCCAGAACAACAGCGTGTTCCAGGCGACCGCGGTATTTGCAGGCGATGCTGACAGCGAAGTGAGGAATGCCGCGCAGGAAGTTGGTGGTGCCGTCCAGCGGATCGATGATCCACAGGTATTCTTCGCCTTCGATCCCGGTGCCGGCGTGCATGCCGGTTTCTTCACCCATGATCGAGTGGTTCGGGTAAGCCTTGCGCAGCGCGTCGATGATTTTCTGTTCAGCGGCGCGATCCACCTCGGATACGTAATCCTTGGCGTCTTTTTCGTCGACCTTGATGGTATCCAGGCGCTCGATGGAGCGGAAGATCAATTCACTGGCGCTGCGGGCGGCGCGCAGCGCGATATTCAGCATGGGCTGCATGGATGTGTCACCTAAGGTTGTTAAAGAAAGCCGGGCATTCTATCAGAAAGTTTCTACAGGAGAAGGTCAGTGTTCGCTTTCATAGCTTAACGGTAGGTTGAGCTGTAAGATTCTGCTCCCCATTAAAGTGTTCGAGAGCGCCTCCCTTGCTGCATAACATTCGTGTCGTCCTGGTCAATACCAGCCACCCCGGCAATATCGGCGGGGCTGCGCGTGCCATGAAGAACATGGGCCTGTCGCGGCTGGTGCTGGTCGAACCACGGTTGTTCCCGCACCACGAAGCCGATGCCCGTGCATCTGGCGCCGGGGACATCCTTGAAAACGCGCAAGTCGTCGCCACTTTGGAAGATGCCTTGGTCGGCTGCAATCTGGTGCTCGGCACCAGCGCCCGTGACCGGCGCATTCCCTGGCCGCTGCTCGATCCCCGCGAATGCGGGACGAAAGTGGTCGAGGAAGCCGGGCAGGGCGCCGAAATTGCCTTGGTGTTTGGTCGTGAAGATTCCGGCCTGACCAATGAAGAGCTGCAGCGATGTCATTATCACGTGCACATCCCATCAGACCCTGAGTTCAGTTCGCTGAACCTTGGGGCGGCGGTGCAGGTGTTGAGCTATGAAGTGCGCATGTCCTGGCTGGCGGCCCAAGGCCAGCCGAGCAAGGTCGAGAAGGAAGAAGTGGCATCGGTCAAAAGCGCTGAGCTGGCGACCATGGATGAGCTGGAGCGGTTCTATGAGCACCTGGAGCAAACCCTGGTGGCCATCGAATTCCTCGATCCTGAAAAGCCACGGCACTTGATGGCGCGCCTGCGTCGGTTGTACGGACGAAGCTCGGTCAGCCGGGCGGAAATGAATATATTGCGTGGCATCCTCACGGAAACCCAGAAAGCGGCCCGTGGTGAGCTTCTAAAGCGGAAGGATTAATGATGTTCGAGCGTTTGCGTGAAGATATCCAGAGTGTTTTCCATCGTGACCCGGCGGCGCGTAACGCTTTTGAAGTCCTGACTTGCTACCCGGGCATGCACGCCATCTGGATCCACCGGTTGTCGGCAGCATTGTGGCGCGCCGAGCTGAAATGGCTGGCGCGGCTGGTGTCGAACTTCGGTCGCTGGTTGACCGGGATCGAGATCCATCCGGGCGCCAAGGTCGGTCGTCGGTTCTTCATTGACCATGGCATGGGCATTGTCATCGGTGAAACCGCCGAGATCGGCAACGACGTCACCCTTTATCAGGGTGTGACGCTGGGCGGCACCAGCTGGAATAAAGGCAAGCGTCACCCGACACTGGAAGACGGTGTGGTGGTGGGGGCTGGAGCCAAGGTGCTCGGCCCGTTCACCGTGGGTGCCGGCGCCAAGGTCGGTTCCAATGCCGTGGTGACCAAGGCTGTGCCGCCCGGTGCGACAGTGGTCGGCATTCCAGGGCGGGTCATCGTCAAATCCGATGAAGAGCAGGACGCCAAGCGCAAGGCCATGGCCGAGAAGATCGGTTTCGATGCCTACGGTGTTGGTGAAGACATGCCGGACCCGGTGGCGCGTGCCATTAACCAATTGCTCGATCACCTGCAGGCTGTTGATGGTCGTCTGGAGGGGATGTGCGGGGCGCTGAAGGACCTGGGCAGTAATTACTGTGCGAAAGATCTGCCTGAACTGCGTGAAGAAGACTTTGCGTGTGTGAAGGACAAGGATCAGAGCCAGGCCAGCTAGACCGAGTCGACCCCTTCGCGGGCAAGCCTCGCTCCTACAAGGGTTTCGTTAATCCTGTAGGAGCGAGCGGGCGGCGATCCGACTTGCCCGCGAAGAACGATAACGCGCAATTGCTGGCTGTAACCGCCCAGCCTTTGTTATGATGCGGCCGCTCTTTTGCGGGTAAACCTGACTAAAGTACTAGGTCTTATAGTTGACTTAAATACTCGGGAATTGCATACTCGCCCCATTCCGAACTCCGTGGTAATTGTCCATGCGACTGACTACAAAAGGCCGATACGCCGTGACCGCCATGCTTGATCTGGCGTTGCATGCGCAGCACGGGCCCGTGTCCCTGGCCGATATCTCCGAGCGCCAAGGCATCTCCCTGTCCTACCTCGAACAGCTTTTCGCCAAATTGCGCCGCAGCAATCTGGTGTCCAGCGTCCGCGGTCCGGGCGGCGGTTACCAGCTGTCCCGCGACATGCAGGGCATCCAGGTCGCCCAGGTGATCGATGCGGTAAACGAATCGGTTGATGCCACCAAGTGCCAGGGGCAGGGCGATTGCCATCAAGGCGACACCTGTCTGACCCACCACCTGTGGTGCGACCTGAGCCTGCAGATCCACGAATTTCTGAGCGGTATCAGCTTGGCTGATCTTGTTACTCGCCGTGAGGTACAAGAAGTAGCCCAGCGTCAGGACCAGCGTCGTTGCAACAGCAAGACGCCACGCCTGGACAAGATTGAAGCGTCCGCCGTCGAATGACAGCCAAAGAGCTAGCGGCACGCCAGCCAGCCTGATTTAGGAGATAGTCCATGAAATTGCCGATTTACCTTGATTACTCTGCGACCACCCCGGTTGATCCGCGTGTTGCGCAAAAAATGAGTGAATGCCTGCTGGTCGACGGAAACTTCGGTAACCCGGCGTCCCGTTCCCACGTGTTCGGCTGGAAAGCTGAAGAGTCCGTCGAAAACGCCCGTCGTCAGGTCGCAGACCTGGTCAACGCCGATCCGCGTGAAATCGTCTGGACCTCCGGTGCCACCGAGTCCGACAACCTGGCAATCAAGGGTGCGGCGCATTTCTATGCGACCAAGGGCAAACACCTGATCACCACCAAGATTGAGCACAAGGCTGTCCTCGACACCATGCGCCAACTGGAGCGTGAAGGTTTCGAAGTGACCTACATCGAGCCTCGCACTGACGGTCTGGTTACGCCGGAAATGATCGAAGCTGAACTGCGTGACGACACCATCCTGGTTTCGGTCATGCACGTGAACAACGAAATTGGCACCATCAACGACATCGCAGCCATCGGCGAACTGACCCGCTCCAAAGGGATCCTGTTCCACGTCGACGCCGCTCAGTCCACCGGCAAGGTCGAGATCGACCTGCAGAAGCTGAAAGTCGACATGATGTCGTTCTCCGCCCACAAAACCTATGGCCCTAAAGGCATCGGCGCGCTGTACGTCAGCCGCAAGCCGCGTGTGCGCATCGAAGCGACCATGCACGGCGGCGGTCACGAGCGCGGCATGCGTTCCGGCACCCTGGCGACCCACCAGATCGTCGGCATGGGTGAAGCCTTCCGCGTAGCCAAGGAAGACATGGCTGCCGAGAACGTGCGCATCAAAGCCTTGAGCGACCGTTTCTTCAAGCAGGTCGAAGACCTGGAAGAGCTGTACGTCAACGGCAGCATGACCGCCCGCGTTCCGCACAACCTGAACCTGAGCTTCAACTACGTTGAAGGCGAGTCGCTGATCATGGCGCTCAAGGATCTGGCTGTTTCGTCCGGTTCGGCTTGCACCTCGGCTTCGCTGGAGCCTTCGTACGTACTGCGCGCCCTGGGCCGCAACGACGAACTGGCACACAGCTCGATCCGCTTCACCTTCGGTCGTTTCACCACCGAAGAAGAAATCGACTACGCCGCGCAGAAAGTCTGCGAGGCCGTTACCAAGCTGCGCGCTCTGTCGCCGCTGTGGGACATGTACAAAGACGGTGTCGACATTTCGAAAATCGAGTGGGCGGCACACTGATTTCAAGTCGCCGCAAACCAGGCCCTGTAAACTTAAGGTAGGCAGGGCTTCAAGAGCGACTCTCTGATGAGTGAGGATTAAGAATCATGGCTTACAGCGAAAAGGTCATCGACCACTACGAAAACCCGCGTAACGTCGGCAAGATGGACGCGGAAGACCCGGATGTCGGCACCGGCATGGTCGGCGCTCCGGCGTGCGGCGACGTGATGCGCCTGCAGATCAAGGTCAACGAGCAAGGCATCATCGAAGACGCCAAGTTCAAGACCTACGGTTGCGGTTCGGCTATCGCCTCCAGCTCCCTGGCGACCGAGTGGATGAAAGGCAAGACTCTGGATGAAGCAGAGACCATCAAAAACACTCAACTGGCCGAAGAACTGGCTCTGCCGCCGGTGAAAATTCACTGCTCCGTACTCGCTGAAGACGCTATCAAAGCGGCCGTTCGCGACTACAAGCAGAAGAAAGGCTTGATCTGATTTTCAAGATTTTGCGACGAGTAAGGAGTCACCGATGGCTATCAGCATGACAGAAGCGGCTGCTCGACACGTGCGACGCTCCCTCGACGGGCGCGGCAAAGGTGAAGGGATTCGTCTGGGTGTTCGCACCACGGGCTGTTCCGGCCTTGCCTATGTGCTGGAGTTTGTCGACGAGGTGGTTGCCGAGGATCAGGTGTTCGAAAGTCACGGCGAGAAAGTGATCATCGACCCGAAAAGCCTGGCCTACCTGGACGGCACCGAGCTCGATTTCGTCAAGGAAGGGTTGAACGAAGGCTTCAAGTTCAACAACCCCAACGTACGCGGTGAATGTGGCTGCGGCGAAAGCTTCAACATCTGAGGCTTCTTGTGGGTACTCCTTGTCATTTCGCTTTATTCGAGCTGCAACCGAGTTTCAATCTGGACCTCGACCAGCTGGCTACGCGCTACCGTGAGTTGGCGCGCAGTGTTCATCCGGACCGTTTTGCGGACGCTTCCGAGCGCGAGCAACGGCTGGCGCTAGAGCAATCCGCGAGCCTCAACGAGGCCTACCAGACGCTCAAAAGTCCCCCGAAGCGCGCGCGATACCTGCTCGCCCTGAATGGTGGCGAGCTGCCGCTGGAGGTCACGGTGCATGATCCGGAGTTTCTTCTGCAACAGATGGAGTTGCGCGAAGAGCTCGAAGACCTGCAGGACAGCGCCGACCTGAATGGCGTTGCGGTCTTCAAGCGTCGTTTGAAAGTTGCTCAGGAAAAACTGAACGACAGTTTCGCAGCCTGTTGGAATGATGCAGCGCAACGTGAACAGGCCGAACGCCTGATGCGGCGCATGCAGTTCCTCGACAAGCTCACCTACGAAGTGCGCCAGTTAGAAGAGCGCCTCGACGATTAACCCAGTGCCGCTCCGGTCGCACGCCTGATATACAGATAAGTCCTGATCACGATGGCCCTACTGCAGATCGCCGAACCCGGCCAAAGTCCTCAACCGCACCAGCGTCGTCTGGCTGTGGGGATCGACTTGGGCACTACCAATTCGCTGGTCGCTGCATTGCGCAGTGGTCTTTCCGAGCCTCTGGCCGACGCTGACGGGCAGGTCATCCTGCCGTCCGCCGTGCGTTACCACGCCGATCGCGTCGAAGTGGGCGAGTCGGCCAAGCTGGCTGCCGCTACCGATCCGTTGAACACCGTGCTGTCGGTCAAGCGCTTGATGGGTCGTGGTCTGTCCGACGTCAAGCAATTGGGCGAGCAACTGCCGTACCGCTTTGTCGGTGGCGAGTCGCACATGCCGTTCATCGAAACCATTCAAGGGCCGAAAAGCCCGGTCGAAGTCTCCGCCGATATCCTCAAGGTGTTGCGTCAGCGCGCTGAAGCGACATTGGGTGGCGAACTGGTGGGGGCGGTGATCACCGTTCCGGCCTATTTCGACGATGCTCAGCGTCAAGCCACGAAGGACGCGGCCAAACTGGCCGGCCTCAACGTGCTGCGTTTGCTCAATGAGCCGACCGCCGCTGCCGTGGCTTACGGTCTGGATCAACATGCTGAAGGCCTGGTCGCGATTTATGACCTGGGCGGCGGCACCTTCGATATTTCGATTCTGCGCCTGACCGGCGGTGTGTTCGAAGTGCTGGCCACCGGCGGCGACAGCGCCCTGGGCGGCGATGACTTCGACCATGCGATTGCCGGCTGGATCATCGAGAGCGCCGGTTTGTCCGCTGATCTCGATCCGGGTGCGCAACGTAACCTGCTGCAAACTGCCTGCGCGGCCAAAGAAACGCTGACCAATGTTGCGGCCGTTGAAGTCGCTTATGGCGACTGGAAAGCCGAGCTGACTCGCGAAGCTTTCAATGCGCTGATCGAGCCGATGGTTGCTCGCAGCCTGAAAGCCTGCCGTCGCGCGGTGCGTGATTCCGGCGTCGAGCTGGAAGACGTGCACGCGGTGGTCATGGTCGGCGGTTCGACCCGTGTGCCTCGCGTTCGTGAAGCCGTCGCCGAAGCCTTTGGTCGCCAACCGCTGACTGAAATCGACCCGGATCAAGTGGTGGCCATCGGTGCCGCGATCCAGGCCGATACGCTGGCCGGCAACAAGCGCGATGGCGGCGAACTGCTGTTGCTCGACGTGATTCCGTTGTCCCTGGGGCTGGAAACCATGGGCGGCCTGATGGAGAAGGTGATTCCGCGCAACACCACCATTCCCGTCGCTCGTGCCCAGGATTTCACCACGTACAAAGATGGCCAGTCGGCCATGGCGATCCACGTGTTGCAGGGTGAGCGCGAGCTGATCAGCGACTGCCGCTCCCTGGCGCGCTTCGAGTTGCGCGGCATTCCGGCGATGGTCGCCGGTGCAGCGAAGATCCGCGTGACCTTCCAGGTCGACGCCGACGGTCTGCTCAGCGTCTCGGCCCGTGAGTTGGGTTCGGGTGTTGAAGCAAGCATTCAGGTCAAGCCGTCCTACGGCCTGACCGACGGCGAAATCGCCAAGATGCTCAAGGATTCGTTCCAGCACGCCAACGACGACAAGGTCGCCCGTGTGCTGCGTGAGCAGCAGGTCGATGCCCAGCGTCTGATCGAAGCGGTGCAAGCCGCTCTCGAAGCCGACGGCGAGCGTTTGCTCGACGCCGAAGAGCGCATGGTCATCGAATTGCAGATGCAGGAACTGACCGAACTGATGAAAGGTGCCGATGGTTACGCCATTGAGCAGCAGACCAAGCGTCTGTCGCAAGTCACCGACGCCTTTGCTGCCCGCCGCCTGGACTCGACGGTGAAAGCCGCGCTGGCGGGGCGCAATCTGAATGAAATCGAGGATAACTGATGCCGCAGGTCATTTTTCTGCCACACGAGAAGTTTTGCCCGGAAGGCATGGTGGTCGAGGCTGAGCCCGGTACATCGATTCTTGAGCTGGCCCATGAGCACCACATCGAGATGGAAAGTGCCTGTGGCGGCGTTTGCGCCTGTACCACTTGTCACTGCATCGTTCGAGAAGGGTTTGATTCGCTGGAAGAAGCGGATGAACTGGAAGAAGATTTCCTCGATCGTGCCTGGGGTCTGGAAGCTCAATCGCGTCTGGCCTGCCAGGCGATCGTCGGGACTGAAGACCTGACCATCGAGATTCCGAAGTATTCGCTCAACCACGCCGCCGAAGCGCCGCACTGATTCAAGGAACTGTCATGAGTCTCAAGTGGACTGATGTGCTGGAAATCGCAATCCAGCTGGCTGAAAGCAAGCCCGATGTTGACCCTTTGTCGGTCAACTTCGTCGATCTGCGCAAGTGGGTGATGGAATTGCCCGAGTTCGACGACCTGCCTGAGCATTGTGGCGAAAAGATCCTCGAGGCCATTCAGGCCCACTGGATCGAAGAACGCGACTGAGCCACGCTGCAGGTTAGGCAATACCCAAGAACCCGCGTATAATTCGCGGGTTTAATTTTTCACAAATTACCGTTTCTGGAGTTACACCATGGCTGTTCAACGTACTTTCTCCATCATCAAGCCTGACGCTGTTGCAAAAAACGTCATCGGCGAGATCACCACTCGTTTCGAAAAAGCAGGCCTGCGCGTTGTAGCTTCGAAACTGAAGCAACTGTCCAAAGCTGAAGCTGAAGGCTTCTACGCTGAGCACAGCGCTCGTGGTTTCTTCGGCGACCTGGTTGCTTTCATGATCTCCGGTCCTGTTGTTGTTCAGGTTCTGGAAGGCGAAAACGCTATCGCTCTGAACCGTGAGCTGATGGGCGCTACCAACCCTAAAGAAGCTGCTGCCGGCACCATCCGTGCTGACTTCGCTGATTCCATCGACGCCAACGCTGTACACGGTTCGGACTCCGAAGCCGCTGCTGCTCGCGAAATCTCGTACTTCTTCGCAGCTACTGAAGTAACCACTCGCTAAGCATTGGCTTAAGAGTGAAGGTGAATCCATGACTACATCGACTGTAAAAACCAACCTGCTGGGTCTGACTCAACAGGAAATGGAAAAATTCTTCGACTCAATCGGGGAGAAGCGTTTCCGTGCCGGTCAGGTAATGAAATGGATTCACCACCTTGGCGTCGATGATTTCGACGCCATGACGAACGTCAGCAAGGCCCTGCGCGACAAGCTCAAGGCCATTGCCGAAGTTCGCGGTCCTGAAGTCGTCAGCGAGGACATTTCCACCGACGGCACCCGTAAGTGGGTGGTGCGCGTGGCGTCCGGCAGCTGCGTCGAGACCGTTTACATTCCCCAGGGTAAACGCGGCACTCTGTGCGTTTCGTCCCAGGCAGGCTGTGCCCTGGATTGCAGTTTCTGCTCCACCGGCAAGCAAGGTTTCAACAGCAACCTCACCGCCGCCGAAGTCATCGGCCAGGTGTGGATTGCCAATAAATCGTTCGGCAGCATCCCGGCGACCGCCGACCGTGCCATCACCAACGTGGTGATGATGGGCATGGGCGAGCCGCTGCTGAACTTCGACAACGTCGTTGCAGCCATGCATCTGATGATGGACGACCTGGGTTACGGCATTTCCAAGCGCCGTGTGACCCTGTCGACCTCCGGCGTGGTGCCGATGATCGATGAGCTGTCCAAGCACATCGACGTCTCCCTGGCGTTGTCCCTGCACGCACCGAATGACGCATTGCGTAACCAATTGGTGCCGATCAACAAGAAATATCCGCTTAAGATGCTGCTCGAGTCGTGCCAGCGCTACATGTCGTCCCTGGGCGAAAAACGCGTGCTGACCATCGAGTACACCTTGCTCAAGGACATCAACGACAAGGTTGAACATGCCGTTGAGATGATCGAGCTGCTCAAGAACATCCCGTGCAAGATCAACCTGATTCCGTTCAACCCGTTCCCGCATTCCGGTTACGAGCGTCCGAGCAACAATGCGATTCGTCGTTTCCAGGATCAGCTTCACCATGCAGGTTTTAATGTCACCGTACGCACCACCCGCGGTGAAGACATCGATGCCGCGTGTGGCCAATTGGTAGGGCAGGTGCTGGATCGCACCCGTCGCAGTGAACGTTATATCGCCGTGCGCGAGTTGAGCGCCGACAACGATATGGCTTCGAACGCTGCGAAATAATTCAAGAGAGGATCTCTATGTCCCTGCGCTTTGCGCTGCTTTTGCTGTTGGCCAGTCTTTGTACTGGCTGCGTCCTGTCGGGCGATTTCAATCCGATGAAGACCAGCAAGGGCCGCGATGAAGCGCGAGTTGCCTACGTGCAACTGGGCTTGGGCTATTTGCAGCAGGGCATGACCGAACGCGCCAAGGTCCCGCTGAAAAAGGCCTTGGAGCTGGACGGTTCGGATCCTGACGCCAATGCCGCATTGGGTCTGGTGTTTCAGGCCGAGATGGAGCCGGAGCTGGCGGATGAGCACTTTCGCAAGGCGCTTTCTTCCCGCCCCAACGATGCCCGTATCCTGAATAATTACGGCAGTTTTCTTTTCGAACAGAAACGTTACAAAGAGGCTTACGAGCGCTTCGAGCAAGCCGCTGCCGATACCCTGTATCCTGAGCGTTCGCGAGTGTTCGAGAACCTGGGCATGACCGCTTCCAAGCTTGGCCAGCGTGATCTGGCCCAGCAGCAGTTGGAAAAAGCTTTGCGTTTGAACCGTCAGCAACCCCGTGCATTGCTGGAAATGGCTGAGTTGTCTTACGAAGACAGGCATTATGTGCCCGCGCGTGACTATTACGACCGTTTTAGCCTGCTCACCGAGCAAAATGCACGTAGTCTATTGCTCGGCGTTCGGCTGGCAAAAGTGTTCGAAGATCGCGACAAGGCCGCCAGTTATGGCCTGCAACTAAAACGACTCTATCCCGGTACGCCGGAATATCAGCAATACCTGTCGGAGCAATGATGAAAGCGGCGCATCCCGAAGTTGTAGCAGCGAATCGCGTTAACCCCGGTGAGACTTTGCGCCAGGCCCGCGAAAGCAATGGCTGGTCGCTGGCCGAAGTGGCCCTCAAGCTCAACCTCACCGTTAATTCCCTGAGTAATCTGGAAGCCGGCGCATTCGACAAGCTGCCGGGGCATACCTTTGCCCGCGGTTATATTCGCGCCTACGCCAAATTGCTCGGCATGGACCAGACCGTTCTGGTTCAGCAATTCGACCAGTCCACCGGTACCGACTCCCAGGGCGCCAACGTCCACAGCCTGGGGCGCATCGAAGAGCCGGTTCGGGTTTCCCACACTATCTTGCGAATCGTCAGCCTGCTGTTGCTGATCGCGGTGATTGGCGGCGGTTTCATCTGGTGGCAGGATCAAACCTCATTGCGCACCAAGGACCTGATCAGCCTGAGCCCGGAGCACGTTGAAGTCGAAGGCGCCGACGGCACCACCCAGATCCATCCGCTGGACGAGCCGGAAGACCAGGCTGTCGCGGAAGGTCAGGCTGAAAGTTCGACCGCTCTCGCATTGCCGCAAGCCGAGACTTCGACTGAAGCGCCGGCTGAAGCTGAGCCGGCTGCGCCTGTGGTCGCTCCGGCCGCACCGGCTGCCCCGGCGCCAGTTGCACCGACACATAACACCGCGCCGGCTGCTCCGGCACCCGTTGCCCCGGCGCACAGCACCGCGCCAGTTGTCGCGCCTGCGGCCCCGACGGCTCCGGTTGTGTCGACCCCGCCTGCAACTGCCTCGGTAACGCCGACCATTCCTGCTCCGGCTGCTCCGGTTGCCGGCCAAGGCCAGGTTCAACTGCAATTCACCGCTGATTGCTGGACACAAGTCACCGACGGCACTGGCAAAGTGCTGCTCAGTGGTCTCAAGCGCAAAGGCGAAACCGTTTCCCTCAGTGGTAAGCCGCCGTTTGCCGTGCGTCTGGGCTTCGCCCGTGGCGCGCAGGTCAGCTACAACGGTCAGGTGGTTGATGTCGCTCCATTCACCAGTGGCGAGACTGCTCGCCTGAAGTTGGGTCAATAAGTCATGCACGGCGAATCTCCAATCAAGCGTCGCGAATCCCGGAAAATCTGGGTCGGTAACGTGCCTGTTGGCGGCGATGCGCCCATCGCTGTGCAGAGCATGACCAACAGCGACACCAATGACGTTGCCGCCACCGTCGCCCAGATCAATCGTCTGGAAGCTGCTGGCGTCGATATCGTGCGGGTTTCCGTGCCGGACATGGACGCCGCCGAAGCCTTCGGCAAGATCAAGCAACTGGTCAAAGTGCCGTTGGTGGCCGACATCCACTTCGACTACAAGATCGCTTTGCGCGTAGCCGAACTGGGCGTTGATTGCCTGCGGATCAACCCGGGCAACATCGGTCGTGAAGACCGCGTGCGTGCGGTGGTCGATGCCGCCCGTGATCGCGGGATTCCGATCCGCATCGGCGTCAACGCCGGTTCCCTGGAAAAAGACCTGCAAAAGAAATACGGCGAGCCGACCCCGGCCGCGCTGGTCGAATCCGCCTTGCGTCACGTCGAGCACCTTGAACGCCTGAACTTCCAGGACTTCAAGGTCAGCGTGAAAGCCTCCGACGTGTTCATGGCCGTCGCCGCTTACCGCTTGCTGGCCAAGGAAATCGTCCAGCCGCTGCACTTGGGCATCACCGAAGCCGGTGGTTTGCGTTCAGGCACAGTGAAATCCGCCGTGGGCCTCGGTATGCTGCTCGCCGAAGGGATTGGCGATACTATCCGCATCTCGTTGGCGGCCGACCCGGTCGAGGAAGTGAAAGTCGGCTACGACATTCTCAAATCCCTGCACCTGCGTTCCCGTGGCATCAACTTCATCGCCTGCCCGAGCTGCTCGCGGCAGAACTTCGATGTGGTCAAGACCATGAACGAGCTGGAAGGGCGCCTCGAAGATCTGCTGGTGCCGCTGGATGTCGCGGTCATCGGTTGCGTGGTCAACGGGCCGGGCGAAGCCAAGGAAGCCCATATCGGCTTGACCGGCGGCACGCCAAACCTGATTTACATCGACGGCAAGCCGTCGCAGAAACTGACGAATGACAATCTGGTGGATGAGCTTGAACGCTTGATCCGCCAGAAAGCGGCCGAGAAGGTCGAAGCTGACGCAGCTGTAATCGCTCGCGGCTGATCGAACGAATTTAAGGATTTAAAGTGAGCAAGTCTCTGCAAGCCATTCGTGGCATGAACGACATCCTGCCCGAACAGACTCCCCTGTGGCGTCATTTCGAGGGCACCGTTTCGCGTCTGCTGGATAACTACGGTTACAAGCAGATCCGCATGCCGATCGTCG
This sequence comes from Pseudomonas sp. PDM01, assembly GCF_014852325.1. NCBI lineage: Bacteria > Pseudomonadati > Pseudomonadota > Gammaproteobacteria > Pseudomonadales > Pseudomonadaceae > Pseudomonas > Pseudomonas sp. PDM01. The sequence goes on from NZ_JACVBK010000007.1 coordinate 346,462, forward strand.
AGTTCACCGAGCTGTTCAAGCGCTCGATCGGTGAAGTGACCGACATCGTCGAAAAAGAGATGTACACCTTCGAAGACCGTAACGGTGATTCGCTGACCTTGCGCCCTGAAGGCACGGCGGCCTGCGTGCGTGCGGTGCTCGAGCACGGCATCACTGGCGGCGGCCAGGTGCAGAAACTCTGGTACATCGGCCCGATGTTCCGCCACGAACGTCCGCAGAAAGGCCGTTATCGCCAGTTCCACCAGATCGGTGTCGAAGTGTTCAACCTCGACGGTCCGGACATCGACGCCGAGCTGATCGTGCTGACCTGGCGCCTGTGGGGCGAGCTGGGCATCCGTGATGCGGTCAAGCTCGAGCTCAACAGCCTGGGCACCAGCGAATCCCGTGGTCGTTATCGCGAAGCGCTGGTCGAGTTCCTGTCCGCTCACCTGGACAAGCTCGACGAAGACAGCCAGCGTCGTCTGAAGACCAACCCGTTGCGCGTTCTGGACACCAAGAACGCCGACACTCAAGCGATCCTGGTCGACGCGCCGAAAATGGCCGACTACCTCGACGACGAATCCCGCGTGCACTTCGAGGGCCTCAAGGCTCGCCTGGACGCCGCCGGTATTCCTTACGTGATCAACCCGAAGCTGGTACGCGGGCTGGATTACTACAGCAAGACGGTTTTCGAGTGGGTCACCGACAAGTTGGGCGCTCAAGGCACCGTGTGTGCCGGCGGCCGCTACGACGGTCTGGTGGAACAGATGGGCGGCAAGCCGACCCCGGGCGTTGGTTTCGCCATGGGCATCGAGCGCCTGGTGCTGCTGCTTGAAACCCTGGAGCAGATCCCGGAAGAGATCTCCCGTCAGGTCGACGTCTATCTCTGCGCATTCGGCGAGGCTGCCGAACTGGCGGCCCTGACGTTGAGCGAGAAGGTGCGCGATCAGTTGCCCAACCTGCGTCTGCAGATCAATGCCGGCGCCGGCAGCTTCAAAAGTCAATTCAAGAAGGCCGACAAGAGCGGTGCGCTGTACGCGCTGATCCTCGGTGACGACGAAATGGCCCAGCAAGTGGTAGGTTTCAAACCCCTGCGTGGCCAGGGCGAACAACAAAGCATTGCCTGGGATGCGCTTGCTGCACACCTGGCCACCTGCGTCGTGCAGGGTTGAAGCTGTCATAAACAGCCGATTTAGCGATTAAGGAGTATTGGGGTGTCGAGTACCGAAGACGAACAGCTGGCGGATTTGAAGGACTGGTGGACACGCAACGGCAAGCCCCTGGTCACTGGCGGCCTGTTGGCGCTGGTCATCGTGTTCGGCTGGCAGGCCTTTCAAAAGTATCAGAGCAATCAGTCGCAAGGCGCCTCGATGCTCTATCAGCAATTGCTCGAAACCACGCTGACGCCCAGCGGCAAGCCTGATGCCGCCCGTGTTTCGGACCTGGCCGGCAAGCTCAACAGCGAATTTGGCGGCAGCGCCTACGCGCAATACGGCAGCCTGTTCGTGGCGAAAGTCGCGGTCGACAGCGGCAAGCTGGACGACGCAGCCACCGAGCTGAAAGCCATCGTTGCCAAACCGGCCAACCCGGCACTGGGCGAAATCGCCCGTCAGCGCCTGGCGCAGGTACTGGCCGCGCAGAACAAGGTCGATGAAGCCCTGAAACTGCTCGAAGGCGATGCCGATAAAGCATTCCTCGCCACCCGCGAAGAACTCAAGGGCGACCTGCTGGTGCAGTTGGGTCGTACCGACGAAGCGCACGCTGCGTATCAAAAAGCCAAGGCGGCACTGTCGGATGAAGCGGCAGTCGGTGGCCTACAAATCAAGTTGGACGATCTGGCCAAAGGGGATGCGTGACGTGATCCGTTGGAAACATGCAGCATTGCTGGCTCTGGCCGTTTTGGCCGCGGGTTGCAGCAGCAACAGCAAAAAAGAATTGCCGCCTGCCGAGCTGGTCGACTTCAAAGAAGAAGTGGTCCTGCAAAAGCAGTGGAGTCGTTCGATCGGTGACGGTCAGGGCGAAACCTACAACATGCTGGTTCCGGCGATCGATGGCGATACCATCTATGCCGCCGACGTCACTGGCGTGGTGATGGCGATGGATCGCAGCAATGGCGACGTCAAATGGAAGAAAGACCTCGAACTGCCTGTTTCCGGCGCCGTTGGCGTAGGTTATGGCCTGCTCGTGATCGGTACGACCAAGGGCGAAATCGTTGCGATGGACGCCACCAACGGTGAAGAGAAATGGCACGCTCGCGTGTCCAGCGAAGTTCTCGCGCCGCCGGCCAACAACGGTGACGTGGTGGTCGTTCAGACTCAGGATGACCGTCTGATCGGTCTGGATGCCTCTACCGGCAACCAGCGCTGGTTGTATGACAGCACGCCTGCGGTCCTGACCCTGCGTGGCACCAGTGCGCCGATCGTGACCAACCGCCTTGCGGTGGCTGGCCTGTCGACCGGTAAAGTGGTTGCACTCGATATCTCCAACGGCGTGCCGGTGTGGGAACAGCGGGTTGCGATCCCACAAGGTCGTTCGGAGCTGGAGCGCGTTGTCGATATCGACGGTGGCCTGCTGCTGTCCGGCGGTACCTTGTACGTCGCCAGCTATCAGGGTCGCGTTGCGGCACTGGACCTGGAAAGCGGTCGTCAGCTCTGGCAGCGTGATGCTTCCAGCTATGCCGGCGTTGCGCAGGGCTTCGGCACTGTGTACGTGAGCCTGGCTTCGGGCACCGTTGAAGGCGTTGACGAGCGTTCCACCACAGCCTTGTGGAGCAACGACTCGCTGGCTCGCCGTCAACTGTCGGCTCCGGAAGTGTTCTCCAGCTATGTTGCAGTCGGTGACATGGAAGGCTATGTGCACCTGCTGAGCCAGGTGGACGGTCGTTTTGTCGGCCGCGAACGCATTGACAGCGACGGCCTGCGTGCCCGTCCGCTGGTGGTGGGTGACACGATTTATCTGTATGGCAACAGCGGCAAACTGGAAGCCCTGACCATCAAGTAATGTTTTGACTATGCTTGGGGTTAACCCCCAAGCGGCCCCGTTCTGCGGGGCTCGCAGCGTTTTCAAACGCTGCCCCGAGCACCAGCCGCTGCCTCGCAGCGGCTTTTGTATTTTCTGAAATAACGAAGTGGAGAGCCGCATGGTTCCCGTAATCGCCCTGGTGGGCCGACCGAACGTCGGCAAGTCCACCTTGTTCAACCGCCTGACCAGGACTCGCGACGCCATCGTCGGCGACTTGTCCGGTCTGACCCGTGATCGCCAATACGGTGAGGCCAAGTGGCAAGGGCGTTCCTACATTCTGGTCGACACCGGCGGTATCTCCGGTGACGAGCACGGTATGGACGAAAAAATGGCCGAGCAGTCGCTGCTGGCCATTGAAGAAGCCGATGTCGTTCTGTTCCTGGTAGATGCCAAGGCCGGTTTCACCGCCGCCGACCAGATGATCGCCGAGCATTTGCGCAAACGTAACAAGCGTTCGTACGTGGTTGCCAACAAGGTCGACAATATCGACCCTGAAATGGCCCGCGCCGAATTCGCCCCGTTGGGCATGGGCCACGCGATCCCGATCGCCGGTGCTCATGGTCGTGGCATCACCCAGATGCTGGAAATCGCCCTGAGCGACTTCCCGAAAGACGAAGAAGAGCTGGAAGAAGGCGAGGAAGAGGACGTTGCCGAAGGCGAGGAAGCCAAGCGCATTCCTGGCCCAAGCGAAAAAGACGGGATCAAGATCGCCATCATCGGCCGCCCGAACGTCGGCAAGTCGACCCTGGTCAACCGCATGCTCGGTGAAGACCGGGTCATCGTGTATGACCAGCCCGGCACTACCCGCGACAGTATCTACATCCCGTTCGAGCGTAACGACGAGAAGTACACGCTGATCGACACCGCCGGTGTGCGCAAGCGCGGCAAGATCCACGAAGAAGTCGAAAAATTCTCCGTGGTCAAAACCCTGCAAGCGATCAAAGACGCCAACGTGGTGATCTTCGTGATGGACGCCCGCGAAGGCGTGGTGGACCACGACCTCAACCTGCTGGGCTTCGCCATTGAGTCGGGTCGCGCGCTGGTTATCGCGATCAACAAGTGGGACGGCATGACGCCGAGCGAGCGTGACTTCGTGAAGGTCGAGCTGCAACGTCGACTGTTCTTCGTTGACTACGCCGACATCCACTTCATCTCGGCACTGCACGGCACGGGCGTGGGCAACCTCTACGCTTCCGTACAGAACTCGTTCAAGTCCGCGGTCACCCGCTGGCCGACCAACCGCCTGACCCAGATTCTGGAAGATGCGGTTGGCGAGCACGCGCCACCGATGGTCAACAACCGCCGGATCAAGCTGCGTTATGCGCACTTGGGTGGTGCCAACCCGCCGATCATCGTGATTCACGGTAACCAGATCGAGAAGGTGCCGAAGTCTTACGTGCGTTACCTGGAAAACACTTATCGTCGTGTCTTGAAGCTGGTCGGTACGCCGATCCGCATCGAGTTCAAGGGCGGCGAGAACCCGTACGAAGGCAACAAGAACTCGCTCACTGACCGTCAGGTCAACAAGAAGCGTCGCTTGATGTCGCACCACAAGAAAGCCGACAAAAAGCGCCGCGACAAGCGCTGATTCAAGGCTGGCTCGCCTCTGTAGGAGCGAGGCTTGCCCGCGAAGAACGATAACGCGGTGTATCTGATACACCGCGGTGTTGCGTTCGCGGGCAAGCCTCGCTCCTACGGGATCGGGTTCGAGAAGAAGGGCGCCACTGGCGCCCTTTTTTTATGGGCGCCGTTTGGCTATCCTCGGGCTCTCCCGCGCCGCCGTTAGAGCCGGGTGTAGAGCAGGGAATCACCGATGATCACCAGTAAGCTGCCGAATGTCGGCATCACTATCTTCACGCAGATGTCTCAGCTCGCGGCGCAAACCGGGGCGATCAACCTGTCACAGGGTTTCCCCGATTTCGATGCCCCGCAAGCCTTGTGCGATGCGGTGGGTCGGCACATTGCCAATGGCCATAACCAGTACTCGCCGATGACCGGCCTGCCGGTACTGCGTCAGCAGATCGTGGCGAAAATTGCCCGCAGCTATGGCGTCACCGTCGATGCGGACAGCGAAGTGACCGTGACTCCCGGTGCGACTGAGGCGATTTTTTGCGCCATTCAGGCCGTTATCCACAACGGTGACGAAGTCATCGTGTTTGATCCGGCCTATGACAGTTACGAGCCCTCGGTCCAGCTGGCCGGTGGCCGTTGCGTTCACGTGCAACTGGGGCTGGACGACTTCAGCATCGATTTCGAAAAGCTCGCCCAGGCGCTGAGTCCGCGCACGCGGATGATCATCCTCAATACCCCGCACAATCCCAGCGGCGCACTGATCAACCGTGCCGAGCTGGACCAACTGGCGGCGTTGATCCGTGACCGCGACATCTATGTGATCAGCGATGAGGTCTACGAGCACCTGGTCTACGACGGTGTGCCCCATGTCAGTGTGCTGGCCCATGAAGAGCTGTATCAGCGCGCCTTCGTGGTCAGCTCCTTCGGCAAGACGTACCACGTCACCGGCTGGAAAACCGGCTACGTGGTCGCGCCACCGGCCTTGTCGGCAGAGCTGCGCAAGGTGCACCAGTACGTCAATTTTTGCGGCGTAACCCCCTTGCAATACGCCTTGGCCGACTTCATGGCGGAGCATCCTGAACACGTCGAAGAATTGCCCGGCTTCTACCAGGCCAAGCGCGATCTGTTCTGCGACTTGCTGATGCCATCGCGTTTCAGTTTCACCCGCGTCACCGGCACCTATTTCCAGTTGGTCGATTACTCGCAGATCCGTCCCGACCTCAACGATGTCGAGATGGCGCTGTGGATGACCCGCGAACACGGCGTGGCGAGCATCCCGATCTCGGTGTTCTACCAGACGCCACCCGAAGGCCAGCGCCTGGTGCGCCTGTGCTTCGCCAAACGCGAGGAGACCCTGCGTGAAGCAGCGGCAAAACTATGCGTGATCTGAGTGCATTGCCGAATCTGACCATCGCGCTGATCCAGACAACCCTGGCCTGGCACGACCGCCAGGCCAATCTGGAGCATTTCGAGCAACTGCTGGAGCAGGCTCGTGGCGCGGACCTGATCATCCTGCCGGAGATGTTCACCACCGGTTTTTCCATGGAGTCCGAGACGCTTGCCGAGGCGGAAAACGGTCCCACCAGCAAATGGCTGCGCGCCCAGGCGGCAAAACTCGATGCGGTGATCACCGGCAGCATCATCGTTCAGGCCACTGATGGCAGCCATCGCAATCGCCTGTTGTGGGCGCGGCCGGATGGCGAAGTCTGGCATTACGACAAGCGCCACTTGTTCCGCATGGCCGGTGAGCACAATCACTACACGCCGGGCGAGCGCCAAGTGCAGTTCGAGCTCAAAGGCTGGCGCGTGCGCCCGTTGATTTGCTACGACTTGCGTTTCCCGGTGTGGAGCCGCGATGCCCAGGACACAGATCTGTTGCTGTACACCGCCAACTGGCCGGGTGCGCGGCGCCAGCACTGGAACCGTTTGCTGCCGGCGCGGGCAATCGAAAACCTGTGCTACGTGGCGGCGGTGAATCGCATCGGCACTGACGGGAAAGGCTTTGCGTACACCGGCGACAGTCAGGTCCTGGATTTTCAGGGCGAGACATTGCTCAGTGCCGGTGAGGCGGACGGGGTGTTTCAGGTTGTTCTGGATGCAGCGGAACTGGCGGCTTATCGCACGCGGTTTCCGGCGAACCTGGATGCGGATACATTTGAGTTCACCTGAGATTTTTATTGTCTGACAGGGCCCCATCGCCAGCAAGCCGGCTCCTACAGTTGACCGAGTTGTTCTGACCTACGCGGTCAACTGTAGGAGCCAGCTTGCTGGCGATGGGGTCGGCACGGACAACATAAATATTGCCGGCAAACAAAAAGGCCCCAAGGTTTTCACCAAGAGGCCTTTTGCATTACAGCGGTGACTTTATGCCGCTTTCGCTTCCGGCTGGCTCAACGAGCGGTTCAGCGCGCTGAACAGGGCCTTGAAGCTGGCGGTGGTGATGTTTTCATCGATGCCCACACCGTGCACCGCACGTTGGCCTTCCACACGCAGTTCGATGTAGGCCGCGGCCTTGGCGTTGGTGCCCGCGCCGATGGCGTGCTCGTTGTAATCCATGATCTCCACCGGAATCGGCAGACCGGCCACCAGCGCTTCCAGCGCGCCGTTGCCTTTGCCGCGCCAGTGCAGGTTGGTTTCGCCCTGGCCCTTGCCGGAGACTTCCACTTCCACGGCGCTGTGACCGTTTTCTTCCTGCAGGCGATGGCTGACCAGCGCGTACGGGGTGTTGGCCTGCAAGTACTCGCTGTGCAGCAACGCGTGGATCTGCTGGGCGGTCATTTCGAGGCCCAGGCGATCGGTTTCACGCTGTACGACCTGGCTGAACTCGATCTGCATGCGGCGCGGCAAGCTGATGCCGTATTCCTGTTCCAGCAGGTAAGCGATACCGCCCTTGCCCGACTGGCTGTTGACGCGGATCACCGCCTCGTAGCTGCGGCCGATGTCGGCCGGGTCGATCGGCAAGTACGGCACTTCCCACAGGGCGTCCGGTTTCTGCTGGGCGAAGCCCTTGCGGATGGCATCCTGGTGGGAGCCGGAGAACGCGGTGTGAACCAGGTCGCCGACGTACGGGTGACGCGGGTGCACCTGGATCTGGTTGCATTCTTCGACGACTTTGCGCACGCCGTCGATGTCCGAGAAATCGAGCTCAGGGTGGATGCCCTGGGTGTAGAGGTTCAGTGCCACGGTGACCAGGTCGACGTTGCCGGTACGCTCGCCGTTGCCGAACAGGCAGCCTTCGACACGATCTGCACCCGCCATCAGGCCCAGCTCGGTGGCGGCCACGCCGGTGCCACGGTCGTTGTGGGTGTGCAGGCTGATGATCACGCTGTCACGACGATTGATGTGACGACCGAACCATTCGATCTGGTCGGCATAGATGTTCGGGGTCGCGCATTCGACGGTGGCCGGCAGGTTGAGGATCACCTTGTGCTCAGGCGTCGGGTTCCAGACTTCGATGACCGCGTCGCAGACTTCCTTGGCGAATTCCAGCTCGGTGGCGCTGAAGGTTTCCGGCGAGTATTCGAAGGTCCACTGCGTGTCCGGCTGCTGGGCCGCGTATTTGACGAACAGCTTGGCGGCGTTCACGGCGATGGCCTTGATCCCGTCCTTGTCCTGGTTGAAGACAATGCGGCGGAAGGAAGGGGAGGTCGCGTTGTACAGGTGAACGATGGCTTTCTTCGCCCCGCGCAGGGATTCGAAGGTGCGCTCGATCAGGTCTTCACGGCCTTGAGTCAACACCTGAATGGTGGTGTCGTCCGGGATGTGGTTGCCTTCGATCAGGGTGCGCACGAAGTCGAAGTCGGTTTGCGACGCAGCCGGGAAGGACGCTTCGATTTCTTTCACGCCAACCTGTACGAGGGTTTTCCAGAAACGCAGCTTCTTGACCGCGTCCATCGGCTCGATCAGCGACTGGTTGCCGTCGCGCAGGTCGGAGCTGCACCAGATCGGCGCGGCGGTGATGGTCTTCGACGGCCAGGTGCGGTCCGGAATGTCGATGGTCGGGAACGCGCGGTATTTCGAAGACGGGTCTTTGAGCATGCTCATCGGGAAATCCTTATTGTGTGGGCCGAAAAAAGGCGGCCTGCCGGTGGATCAAAAGTTCTTGGGGAAAAGCGTAAAACGAGGCGTCGCGATTCAGCCCGGCAGTCGTGCGCTGACGAGGCACAGGCTGCGGTGCTGGCGAAGCTGAATGAGGGTGTGAGAGGTTTTCATGTCTTCAACCCTAACCGCGAGGGTGAAGGATGGCAAGCAGTCGAAAAAAATTGAGAGGAATACTCGCTAGTGCGTATTTATCGAGATTTTATTGCTGTGAGTCCCCGTGATTGTTTGGTTTTTTGCGCGAGCTTTAAGCGATGCGCAATTGATGGTTTGAGCGCCGGGCGCTGACAGTCGGGCTATTCTTAAAGCCTCGACTGGCATTCAGGAGTCGGCGATGAACGAGTCTGACTGGAAGCAGTATTGCGTGTTACGGCCGGTGGCACATGAGCGGATGTGCGAGCGGATTTTGTCGGATGTCGAAAAAACGCTGCTGGATAAGAGCAACGCGCCCTACGAACGAATAGATGCCAGCGAGGAGCTGCTGAAAGCCGGGCAAAAGGAGCTGTACTGGGCGTTTGGTGTTTTCAGGTTTTCGCGTCATGAAGCCCGCTCGCACTTGCTTGGGTTGTGCGCGCGGGAATTGATCACGGCAGAGGAGTTGAGCTGGTTTTCAGTCGAGACGCAGGAGTGGGTCAAACACTGCCTGGCGGATCGAGAGGTCCATGGGATAGAGGACCTGGACGCGGAGTAATTGTTGTCAGTGATGCCGCCTTCGCGGGCAAGCCCGCTCCCACATTTGTTCGGTGTGAACACGGTAAATGTGGGAGCGAGCCTGCTCGCGATGAGGCCATCAACCTCACCGAAAATCTAAGGTTGAAACGCACCAATGAAAATCGCCGGATCCACCCGCGCATCATTCAGGCTGACATTCCAGTGCATGTGCGGCCCGGTCGCCCGTCCAGTCGAACCGACCTTGCCAACCACACCGCCACGCGCCAGTTGCTGCCCCACCTTCACATCGATCTTCGACATGTGACAGAACATGCTGATAAAGCCCTGCCCATGGTCGACAAACACCGTGTTGCCGTTAAAGAAGTAGTTACCGATCAAAATCACTTTGCCCGCTGCCGGGGTCTTGATCGGCGTGCCGGCGCCCACGGCGAAATCCAGGCCTGAGTGGGGATTGCGTTCTTCACCGTTGAAGAAACGGCGCACGCCGAACTTGCTCGACAGCGGGCCGTTGACCGGTTTGTCCAGCAGCAGGTTGCTCGGCGTATTCGGGCTGAACGTGCGGTACGCGGCGATCTGCTCGGCCAGTTCGCGCTCGATGCGCTTGAGATTGTCCGGGTCCGGGTTGACCTGTTGAGTGTTTTTCAACGTGATGCGCTGTTCCGGATACTTCTTGTTGCCAACGGTGAAACTCAAGTTGCGGCCGCCGCTGCTGATGGACTGCGCCCCCGGTTTGACGGTCAACGGCACACCGACAATCGCCAGCCAATTGTCCTGTTCCTTGACCACCAGCACCGGTTTGCCTTGATAGCTGGCTTTCGGCGCCTGGGCCGCCGCGCCCAGATCCACCACCGCCACACCCCCCGGCACCGGTTTGTTCAACAGGCGGGTGATGTAGCTGTCAGCGTGGGCGTTGAAGGTCAGGCACAGCAACAGCAGCGAAGCTAAAAAACGCGGCATGGATCAATCCAGTAAAGAAAGGGTGACAGGTGTCAGGTGGTTGTCTTCGACCCGCACTTGCAGCTCGCCTTCACCCAGTTTGGCTTTCAGGCGCTGGCCGTTGTGGGTTTGCGCGGCGTTGCGGATCGCGTTGCCGCGCTCGTCCAGCAAAATGCTGTAGCCACGGCCGAGGGTCGCCAAAGGGCTGACCACGTGCAGGGTCTGCACCTGGCTTTGCAGTTGCAGACGACGGGATTTGAGCCCTTCGCGCATGGCCCGGGGCAGGCGTTCGGCGAGGCTGTCGAGGCGCTGACGCAACATCGCCAGTTGCCGCCCCGGATGTTGCCCGGCGAGGCGGGTTTCCAGGCGGATCAGCCGTTCGCGACGGGTATTGAGGCTTCGCTCGAAGGCGCGGCGCATGCGCATGTCCAGATCATCCAGACGTTGCGCCTGTTGGCGCAGACGTTCACCGGGATGGCGCAGGCGACGAGAGATGCCTTCCAGGCGCAGGCGATCACGCATCAAACGGTCGCGCATGCGCATCACCAGCCGACGGTGCAGGCTTTCGACCCGACGCACCAGGTCGCTGGAATCCGGCGCCAGCAGTTCAGCGGCGGCGGACGGCGTCGGGGCGCGAACGTCGGCCACGAAATCACTGATCGATACATCGGTTTCATGGCCGACGGCGCTGACAATCGGCGTCACGCAAGCATCCACGGCGCGGGCCACGGCTTCTTCGTTGAAACACCAGAGGTCTTCCAGTGAGCCGCCGCCACGGGCCAGGATCAATGCATCGAAACCACGGGCGTCCGCCAGTTTCAACGCGCGGACAATCTGCGCCGTCGCTTCACGGCCCTGCACGGCTGTGGGGATCAGCGTCAGCTGGATCTGCGGTGCGCGACGGCGGAACACGCTGATGATGTCGCGGATCACCGCGCCGGTCGGCGAACTGATGATGCCGATGCGCTGCGGATGCGCCGGCAGCGGCACTTTGCGCTCGGCGCTGAACAGGCCTTCGGCGCTGAGTTTTTCCTTCAAGGCATCAAAGGCGAGGCGCAGTGCACCGTCACCGGCCGGCTCGACGGTGTCGAGAATCAGCTGATAGTCGCCACGGCCTTCGAACAGCGAAACCTTGCCGCGCACCTTGACCGCCAGGCCGTCCTTCAGCGCCTGACGAACCCGCGCCGCGTTCTGCCGAAACAGCGCGCAACGTACTTGGGCGCCGCTGTCCTTGAGGGTGAAATACACGTGGCCGGACGCCGGGCGGGCGAGGTTGGAGATTTCGCCTTCGACCCAGATATTGCTGAACACGTCTTCGAGCAACACCCGCGCGCGGCCGTTGAGCTGGCTGACAGTCAGGACTTCACGGTCCAGGCCGAGTCTTGCAAAGGGATCTTTAATCATGGGGCGCATGATAAAGGCATTCTCCAACCGAATGCACGATCCCCTATAGGAGCGAGCCTGCTCGCGATGGCAGTGTGTCAGTCGACAGTGCTATTGAATGTTAAACCGCTATCGCGAGCAGGCTCGCTCCCACAATGGTCTGTGCAGACATTTATGAAGTGTTGAATCAGCGCCGTGGGATTCTGCCGGCAGGCGAGGGCGACGGTGCTGTGGCAATCCGGGTCGGCCAGGGGCAGGAAATGAATGTCGGGTGGCGCGATGTCCTGCATCGACTCCGGCAGCAGGGCGATGCCGAATCCGGCCTGGATCAATTGCAGTTGCGTGGTTTTGCGCGAGACCACCCGCGCCGCCTTCGGGAAAAATCCCTGGCGCATACACAGCTCGGCGGACAGATAACTCAAACCGCCGCGCTGCGGGTGAGGGATGGAGATAAAGGCTTCATCCTTCAACTGCGCCAGATCGATGCCCTGAGCGGACTTATCCACAACCAGCCGATGATTGGGTGGAACGGCCAGCAGCAATCGTTCGCTATACAAAGGAACAATCTGCACGCCTTCACGCTGGCGCAACACCGGCAGGCGCAGCAGTCCGACATCAAGTCGATTGTCGACCAACGCTTCAAGCTGCGCTTCGGAAGACAGCTTGACGATCTCCATGGACACGCCGGCCTGCTGGTCCAGATAAGCACTGATACCCCGTAGCAGGCGACCACTCATGGGCACGGTGCTGGAGTGACTCAGGCGCAAGGTGCCCAGTTGCCCGTTGCCCACTTGGGTGGCCATTTCACTGGCCTTGGTCAGTTCGTTCAGCAGGTTTCTGGCGCGCGGCAAGAACGCCTCGCCAGCGGCGGTCAGTCGCGGCTGGCGCGCCGTGCGTTCGAACAGCGGGGTTTGCAGGCGGGTTTCCATGTCCTTGATCTGCCGGCTCAAGGCTGACTGCGCAACAAACAAACGCTCAGCGGCTGCACTGAAGCTGCCGCACTCGGCGATTTCCACGAAGTAACGCAATTGACGGGTTGAAAGCACGAGTCATGCCTTTTTGAGATGAGAGGTCGGCTTTGAAGATATTAGTCGCAAGGCTCGGCGCTGGCTAAAGTCATCACAGGTATTTGATAAAGGCGTGCAGATGAACGTGCTGGAGTTGTTACACCAATGGCCATTCGGCGCGACGGATTGGTTGGTGATCGGCCTGGCCATCGCCCTGGCGTACATCGTGTTTGGCATCGCCGGGTTCGGCACCGCACTGGTGGCGGGGCCGATTCTGATTGTGTTCATGCCGCTGTCGAAGATCGTGCCGTTGCTGGTGCTGCTGGATTTTGTCGCGGCGTTCGGCAATCTGCTGCCCTCGCGGCGGGATGTGGCCAGGCCTGAGTTGCTGCGGCTGTTGCCGTGCATGGCGGTGGGTTGCACGCTGGGGGTCATCTTTCTGCTGAACCTGAAATCCGACGTGTTGCTGCTGTTGATGGGGCTGTTTATCAGCGTCTATGCGGTTTACAGCCTGTGGGTCAAAACCCGGCCGACGCAGTTGTCTGCCGCCTGGGCAGTGCCGATGGGCACGGTGGGCGGGATGTTCGGGGCGTTGTTTGGCAGTGGCGGCTTTTTATATGCGATCTATTTGAACAGTCGGTTGCCCAAAGACGCGGCGCGGGCCACCCAGAGTGCGCTGATCAGTTGCAGCACCGTGGTGCGCCTGAGCCTGTTTGCTGTCGCGGGTGTGTATGCCGAGCTACCCTTGTTGGTACTGGCGCTGTGTTTGTTGCCGGCCATGGCGCTGGGGTTGTGGGTCGGCCGGCGGTTGACCATGCGATTGTCCCGCGAGGCGTTTGTGCGGCTGGTGACCTGGTTGGTGCTGGCCAGCGGGATTGCATTGATCGGGCGGTATTTGAGTACTTGACCGGATTTCGTCAGGGATTAAGCTGCCGCCCGCTCGGACGCCTTCGCGGGCAAGCCTCGCTCCTACAGAATTGATGTCGTTCAATAAATGTGCGAACAGCACAAATCCTGTAGGAGCGAGGCTTGCCCGCGAAGGCGTAGGACGGCACACCGCAGAACTTCCATTTGACGCAGCAGGCTTGCACCCATGAATTCCCAAAGCATCATCGTCCCGAAAATCTCCACACTGCCGGTACATGAACCCCGGGCCCGGGCGGTCGTGCGGTGGCTGGTGCGCAAGGACATCATCAAGGAAGAGCTGACCACTTGCGGCCGCACCGGCAACCGCATGGGGCACGCGATCGCCGATGGTGCCCGCGCCGTGGTGCTGCACCCGGATGCGCTGCCGTTCGGCGAGCCGGTCAATGGCCTGGAGATCATTACCAAACGCTGCATTTATACGCCGGCCAAAGGTTTTCTGGGGGAGGCGGGTTGCGCCGAGTGCCGCAAGGAAATCGGCGAGGCGCTGTTCGAAAGCCTCGAAGACTGGATGCCGGGGCGTACCGATAACTTCACCTGTCCCGAATGCGGGCATGAAGATGACATCAATGGCTTTCTGTTTTTGCAGGAATGCGGGTTTTCCAACCTGGGGTTCATTTTCAACAACTGGGCCGAGGCCGGGTTCAAGCAGAGCTTTATCGATGAGTTTGCCGATTGGCTGGATCAGCCGGTTAGCTGGGTGAAAGTCGAGTTGTAATACGTCCGGGAGACCGCGTTATCGTTCATCGCCAGCAAGCCGGCTCCTACAGATCGACGGTGTTTTTGTAGGAGCCGGCTTGCCGGCGATGCTCTGTAAATCTCCCGTCGATCACCGCATCGATAATAGACAGAGTTTTACATTGAACCCGAGGGGGTGTCTGACTATAATGGCGCGCTTCCATTTTCCCGCTCGGGAGCCCCCGCGATGCTGCGTATCAGCCAAGAAGCTCTGACATTCGACGACATTCTCCTAGTGCCCGGTTATTCCGAGGTGCTTCCTAACGAAGTCAGTCTCAAGACCCGCCTTACCCGTGGCATCGAGCTGAACATTCCTCTGGTTTCTGCCGCCATGGACACCGTTACTGAAGCCCGTCTGGCAATCGCCATGGCTCAGGAAGGTGGCATCGGCATTATCCACAAGAACATGACCATCGAGCAGCAAGCTGCCGAAGTTCGCAAGGTCAAGAAGTTCGAAGCCGGCGTCGTCAAGGATCCGATCACCATCGAGGCTGACGCCACGGTCCGTGATCTGTTCGAACTGACCCGCATGCACAATATCTCCGGCGTTCCGGTACTGCACGATGGCGACCTGGTCGGCATCGTCACTTCCCGTGACGTGCGCTTCGAAACCCGTCTGGAAGCCACCGTACGTGAAGTGATGACGCCTAAAGAGCGTCTGGTCACCGTCCGTGAAGGCGCCAACAAGAACGAAGTCCGCGAGTTGCTGCACAAGCACCGCCTGGAAAAAGTCCTGATCGTCGATGACAAGTTTGCCCTCAAAGGCATGATGACCGTCAAAGACATCGAAAAAGCCAAGGCTTACCCGCTGGCCAGCAAGGACGATCAAGGTCGTCTGCGCGTAGGCGCTGCGGTCGGTACCGGTAAAGACACCGGTGACCGCGTTGCCGCGCTGGTCAATGCCGGCGTTGACGTGGTGGTGGTCGACACCGCTCACGGTCACTCCAAAGGTGTGATCGACCGCGTTCGCTGGGTCAAACAGAATTTCCCTGAAGTGCAGGTCATCGGCGGCAACATCGCCACCGGCGCTGCCGCCAAGGCCCTGGCCGAAGCTGGCGCCGATGCGGTCAAGGTCGGTATCGGCCCTGGCTCGATCTGCACCACCCGTATCGTCGCCGGTGTCGGCGTCCCGCAAATCAGTGCCATCGCCAACGTCGCCGCCGCCCTTGAAGGCACCGGTGTTCCGTTGATCGCCGACGGCGGCATCCGTTTCTCCGGTGACCTGTCCAAGGCCATCGTAGCCGGTGCTTCCTGCGTGATGATGGGCTCGATGTTCGCCGGTACTGAAGAAGCGCCAGGCGAGATCGAACTGTTCCAGGGGCGTTCGTACAAGGCTTACCGTGGCATGGGTTCGCTGGGCGCCATGTCCCAGGCTCAAGGTTCCTCCGACCGTTACTTCCAGGACTCCTCGGCAGGCGCCGAGAAACTGGTTCCGGAAGGCATCGAAGGGCGTGTTCCGTACAAGGGCACCCTGAGCGCGATCATCCATCAACTGATGGGCGGCCTGCGTTCCTCGATGGGTTACACCGGCAGTGCCGACATCGAAGAAATGCGCACCAAGCCTGAGTTCGTGCGGATCACCGGCGCTGGCATGGCCGAGTCCCACGTTCATGACGTACAGATCACCAAAGAAGCGCCAAACTACCGCGTAGGTTGAGCCTTCTGCAAAAAAGTTAAGTAACCGGGGCTGTTTTCAGCCCCGAGTTGTTTCTGATTCTCTTCACCGAACTGCATAGACGAGACTGACCACATGGCCCTCGACATTCACGCCCACCGCATCCTGATCCTCGACTTCGGTTCCCAGTACACCCAGCTGATCGCCCGCCGCGTGCGTGAAATCGGCGTGTACTGCGAACTGCATCCGTTCGACATGGACGACGAAGCGATTCGCGAATTCGCTCCAAAAGGCGTCATTCTCGCCGGCGGTCCCGAGTCCGTGCACGAAGCCAACAGCCCTCGCTGCCCGCAAGCGGTGTTTGACCTGGGCGTGCCGGTCTTCGGCATCTGCTACGGCATGCAGACCATGGCTGAACAGCTGGGTGGCAAGGTCGAAGGTTCCGAACTGCGTGAATTCGGTTATGCCCGTGTCGACGTGGTCGGCAAGAGCCAGCTGCTGGACGGCATCGAAGACCACATCGACGCCGACGGCCTGTTCGGCCTCGACGTGTGGATGAGCCACGGTGACAAGGTCACCAAAATGCCGCAGGACTTCCACATCCTGGCCAGCACCCCGAGCTGCCCGATTGCCGGCATGTTCAACGATGACCTGCGCTACTACGGCGTGCAGTTCCACCCGGAAGTGACCCACACCAAGCAGGGCGGCCGCATCCTGTCGCGCTTCATCCTCGAGATCTGCGGCTGCGAAGCGCTGTGGACACCGTCGAAGATCGCTGAAGACGCCATCGCCCAGGTTCGCGCCCAGGTCGGCACCGACAACGTATTGCTCGGACTGTCCGGCGGCGTTGACTCCTCGGTGGTTGCCGCGCTGCTGCACAAAGCCATCGGCGACCAGCTGACCTGCGTCTTCGTCGACAACGGCCTGCTGCGTCTGCACGAAGGCGAGCAAGTGATGGCCATGTTCGCCGAGAACATGGGCGTCAAGGTGATCCGCGCCAACGCTGAAGACCAGTTCCTGAACAACCTGGCTGGCGAAAGCGATCCAGAGAAGAAGCGCAAGATCATTGGTCGTACCTTCATCGACGTCTTTGATGCCCAGTCCAACAAACTGGACAACATCAAGTACCTCGCCCAAGGCACCATCTACCCGGACGTGATCGAGTCGGCTGGCGCGAAAAGCGGCAAGGCGCACGTGATCAAGTCGCACCACAACGTGGGCGGCCTGCCGGAAGAAATGAACCTCAAGCTGGTTGAACCGCTGCGCGAGCTGTTCAAGGACGAAGTCCGTCGTCTGGGCCTGGAACTCGGCCTGCCGTACGACATGGTCTACCGTCACCCGTTCCCGGGCCCGGGCCTGGGTGTGCGGATCCTCGGTGAAGTGAAGAAGGAATACGCCGACCTGCTGCGTCGCGCCGACCACATCTTCATCGAAGAACTGCGCAAGGCCGACTGGTACCACAAAGTCAGCCAGGCATTCGTGGTGTTCCAGCCGGTGAAATCGGTTGGCGTTGTAGGCGATGGCCGTCGTTACGCCTGGGTCGTGGCCCTGCGTGCCGTGGAAACCATCGACTTCATGACTGCGCGTTGGGCTCACCTGCCTTACGAACTGCTGGAAACCGTCAGCGGCCGCATCATCAATGAAATCGAAGGCATCTCCCGCGTCACTTACGACGTGTCGAGCAAGCCGCCAGCGACCATCGAGTGGGAATGATCCCGGTCTGACTGATCGCCTGTAACACCTCAAAGGCCCCGTGAATGTGAATTCACGGGGCCTTTGCGTATCAGGCAGTTACAGCCGGCAGGCGCCCTTGCAGCGTCAGGCCCATGCGGTTGAGTGCGTGGGCAAGGCTGATCAGATTCGCGTAGGTGATCCGATGCACACCCGCCCAGGCCGGACGGTTGATCCGAAAGCCGCTATCCATCGTTCGCTCGATTGTCGTTCGCACAATCTGGCCAGTGCGGCTGCGATGAATCAGCGAGAAGGTGTCTTCCGACCTTTCAATGGTGAACATGCCTTGGCGGAACAGCAGCTGATTGATCTGCTCGGGCGTTCGTTGAATGAACGGCGTCGGCATCTGCAGGCTGATGTCGGCATACAGGGTGTCGGTATTACCGTGCATCGGGCCAGTTCCCCCGGCAATCTCATGGCCTACTTCGATACCATGGTCGATGTCCAGGTGCAGACTCTGATCGGGTTGCACTTCTTCTATGCGCAAACCGATACCACCCTCCGTTTCGCTGATGCCGGCCATTCCCCTGAACGTGTTGGTACTCTCCTGGTCGGTGAGTACCAGCCATTTTCCGCCGCCGTTGCGGGCTTGAGTCGCCTGCATGATGGTGTGGGTAAGGTAGGTCTTGAAGGATTGCTGTGCTCTGAGGGTCATGGTCGAGTCTTCATAACGATAACTCGCCAGGCAGTCAGTGGCCTGGATTTGAATGCCGTTCTGTTGGGCCGTTTTGACGACCTCCAGCGGCGTGAACTGTCCCGCAGGATCGCCTGGCAACTTTTTCAGGTACATCTCCAGCATGCCATGCATATTTCCGGTTTCGGCGAAGTTGTTCAGGTCGACTTGATTGAAGTCGTTGAGCAGACGATGCAGGTAGATCGTCTTGACGCCTTTCCTGGCCAGCGTCGGCATGTTTTCGATCAGGAAGCGCATGCTGGCAATGCGATCCTGACTTTCACCGACCACCAGCCCCGGTGATGCATCGAATACCTTCTCGATGAGTTCGGTGACCGTCGTGGATGGAGTGATCACGGGCTGGACCGGTCGGGGAGGCAGCGAGGCGAAAAAGTCCTTGGGTTTCTGGAATGCGATTGCATCCCTGGCCAGTGCCGTGCGGCGTCCGGCGACATACTCTTCGTAGGGGGAGACCCCTCTGATTTGCCCACCCGGCATGTTGACGACTTTTATATGGGTTTCCTGTTTTCCCAGCGCCAGGAAATTCAACGAGCGACCGTTAGGGGCATCGTATCGGGTCAGGTGTGCGTGATCATTCACTTTGGGCGGCAATGGGGCAGCGGGCCGGGAGGGGCCGGGAACAAGTTTGCTGGGGCCTTTGCCGCCACCCTTCAACCCGCTTTTCGGCGCCAGCTCCCATTCACCTTCGGCATTCAGGCGCACGGGAATCGACCCCGTAAAGGCATTCGGGTTCTGCGGATCAATGATGGCCCAGGTTCCGCCACCATTGGCGTCTGCTTCGAAACGTACGAAGTAAGCCTGCTCGTTGATCAGGATGGCATTGGAGGGTTGTGAATCGAGTGTGTAGACACCCTGGAATTTTCCGCTGGTGGCCATCGGGTAGCTTTCGAGGATTTCATTGCTTTGCCAGTGCTCCGGTACATCAAACGCTTGCGCGGTTTCATCGGGCACGCCCGGCAACTCTCCAGGTTGCAGGGTGACTTCCTCCGATTCGTCGGGCGCCTGCGGTTCTTGCGTGCCAGCGGTTTCTTCTGGATCGAGCGTCTTGTTCAAGTCCGCCATCTCGGCCGCTTCTGCCGCCTCAGCCGCAGCCCCGGTTTCGTCCAACACACTAACCTCTTTGAGCAGCGGGAGATTGAACAGCACATTGATGCCATCGAGCACCGCGCCGATGATGCCGGCCTTGCGTTCTGCCGCTGTTTTGCCATTCACCGCTTTGTCGATGTTCAAATCCATGGCCGCGATGCTGGCCCCGATCACCGGCAATGCGATCGGCCAGCCAAGCACCGCCAACGGGCCGAAAACGTGCAGTGCGGCGGTGAGATAACCCAGCCATAGCTGCTTACGCATCTGTCCATTGCTCACCAGCGTCAGGTCAGCCTCTTCCAGCATCGTGTGCTGGACGGCCCGGCTCTGCCAGGTGAACACGTCACCGCTGATGGTGATGTCTTTTTGATTGATCAAATGGTGGTCGTACTTGCCCCAGGTGCCGACCAGTTGGTTCATCAGCGGGGTGATGTTGTCGTGGACCTCCTTGCGAACCGACAGCGGGAAATGGGTCATGAATTCGGTTCGGGGGTGTTCTTCGTTCATCTGCAACAGCATCCACCAATGCATGTCCGTCAATGTCGGGTGCACGTGGAAGGGTTCTGCGGCGCCGGGAACGTAGGTGATTTGCCGACCGTTGGGCTCAACAATGCGCAGAATATCGGTGGCGACATGCCCTGCGACATCCAGCGCGCAAACACGAAGATCCGCAGGCGTAGCGGTTTGCGCTTTCAGGGTAGCCAAGGTGATCGGCCAGGACGCGCCACCGATGACGGCCCTGATGACTGTCTGGAAATCCTCCTCTTCGAGTTGCCCGTTTTGCCGCGCCTCCACGGCTTTGCTGAGGTAGTTACATTTGGCCAGTGTGCGGTAGTCATCAAAATGGCTGGCCCAGAATGCATTCAGCTTATCCAGGTAGCGTTGACTGAGGTTCTTCTCCCACAGGTCCGCGAGCACCTGCCTGGGGTACATCCGCACTTCATTGGTTTCGTTGTAAATACTGGCGTTCGCATCCGCCGTGTAAAACCCGCCATTGCTGTCCAGTTCGAGGGCGTCGTCCTGGTCGGTCACGCGGTACCGATGGATCACCAGTTGCGTCAGGGTTAAAGATTCACTGGGTTTGGGCGCGTGCTCCCAACCCAGAAAAGCCTTGGTGCTGCTGGCCGAGACATTGTTGAAGCGATGCCACCAGACCTGATCCGGGTCCAGGTGGGTGATGCCGTGTTTTTGCAGGATTTCACTGGCGACCGCATGGGCTTCCTCCTGCAAACCGGGGCAGGCTGTCACCACGACCGGCGCGATGAGTCTGAGTGTTTCCTGATCGGCAGCATTGCTTGATGCGGGGGTGTTTTGTTCGGTGGACATGCTCTCGCTCCTTGAGAAATGGGCAGCGATGATTGCCCGTTTCCATGCAGGAGGTGCACTACATAGTTATGCCCAAACGCGATTCAAGAACCTGTAGGGTCAGCGCCGTGCCACATCCGAAAAGTAGAACTTGTCGAGGGTGTGCCGTGATTCCGTGTACTCGAACTGCCGGCCGTCCTGCAGAAACGTATGGTTGCTGACTACGATCACATGGCTCTGGTCGTCGAGGTCGAGGTGTTGCTGGTCGTCCTTGCTGCGGGGTACGGCTTCGATGGTTCGCTGGGCGTAGGCGATTTGCAGTTGCAAGGTCTGTTCGATGAAGGCGTAGATCGAGTGCTCGGCGATGTCCCGCGATAGTCCGGGGATCACGTCGCTGACGAAATGGTTGATGTCGAGGATCACTCGTTTTCCATCGATCCGCCGTACGCGTTTGATCCTCGTGATCAGGCTGCCTTCTTCAGCCTTGATATGTTCCAGCAGCGCACCTTCGAGAGGGATCTGGCTGAACTCGACCACTTCGGTGCTGACGTTGTTGCCCAGTCGCGGATAGGTTTCCTGAAAGCTGACGATGCCGCCCAACTGAAATTCGATCGGGTCGGTCGACAACACAAAGGTGCCTTTTCCATGGACTTTCTGGGCGAACCCGCGCTCCTGTAATTGCTCGATGGCCTTGCGCACGGTGCCGCGACTGGCCTGGTAGCTGTCCATCAATTCGGTTTCGGAAGGCAACCGGGCGCCGCGCTCCAGACGTTCGGTCGTGATGCTGGCAAGCAGATCGCTGTAGATCTGGTTGTATTTACTCATGGGGATGGCTCTGTGCCGCAATGTGCTCAAGGTTTCGAACCTTAAGGGCAGGGTAGGGGTTTGTCCATGCGGGTTTGGGTTTTCATCGTCTGAGAGGGTGGGAAAAATCGCCGCCGGTCGGGTGACAAGCCAACAAATTCAAACTCGTCTGTACGAGTTGTTGATTTAACTCGTACAGACGAGTACTTTTCGCTTCGGCGTGCTGCCAATAACAAAAAACCACAGCGGAAAAACAAGCATGAGCCACGACTATCCGAACATCGTCAGCGAGCTGCTGCAAAGCCTCGGTGGCAGCGACAACCTCGAGCAAGCCGCGCATTGCGTCACACGCCTGCGCCTTGCCCTCAAGGACCCGAGCCGGGTCAACAGCACCACGCTGAACCAGATTGACCTGGTCAAAGGCTCATTCTTTACCGGCGGCCTGTTCCAGGTGGTCATCGGTCCTGGCGAGGTGGAGAAGGTTTACGCAGAGCTGCGCCATCAAACCGGTCTTGCCGCGTCAACAATCGCCGACGTTAAACAGAAAAGCGCCGACAAGATAAACGCCATGCAGCGTCTGGTGCGGGTGTTTTCCGACGTGTTCATGCCGATCCTTCCGGCGTTGATCATCGCGGGCCTGCTGATGGGCATCAATAACCTGATCGGCGCCAAGGGCATGTTCATCGAGGGCCAGACCCTGCTGGACGCTTACCCCAAGCTTGATGGGCTCTGGAGCCTGATCAACCTGATGGCCAACACTTCGTTCGTGTTCCTGCCTGCGCTAGTGGGCTGGTCAGCAGCCAAGCGGTTTGGCGGCAGCGAAATCCTCGGCATCGTGCTCGGTCTGATGCTGGTTCATCCCGATCTGCTCAATGCCTGGAACTATGGCAAGGCAGTCGCAGGTCTCGACGGCCAGAGCCTGCCGTATTTCGACATCCTCGGTCTGTTCCAGATCGAAAAGGTCGGTTATCAGGGGCAGATCCTGCCCATCCTGCTGGCGGCATACGTGATGAGCGTCATCGAAAAATGGCTGCGGGCGAGAGTGCCTAATGCGGTGCAATTGCTGGTGGTGCCGATCACCACCATCGTGGTTACCGGCGTGCTGGCGCTGGCGGTCATTGGCCCGGTGACCCGGCATCTGGGGATTCTCATCACCGAAGGTGTGGTCACCCTGTTTGATCTGGCGCCGATGGTCGGCGGCGCGATCTTCGGCCTGCTTTACGCCCCCTTGGTGATCACCGGCATGCACCACATGTTTCTCGCGGTCGACTTGCAGCTGATTTCGACCCAGGGCGGTACTTTCATCTGGCCGATGATCGTCATGTCCAACCTCGCCCAAGGCAGCGCGGCGCTCGCGGTGTTCTACATGACCCGTAATGCCCGGGACAAGTCCATGGCGTCGACCTCAGCGATTTCGGCCTATTTCGGCATCACCGAACCGGCGATGTTCGGGGTCAATCTGCGCTACAAGTTTCCGTTTTACGCCGCACTGATTGGCTCGGCGCTGGGGGGCATCTTCCTGTCGATGAACAAGGTCCAGGCCTCGGCCATCGGTGTCGGCGGTTTACCCGGCTTTATCTCGATCATTCCGCAGTTCATCCCGATGTTTGTGATCGGGATGATCATCGCCATGGTCGTGCCGTTTGTTTTGACCTGTGGGTTGAGCATGAAGATTGTTCGGCCTGGGTATCGGGTCGCCTGATAGATCGCTATCGCAGTTCAAGAAGGAATACAGCCATGCAAGACTGGCAACGTTCGGTGATCTACCAGATCTACCCGAAGAGTTTTTATAGCCACGCAGGCAATCCCACGGGTGATTTGCTCGGCGTCGTGGCCAAGCTCGACTACCTGCACTGGCTGGGCGTCGATTGCCTGTGGATCACGCCATTCCTGCGTTCGCCCCAGCGTGACAACGGTTACGACATCAGCGATTACTACGCCATCGATCCGAGCTACGGCACCATGGCCGACTGTGAATTGCTGATCGCCGAGGCCGGCAAGCGCGGGATCAAATTGATGCTCGATATCGTGGTCAACCACACCTCGATCGAGCACACCTGGTTCCAGCAGGCGCGCAGCAGTCTCGACAATCCGTATCGTGACTTCTACATCTGGCGCGATCAGCCCAATAACTGGGAGTCCAAGTTTGGTGGTTCGGCATGGGAGTACGAGGCTCAGACCGGCCAGTATTTCCTGCACCTGTTCGATCACACTCAGGCCGACCTGAACTGGGACAACCCGAAGGTGCGCGCCGAAGTTTTCAAGATGATGAGATTCTGGCGGGATAAAGGTGTGGGCGGGTTCCGGCTGGATGTGATCAACCTGATCTCGAAACCGGCGGACTTTCCCGAGGACAATACCGACGGCCGACGCTTCTATACCGACGGGCCGAATGTTCACGAATACTTGCAGCAAATGCACCGCGAAGTGTTCGAAGGCCATGACCTGATCAATGTCGGCGAGATGTCGTCTACCAGTCTCGAACACTGTATTCGTTATTCGCGGCCGGGCTCCAAAGAGCTGTCGATGACCTTCAACTTCCATCACCTGAAAGTCGATTACCCGAACCTGCAAAAGTGGATTCGCGCCGATTTCGACTTCCTTGAGCTCAAGCGCATCCTCTCCGACTGGCAAACCGGCATGCAGGCCGGCGGAGGCTGGAACGCGCTGTTCTGGTGTAATCACGACCAACCTCGGGTGGTCTCGCGGTTTGGTCATGACGGCGAGCACCGTGTGGTGTCGGCGAAGATGCTCGGCACCGCGCTGCATTTTCTCCAGGGCACGCCATTTGTGTATCAGGGCGAAGAGCTGGGTATGACCAATCCGGGTTTCGATCACATCGATCAATATCGAGACGTCGAGACCCTGAACATCTTCCGGCTCAAGCGCGAGGCGGGTGCGAGCGATGCCGACAACATGGCGGCGATCATGCAGAAGTCCCGCGACAACGGCCGTACGCCGATGCATTGGAATACCGGACCGAACGCTGGTTTCAGCACGGCGCAACCCTGGATCGGCGTACCGGCCAACTCGGCGCAGATCAACGTCGCCACTCAACTCGACGACCCGAATTCAGTGCTGCATCACTACCGCCAGTTGATCAATTTGCGGCGTACCGAAGTGCTGATATCCGACGGTGTTTACCGTCAGCTGTTGCCTGAGCACGCGCATGTCTGGGCTTATGTACGGGAAGGAAGCGGCGAACGGTTGCTGGTATTGAACAACTTTTACGGGACGCCTTGCGAAGTTGAATTGCCGGATGCAGTGATCGCTGAATTCATGACTCAACGCTTGGTCATCAGCAACTATGCGGACTGTCCGCCGCGAAATCGACAGGTGTTTTTACGACCGTATGAGTCGTTTGTCTTGCACTTGACTGACCACTGACCCCTCACAAAAAAACACCGTTTCAAAAACACGCAGAACGCTGCGCGGGGGAGTTTTGCGCGCCGATTTTGCTGCTGCACACAATAAAAATAATGGAGTGTTTCTTGAAAACAACAATAAATCGCGGCCTTGCAGCCGCTGGCATTTGCCTGGCGTTGCCACTGACGGCCCATGCGCTGGAGTTCGGCGGTTACCTGCGCAGCGGCGTCGGTACGTCGGTCAACAGTGGCAAACAACAGTGTTTCCAACTGCCCGGAGCACAGACCAAATACCGCCTCGGTAACGAGTGCGAGCAATATGGGGAGCTGGAACTTCGTCAGGACTTGTACACGCTGGATGACGGTTCGGTGCTAAGTGTCGATGGCATGGCCTCACTGTATAACCAGTACGACAAGGACCTGACGTTCAATGGCGACAACGGCTCGGTGCGCTTGCCGCAGCTGTACGCGCAATGGTCGAACATGCCTGGCCTCAACGGCGGTTCGCTGTGGGCCGGTCGCCGCTATTACAAACGGAACGACATCCACATTTCCGACTTCTACTACTGGAACCAGAGCGCCACCGGCGGCGGCATCGAGGACGTGCTGATCGGAGATCTGAAATACAGCTACGCCTTTTCGCGCAAGGACAACCTGTACCAGAAGGATTACATCAATCGTCACGATTTCAACGTTGCCGGTTTCAACACTAACCCCGGCGGTGAGCTGGAGTTTGGCCTGAGCTACATCGACAAACCCGACAGCCGCGACGCTCATCGTGGCTGGGCGATTACCACCCAGCATGTGCAAAAAGGATTTCTGGGTGGCAAGAACAAACTCGCGTTTCAGTACGGTGAAGGGCCGGGCACCGGGTTGGGCTATACCGGTAACGTGAAGCTGGATGACAGCAATAAAAGCTACCGGGTGGTGGAGTTCTTCGACTGGCAGGTGACGCCCCGGTTTGGCGGGCAGGTCGAAGCGGTTTACCAGAAGGATATTCGCCCCGACGGATCAGACCAGAACTGGATTTCCCTGGGCGTTCGGCCGGCCTACGCGATTACCGAGCAGTTCAAACTGGTGACCGAGCTGGGTCACGATCAGGTCGAAGCCACAGGTGGCACGCGCAAGCTGAGCAAGTTCACCTTTGCTCCGACCTGGTCGCCCAAGGGGCCTGAATTCTGGGCGCGGCCCGAAGTGCGCTTGTATTACACCTATGCCAGCTGGAACGAGGCGGCCAAGCGTGCGGCCAATGAACTGGCAGCGGGTTCAGCGTTGTCCGACACCGGAGCCTTCGGCACGGCGCGACACGGTGCGAACGTCGGATTGCAGGTCGAGTACTGGTGGAAATAAGCGATGCTGTCGGAGCGTCGCGCTCCATCGGCACTTCAAAGAACAGAACAGCAGGTGAAGTCATGGCCACACCCCAACAATTGCAGCTTCACGCACCCCTGTCCGGCGTATTGATGCCCTTGGACCTTGTGCCCGATCGAGTTTTTTCCAGCCGGATCATCGGCGATGGGCTATGCATCGATCCGACGTCAACAACGTTGTGCGCGCCGCTGGCAGGGGTTGTCAGCAATGTGCAGGCCAGTGGGCATGCGGTCAGCATCACCGATGAAAATGGCGTGCAGGTGTTGATGCACATTGGGCTCGACACGGTGAACCTTGCAGGAAAGGGGTTCACGCGGTTGGTGGAGGAGGGGCAGCAGGTTGCCGTCGGGCAGTCGCTGATTGAGTTCGATGCTGATTTTGTTGCGTTGAATGCACGCAGCCTGCTGACCTTGATGCTGGTGGTCAGCGGTGAGCCGTTCACTTGGCTGACGGCGGAAACCGGGTGGGTAGACAGTGGTCAGCCGTTGCTCGGTTTGAATTCTGTCGAGCTGACAACGGATGAGTCTGTGGCTAAAGAGGGCGAGGCGCTGTTCTCCAAACCGGTGACGTTGCCCAACCCGAACGGCTTGCACGCCCGTCCTGCGGCGGTGTTCGCCCAAGCGGCGAAAGGTTTCTCGGCAAGCATTTACCTGCATAAACAGCAGGAGAGTGCGAATGCGAAATCCCTGGTGGCGATCATGGCATTGCAGACCGTTTATGATGATGTTGTGCAAGTCAGTGCGGTCGGCCCGGATGCTGAGGAGGCGATCAAGGCACTGGCCGAGCTGCTGACCGCCGGATGCGGCGAGACCGTGCCCGTGACGGCGGATGTTGCCCCGCAACCCCAGGAGGCATCATCGCCCAAGGTGCTGCGTGGGGTATGTGCTTCGGCGGGCTCGGCATTTGGCCAAGTGGTGCAGATCGCCGAGCAGGTCCTTGATGTCAGCGAATGGGGTGAGAGTTCGCGGGTTGAGCGCGATCATCTGTCCGCAGCGTTGACCGAAGCAATTTCAGCGTTGCAGCAGATGCGTGATCACGCCACGGGCGATGCTCAGGCAGAGATCTTCAGGGCGCATCAGGAACTGCTCGAAGACCCGGGTTTGTTGGAGGTGGCTCATGTGCTGATCGACGAAGGCAAAAGCGCCGGATTCGCCTGGCGTGCGGCCACCGGGTCGACGGCAACCTTATTCAAAGGCTTGGGCAATGCGCTGCTGGCCGAACGAGCGGCAGACCTGGCCGATGTCAGTCAGAGAGTGCTCAAGTTGCTACTCGGCGTGCGGGACCGCGAGCTGGAGTTGCCTGAAGGCGCCATTCTGATTGCTGAACAACTGACACCGTCCCAGACCGCCGGGCTCGATACCCATAAGGTGCTGGGGTTTGCCACGGTCGGCGGTGGCGCCACCAGCCATGTCGCGATCCTGGCGCGGGCGTTCGGTTTGCCGGCGATCTGTGGGTTACCGGTGCAAGTGCTGGCGCTGGTCAACGGTACCCAGGTGTTGCTCGATGCCGATAAGGGGGAGTTGCAGCTCGACCCGGATCTGGCCGCCATTGAAGAACTTCAAGCCAGGCGTGCGCTTGCGCAGCAACGTCAGCACCGTGAATTGGCGCAGGCGTCACTGGCTGCCTGTACTCGCGACGGACATCATGTCGAGGTGACAGCCAACATCGCTTCGCTGGCTGAAGCCGAACAGGCCATGGCGCTGGGAGGCGCGGGTGTGGGTTTGCTGCGTTCGGAGTTTCTATATCTGGATCGCCATCATGCGCCGAGCCAGGACGAGCAGGCCTCCACCTACAGCGCCATCGCCCGAGCTCTCGGGCCTGCGCGAAATCTGGTGGTGCGCACGCTGGATGTTGGCGGTGACAAGCCTTTGGCCTATGTCCCGATGGACAGTGAAACCAACCCCTTTCTGGGCGTGCGCGGGATTCGTCTGTGCCTGGAGCGTCCGCAGCTGTTGCGCGATCAATTCAAGGCAATCCTGAGCTGTGCGGGACTGACGCGTTTGCACATCATGCTGCCGATGGTGACGCAGCTGTCGGAGTTGCGTGTGGCTCGTCAACTGCTCGAAGAGGAGGCGCTGGCCCTGGGCCTCACGGAACTGCCGAAGCTGGGGATCATGATCGAGGTGCCAGCAGCGGCGCTGATGGCTGATCTGTTTGCGCCCGAAGTGGATTTTTTCTCCATCGGCACCAATGACCTGACCCAATACACCTTGGCCATGGACCGCGATCATCCGCGGCTGGCCAGTCAGGCTGACAGTTTTCATCCTGCGGTGCTGCGATTGATCGCCAGCACCGTGAAAGCCGCCCATAGTCACGGCAAGTGGGTGGGCGTGTGCGGCGCCCTGGCCTCCGAAACCCTGGCCACACCGCTTTTGCTGGGGCTGGGCGTGGATGAGTTGTCGGTGAGTGTGCCGTTGATTCCGGCGGTCAAAGCGGCGGTTCGCACGGTGGACCTGGCGGATTGCCAGGCCATCGCCCAACAGATCCTGGGTCTGGAAAGTGCCGGGCAAGTACGCGAGGTCTTGAGGCTGTATCGCGACGCGACGGTCCAAACTTCACTGGTTATGGAGAACTGAACATGTTCGAGAAAATGCAGCGAGCGTTCTGGAAAGCCTTGACGCCGGATCTGATCGTGGATGAACCGAAGGTGGCTGCGCCATCGGCGCCTGGCCTGGCAGCGAATGTGGTGGCTGCGTTGGGTGGTGTGGATAACCTCAAGTCGCAGCAGCCTGTGGCGCTGACCCGGGTTCGGGTGGAATTGCGCGATGTGGGGCGGATGAATCGACAGGCTTTGAATCTGGCAGGTGTGCCAGGCGTCATGATGCTGGAGGGCGGCGTGGTGCACCTGATCACCGGCCTTCAGCCATAACCGATCCTTCGCCACAGATAATGTGCGTCTCTCGGTCGCCCTTACCGTTTCTCAACCGCAGGTGTATCGTATTCGCCTTTTCCAGGTCCCCGGACCTGTCGCTGATACGTGAGGTAGTTGAGTTCATGTCCTTTACCCGTCGCCAAATCCTCGGTGGCCTGGCCGGTCTTGTTGTCGTTGGCGTCGGTGCGGGGGGCGCGTCGCGTTACTGGCTGGGCAAGATGGCCGACGCCGATGCGGGCCACGACTATGAGCTGATTGCGGCGCCGCTGGACGTCGAACTGGTGGCCGGGCACAAGACCCAAGCCTGGGCGTTCGGCCCGTCGGCGCCGGGCACCGAGTTGCGCGTGCGTCAGGGCGAATGGCTGCGGGTGCGGTTCATCAACCACTTGCCGGTGGCGACCACCATTCACTGGCACGGCATCCGCCTGCCGCTGGAAATGGATGGAGTGCCCTACGTCTCGCAGCTGCCGGTGCTGCCGGGTGAATACTTCGACTACAAATTCCGCGTGCCCGATGCCGGCAGCTATTGGTATCACCCGCATGTGAACAGCAGCGAAGAACTGGGCCGTGGTCTGGTGGGATCGCTGATTGTCGAAGAGCGCGAGCCGACCGGTTTCAAGTACGAGAAAACCTTGAGCCTCAAGAGCTGGCATGTCGACGAGGTGGGCAATTTCGTCGAGTTCAGCATTCCCCGGGAAGCGGCCCGGGGCGGCACGGCGGGGCGTCTGGCGACGATCAACGGTGTGCCGCAAGCGGTCATCGATTTGCCGGCCGGGCAGATCACCCGCGTGCGCCTGCTCAATCTCGATAACACCTTGACCTATCGCCTCAACATTCCCGGTGTCGAGGCGCAGATCTACGCGTTGGACGGCAATCCCGTCGAGCCGCGTCCATTGGGCAAGGAATACTGGCTCGGGCCGGGCATGCGCATTTGCCTGGCAATCAAGGCACCTGCGGCCGGTGAAGAATTATCCCTGCGCAACGGCCCGGTACGTTTGGGCACGTTCCGCTCTGTGGCGAACACCGATGCCCCAACCGAGTGGCCGCCCGCGCTGCCCGCCAACCCGGTGGCCGAGCCGGACCTGGCCAATGCCGAGAAACTCAACTTCAATTTCGAATGGGTCGGCTCGGTTTCGGTGAACGTCGACAACGGCCGGCCGCCGAGCCTGTGGCAGATTAACGGCAAGGCCTGGGACATCACCGACAAGACCTGCGCCGACCGCCCGATTGCCAAGCTCGAGAAGGGCAAAAGCTACATTTTCGAATTGAAGAACATGACTCAGTACCAGCACCCGATTCACCTGCATGGCATGAGCTTCAAGGTCATTGCCTCGAACCGGCACAAGGTCATCCCGTATTTCACCGACACCTATTTGCTGGGCAAGAACGAGCGGGCGCAAGTGGCGCTGGTGGCGGATAACCCTGGGGTGTGGATGTTCCATTGCCATGTGATCGACCACATGGAAACCGGCCTGATGGCCGCGATCGAGGTGGCGTGATGCGTCAGATTCGTCCCGCCGCGATCATCGACCGCAGCCGTGATCGCGACTTCATGCGCGAAGCGCTGGCGCTGGCCGCACAAGGCGCTGCGCTGGGTGAAGTGCCGGTGGGCGCGGTGTTGGTGCAGGACGGTGAAATCATCGGCCGTGGCTTCAATTGCCCGATCAGCGGCAACGACCCGAGCGCGCATGCCGAGATGGTCGCGATCCGCGCGGCGGCATTGGCCGCCAGTAATTACCGTTTACCCGGCAGTACGCTGTACGTGACGCTTGAGCCGTGCAGCATGTGCGCCGGACTGATCGTGCATTCGCGCATTGCGCGGGTGGTGTACGGCGCGCTGGAGCCCAAGGCGGGGATTGTGCAGAGTCAGGGGCAGTTCTTTACCCAGGGCTTTTTGAATCACCGGGTGCTGTATGAAGGTGGGGTGTTGGCCGAGGAATGCGGGGCGGTGCTCAGCGAATTCTTCAAGGCCCGGCGCGCCAAACCCGCAGACTAGAGGCGACAATGAAGCAGCCTTCGCGGGCAAGCCTCGCTCCTACGGGGTTGTGTCGTACGCCAATTCCGCGACCGACGCATAACCTGTAGGAGCGAGGCTTGCCCGCGAAGCTTTTACTTACGGGCGACGATGACGGCACGCATCGGCGCCGGCAACCCTTCAATCGTCTTGCTGTGATCCTCGGGATCGAGGAAATCACTCAACGACTGATACTTCATCCACTCCGTCCCGCGCTGTTCCTCGACGGTCGTCACGCTGACATCCACGCACTTCACGTCTGTGAAACCGGCACGCCGCAACCAAAGCATCAGTGCCGGCACCGATGGCAGGAACCACACGTTACGCATCTGCGCATAACGATCTTCCGGCACCAGCACCTGCTGCTGATCGCCTTCGATCACCAGCGTCTCCAGCACCAGTTCGCCGCCCTTGACCAGGCAATCCTTCAGCGCCAACAGATGCTCGATCGGCGAGCGGCGGTGGTAGAACACGCCCATGGAAAACACCGTGTCGAAGCCTTCGAGTTCCGGTGGCAGGTCTTCAAAAGGAAACGGCAGGTGCCAGGCATTCGGCTCGGACAAATAGCGCTGAACCGCCTGGAACTGACAGAAGAACAGCCAGTTCGGGTCGACGCCGATCACGCTGTCCGCGCCGGCGCCGAGCATGCGCCACATGTAGTAACCATTGCCGCAGCCGACATCGAGGATGCGTTTGCCCTTCAGGTCCAGATGCGGCGCGACTCGCGACCATTTCCAGTCCGAACGCCATTCGGTGTCGACATGCACGCCGAACAGATCGAACGGGCCCTTGCGCCACGGCGACAACCCCATCAATGCGGTACGCATTTGCGCGCGGGTCTCAGCGTCGCAATCGGTGTCCAGGGTCAGGCCATTCAGCAGGTCGACTTCACTCGGCTGGATTTTTGGCAAGGCGTCCAGCGCACTCTGCCAGCGCTCGAGGTCGCCGTGACCCTTTTCCATTTTCTTGTCGAGTTGCGCTTGCAGGGTGTTGGCCCATTCGGCCAGCGGTGTACCGGCCAGACGGCGGGCGAGGGGGGACAGATCAATCATGGCAAGGCAATCAACGAGGCAAAGTTAAGACACTGGAACCACGGCACGACTTTCGAGAACCCGGCGGCCAACAGGCGCTCGCGGTGTTCTTCGAGGCTGTCGGGCTTCATGACGTTTTCGATGGCGCTGCGCTTCTGGGCGATTTCCAGTTCGCTGTAGCCGTTGGCGCGTTTGAAGGCAACGTGCAGGTCGGTGAGCAGCGCGTGTTCTTCGGGGTCGTTGAAGCGCAGCTTTTCGGAGAGGATCAACGCACCGCCGGGAAGCAGCGACTGGCGGATGCGACTCAGCAACGCGGTGCGCTGCTCGGGGGCAATGAATTGCAGTGTGAAGTTCAGCGCCACCACGGAGGCTGGCTGAAAGTCGAGGGCGAGGATGTCGCCTTCGATCACTTCCACCGGCAGCAACTCCTGGAACATCGAATCCTGACCGTTGAGGTATTCGCGGCAGCGTTCGACCATCGCCGCCGAGTTATCCACAGCGATGACGCGGCAGCCATCGGTGCGCACGTGACGGCGCAACGCCTGGGTCACGGCACCGAGGGACGAGCCGAGGTCGTAGAGCACGCTGTTGGGCTGAGCGAATTGCGCGGCGAGCACGCCGAGGTTTTCGACAATGGTCGGATAACCTGGCACCGAGCGCTTGATCATGTCCGGGAACACCCGCACCACGTCCTCGTTAAAGGCGAAGTCGGGCACCTGGGCCAAAGGCTGGGCGAAAAGGCGATCGGGTTCTTTGCTCACGGCGGTTCCAGCGGCGTATGTGGAAAAGGCCGGCATTTTAGCCAACTTGGCGCGGGGATGCGCGGGTTGTCTGATAAAGCGGTGGGCAGGCTTTTAGATATTCGTGTTCAGGGACATTGCTTCGCGAGCAGGCTCGCTCCTACAGGGATTGCGCTGTACCTGTGGGAGCGAGCCTGCTCGCGATGAGTTCAGCGCGGTTTGGTGCCGAACGCCGACGCCGCAATCCCCCATTGCCCCAGCCAGTAACTGAGGATGATGACGTAAGGCGCGGCATGAAACGGCGCAACAAACCGATTGATACCAATCACGCTATCTGAAAACACAAACGCCAACGCACCCGCCGCCGCCAGCAGCGCAGAGCGCTTCGGTACATCGGTGCCCAGGCGAGCCAGTGCCCGCCAAAGCATGGCGCTGATGGCCAGGCCGTAGACAATCACCGGGATCAGCAGGGGGCCCAAACCATTGGCAATCAAAATCCCCAACAGCACCGCGCCGACGCCCAGCGCGAGGATCAACGGCAGCACCGCCAACCGCCGGCAATCACTCAAATAAGCTTTCAGATAGGCAAGGTGCGCGACCAAAAACGCCCCGAGGCCGAACACAAACAAATCCCCCGGCCACGCGAGCAAGACATCGCCGAGCAGGGAAAAGATCAAGCCCAGGCTGATCCAGCGTCGATATTCGCTGGGCGGCGCATCGTGCAGCCAGCCGAGCAAGGCCAGCACGGGCAACGGTTTGACCAGCAGGCAGAGCAGCGCGGCGTGCACGCTCAGGCCGTAAAGAAAGGTCACCGCGCCCATCAGCGCCAGAATCAGCCAGCCCATGATCAGTTAACCGAGATCGCGCAGTCGAAGGTTTCCACCGCCGGCACTTCCGGCGCCCAGGGTTGTTGCGAGGTCAGGCGCAAGCGCCCCGAACCGGCCGCGAACGCCTGAAAGCGCCAGGTCGACACACCGGCTGCGCCCACGACACCGGCATCTTCCGGGTTTCGATAAACTTCTGGCCCCAGAGCGCGTAATACGCCACCGGCCGAATCCTGGATCGCCCAGCGGTAACCCGTGGTCGGGTTGCTCGGCAGGGACAGGATCAGGTTTTGCCCGTTGTGCAGTTGCACGGGGCATTCGCTTTGTTTTTCCACGGTCACGTTCTGTTTCGGTTGCGTGGCGCACGCGGCCAGCAAGGCGAGGGCGAAGGGGACAAACAGGCGGGTGGGGGACATGGGGGCAGTGGCTCCGGCATTCACGACGAACGGCGAGCATAACTGAAGATGAGACAAATTGTGACGGCCTGGGGAGTGATGTTGGCCGTGCAGGCGCCATCGCCGGCAAGCCGGCTCCTACAGGGGATTTGTGCCGCTCACATTTTTTGTGGCTGACACCCATACTTTGTAGGAGCCGGCTTGCCGGCGATGGCGATCTTGCAGGCGCTACATGATTATCAGAACAACACCTTCGCCACATCCGCAAACCGCTTGGCAAAATGCACGGTAATCCCTTCCTTCAGATAATCCGGAACTCATCAAAACTCCCACGGTTAGGCTCCGGCAGAATCAATTCAAAGATCTTCTGCCACAGATTTTCAGCTATACCCGCTATGCACTTTTCTGCTTTTTTACGGAGCAAAAGCAGAGTCACTTTATGATGATGGGCAAGTCGTGAGTCCAGTTCGACTCATGTGTTTTTCCATGATTGTTTGTTATTGTTTGTTATTGTTTGCATGGCCTTCAGTACATAAGAACCAGGGGTCAGCGCCCAGTTGGGTGTTGCCTTCCAATAACCGCCGCCATCAGAATAAATACTGGTTTTGTATGTGCCAATGGGTAATGGACTTACCTTGATCAGTTCGATGTCGACCCGAGCCCTTAAGGGGAATGCATTTCCTTGGATAGTTTGCTCGATCAGAGGAAGTGACTCTCCCTCAAGAGGTTTGGTTATTTCTGGTCGATCAAGCAGTTTTTGGTAATTTACTTTTTCGGTTGGTTCGGATATTTCTTCTGGCCAATACCGTCGTTGCCTTACACGAATCCAAGCTTGCATAGGTGTATTAAGTCCTGCTGCTTCGGGTGTAAAACTCCACGTCCCGTCCTGTTTTACCTCGGTCATGGGTTTCCAATTGTCTTCAGTCCAAAAACTGAAGTTCAGCTCAATGAAGGCGAGCGGTTCGCCTACCCCGTTCATTACCAGTTTTTCAACCTTATCCCCCTCTTTAGGACTCAAGATAGTCGGAGGGGCTAATTGCGTTTTTGCTTCCATGATTGCTCTCACTTTAATGAGGATATGAGCAACCGTTTTATCAGGGCAGGGAAATGAATCCACCTGTCAGAAGTGTCAGCTCCGACAGGTGGTCGTTGTGCAGTGAGGCGATGAATTAAAACAACACCTTCGCCACATCCGCAAAGCGCTTGGCAAAATGCACGGTAATCCCTTCCTTCAGATAATCCGGCAATTCATCAAAACTCCCGCGATTCGGCTCCGGCAGAATCAATTCAAAAATCTTCTGCCGCCGCGCCGCAATCACCTTCTCGCGCACTCCGCCAATCGGCAAAACATGCCCGGTCAGCGTCAGTTCGCCGGTCATGGCCACGCCTTTTTTCGGCGGCTGATTACGTGCCAGCGAGAGCAAGGCGCTGGCCATCGTCACGCCGGCGCTCGGGCCGTCTTTCGGGGTGGCGCCTTCCGGTACGTGCAGGTGGACGAAAGCCTCGTCGAAGAACTTCGGATCGCCGCCAAACGACTTCAGATTCGAGCTGACGTAGCTGTAGGCAATTTCCGCCGACTCCTTCATCACGTCACCCAATTGCCCGGTGAGTTTGAAACCACGGTTGAGCGTGTGAATCCGCGTCGCTTCAATCGGCAGTGTCGCGCCGCCCATGCTGGTCCAGGCCAGCCCGGTGATCACGCCGGTACCGGACAGCACTTGCTCGTTGCGGAACACCGGGTGGCCGAGTGAGGCTTCGAGGTCTTTCGGGCCGAGCTTGATCACCGCTTTTGGCTCGTCGATCAACTTCATCACCGCCTTGCGCACCAGTTTGCCCAGTTGTTTTTCCAACTGCCGCACCCCGGCTTCACGGGCGTAACCGTCGATCAGCGCCTTCAACGCGGTGTCGCTGATGCTCAGGCTGCCTTTCGACACGCCCGCCTTCTCAAGCTGCTTGGGCCACAGATGACGTTTGGCGATGGCGATTTTTTCTTCGGTGATGTAACCCGACAGGCGAATCACTTCCATCCGGTCCAGCAACGGGCCGGGGATTGAATCGAGGGTGTTGGCGGTGCAGACGAACAGCACTTTCGACAGGTCCAGACGCAGGTCCAGGTAATGGTCGAGGAATTCGACGTTCTGTTCCGGGTCGAGGGTTTCCAGCAGCGCCGAGGCCGGATCGCCCTGGTAGCTCTGGCCCATCTTGTCGATTTCGTCGAGCATGATCACCGGGTTCATCACTTCGACGTCTTTCAACGCTTGCACGAGTTTGCCCGGCATCGCACCAATGTAGGTGCGGCGGTGGCCCTTGATCTCGGCTTCGTCGCGCATGCCGCCGAGGCTGAAACGATAGAACGGTCGGCCAAGGGATTCGGCGATGGACTTGCCGACGCTGGTTTTACCCACGCCCGGCGGACCGACCAGCAGCACGATGGAACCGCTGATCTCGCCTTTATAGGCTCCGACCGCGAGGAACTCGAGGATGCGGTCCTTGATGTCGTCGAGACCGGCGTGGTGCTTGTCCAGCACCTTGCGGGCGTGCTTGAGGTCGAGTTTGTCCTCGCCATACACGCCCCACGGCACCGAGGTCGCCCAGTCGAGGTAGTTGCGGGTGACCGCGTACTCCGGTGAACCGGTCTCGAGGATCGAGAGCTTGTTCATTTCCTCTTCGATGCGTTTCTGCGCCTGCGTCGACAACACCTTGCCGACCAGGCGCTGTTCGAACTGCTCGATGTCGGCGCTGCGGTCATCCTTGGTCAGGCCCAGCTCTTGCTGGATGACTTTTAACTGTTCTTTGAGGAAAAACTCGCGCTGATGCTCGCCGATCTTGCGGTTAACTTCGGCGGAAATTTCTTTTTGCAGGCGCGCGACTTCAACTTCCTTGCGCAGCATCGGCAGGACTTTTTCCATGCGCTTGAGCATCGGCACGCAGTCGAGCACTTCTTGCAGCTCGCTGCCGGTCGCCGACGTCAGGGCGGCGGCGAAGTCGGTCAGCGGCGACGGATCGTTGGGGCTGAAGCGGTTGAGGTAGTTCTTCAGCTCTTCGCTGTACAGCGGGTTGAGCGGCAGCAGTTCCTTGATCGCGTTGATCAGCGCCATGCCGTAGGCCTTGACCTCGTCGGTCGGCTCGGTGGGCTGGTGCGGGTACTCGACTTCCACCAGGTACGGCGGGCGATGGTGCTTGAGCCAGGTCTTGAGGCGTACGCGGGTCAGGCCCTGGGCGACGAATTGCAGTTTGCCGTTTTCGCGGCTGGCGTGGTGCACCTTGACCAGCGTGCCATAGAGCGGCAGGGCCGAGGTGTCGAAATGGCGCGGGTCTTCCTGGGGCGTGTCCATGTAGAACAGGGCCAGGGAGTGGTGATCGGATTTGCTCACCAGATCCAGCGTTTCAGCCCACGGTTCTTCATTGACGATCACCGGCAGCACTTGGGCCGGGAAGAACGGGCGGTTGTGGATCGGGATGATGTAGACCTTGTCCGGCAGGTTCTGGCCGGGCAGGGCGAGGCCTTTGCCGGTGGAGTGGTGCGGGGCGTTTTCGGGGTCGGCGTAGTCGCTCGGGTCTTCGGGGAATTCTTGCTGGTCGCTCATGGGGCACCTGCGCAATGGGGTATGGGTCTTAGATGGGGCAGGTGGGGGGTGGTTTCAATGGTCGGGGGTGTTTCATGATGTGCGTTCAGGTTTTCGACAGGGTTGGGGATTTTTGGCGTTTGTGCGGCCTCATCGCTGGCAGCCAGCTCCTACAGGGTATGCGTAACCTTTGTAGGAGCTGCGATGCGGCGACCCGACTTGCCAGCGATAGCGGATGGTCAGGCACTGCAGAGCTAAACCTTGGCACTCACCTCACTGCGATTGACCAACGCCTCCAGCGCATCGGTCAGACTCGGCGCCTTGTCGCCGACCAACAGATGCCAGATGCCACCGTCCAGTTGACTGACCCCCTGGCAACCCAACGCCTTCAAATCACATTCCGACAGGGCCTTGCCGTCGGCCAGTTGCAGGCGAATCCGGGTCATGGCGACGCAATCCATCTGCAAGACGTTTTCCCCACCACCCAACGCATTCAGCCAGCGCTGTGCTTGCGGGTGCTCCACTGCAGCGGGGGCAGGCGTATCAATCGCAGCCGCCGGTGTCGACACCGCCGCACGACCCAGTGCCGGCATCGCCAGGCGGATTTCATCGGCAATGCTGTCGGCCATCGGCCCGACCACTACCTGCAAACTCCCGCCCTTGCCCGGACGCACCACAGCCATAGCGCCCAGTGCTTTGAGCTCGGCATCGTTGGCCTTGTTGCGATCCACCATGTCCAGTCGCAGTCGTGTGGTGCAGGCACCGACGGTGAGCAAATTCTGCGCACCGCCCAGCGCCTTGATGTACGCCCCGGCCCGTTGGTTTTCTGCCACTCGCGCTTTCTCGGCCGTGGTCACCTCTTCACGCCCCGGCGTCTTCAGGTTGAACCGGCGAATGCAGAAATCGAACACCGTGTAATAAATCACCGCATAGGCCAGGCCCACCGGGATCACTCGCCACCCATTAGTGGATTTCCCCCAGCCGAGAATCATGTCGATGAAGCCGCCGGAGAAGGTGAAACCGAGGTGGATGTTCAGCAGGTTGGTGACTGCCATCGACAGCCCCGTCAGCAGCGCGTGCAGCAGATACAGCAGCGGCGCGAGAAACATGAAGGCGAATTCGATCGGCTCGGTCACCCCAGTCAGGAACGAGGTCAGGGCCATCGACAGGAAGATCCCGCCCATCACTTTGCGCCGTTCCGGCAACGCATTGCGGTACATCGCCAGGCACGCCGCTGGCAGGCCGAAGAGCATCACCGGGAACATGCCGGTAGTGAATTGGCCGCCCTTGGGGTCACCGGCGAAGTAGCGCGAGATATCGCCGGTCACCAGTGCGCCCGTGGCCGGGTCAGTGAAGTTGCCGAAGACGAACCACGCCATGTTGTTGATGATGTGGTGCAGGCCGGTCACGATCAGCAGGCGGTTGAGCACGCCGAAAATGAAGGCGCCCACACTGCCGCTTTCCAGCATCAATACGCCGAAGCTGTTGATGCCGTGCTGGATCGGCGGCCAGATCAGGCCGAACACCACGCCCAGGCCGACTGCGGCGAACCCGGTGATGATCGGCACAAAGCGCCGGCCGCCGAAGAACGCCAGGTATTCCGGGAGCTTGATGTCTTTGAAACGGTTGTACAGCGCGCCGGCCATCAAGCCGCTGACGATCCCCGCGAGCATGCCCATGTTGATGCTCGCGTCGAGCACCTTGAGGGTGGAGATCATCACCAGGTAGCCAATCACACCAGCGAGGCCGGCGGTGCCATTGTTGTCCTTGGCGAAGCCGACCGCGATGCCGATGGCGAAAATCATCGCCAGGTTGGCAAAGATGACCTGACCGGCATCGTGGATGATCGCGATGTCCAGCAGGTCGGTGTCGCCCAGGCGCAGCAGCAACCCGGCAATCGGCAGGATCGCGATCGGCAGCATC
The DNA here is from genome assembly GCF_014852325.1 of Pseudomonas sp. PDM01. Lineage (NCBI taxonomy): Bacteria > Pseudomonadati > Pseudomonadota > Gammaproteobacteria > Pseudomonadales > Pseudomonadaceae > Pseudomonas > Pseudomonas sp. PDM01. The sequence continues at coordinate 386,128 of NZ_JACVBK010000007.1, forward strand.
AGCGCACGGCCGAGGCGCTGCAGGCCTTCGATGAAGTATTGGTACATGGCGGATCTCCCTGGATTCTTGTTATTAGTTGTTCAGCTCAGAGGCCAATGTTGATGACAGGCGTGACGCACCGCGCTGGCGCTGCTCAGCTTGAGCAGGCCGTGGCTGATGCGTCGGCATTCGCTGGCGTCGAGGTGGCGCACGCGGTCCTTGATTTCGCCGACTTGCACCGGGCTGACCGACAACTCGCTGACGCCCAGGCCAATCAGGACCGGCGTCGCCAGCGGATCGGAGGCGAGCGCGCCGCACACGCCGACCCAGCGGCCATGCACGGCGGCACCGGCGCAGGTCTGGGCGATCAGCCGCAGCAGCGCCGGGTGCATGGCATCGACCCGCGACGCGAGGCCGGCGTGGTCGCGGTCCATCGCCAGGGTGTACTGGGACAAATCGTTGGTGCCGATGGACAGGAAGTCCGCGTGTTCGGCCAGTTGCTCGGCCAGCAACGCGGCGGCCGGGACTTCGATCATCACCCCCAGCTCCGGGCGCTCGCTGACACCGAGCTCCGCGCACAAGGCCTCGAGACGCTGGCGGACGTGCAACAGCTCGTCGACTTCGGTGACCATCGGCAGCAGGATCCGGCAGCGTGACAACGGGCTGACGTGCAGCAGGGCGCGCAGTTGCTGATCGAGAATTTCCGGACGGGCCTGAGCCAGGCGAATCCCGCGCAAGCCGAGCACCGGATTGGCCTCGGCCGGCAATGGCAGGTAATCGAGCTGCTTGTCGCCGCCGACGTCGATGGTGCGGATAATCACCGACTTGTCGCCCATGGCGTCGAGCACCGCTTGATAGGCGACACGCTGCTCCTCTTCGTCCGGCGCAGTGTGGCGGTCGACGAACAGGAACTCGGTGCGCAGCAGGCCGACGCCATCGGCGCCGTTGGCCAGCGCATCGGCCGCCTCAGCGCTGGAGGCGACATTGGCGGCGACTTCGATCTGCACCCCGTCGAGCGTCAGCGCCTGGGTATGCGCCTGAGATTGTTGCAGCGCTCGACGTTGCTGGTGGTCCCGTTGCGCCTGATGCACGTCGGCCATGCGCTGGGCAGAAGGCACGAGTTCGAGACGCCCACCGTCGGCATCCAGCACCACCGCCTGGCCCTGTTGCTGATCCAGCAGCGCCAACCCCAGCGCGACCATGCACGGCAAGCCTTTGCCGCGAGCGAGAATTGCCACGTGGGATGTCGCGCCGCCCTCGGCCATGCACAGCCCGGCGACCCCTTGCTGGCTGAGTTGCAGCAAGTCGGACGGGGTCAGTTCATGCGCGGCGACGATGGCGCCAGCCGGCACGTCGTAGTGCCAGCGCTCACCGAGTAGCGCGCGCAACACCCGTTGCTTGAGGTCGCGCAAGTCGTTGGCGCGTTCGGCCAGCAATGGGCTGCCGAGTTGCTGCAACACGTCGCATTGCACGTCGATCGATTGGCTCCAGGCGTGAGTCGCGGCCACGCCCCGGTCGATGGCGGCGTGCGCTGCATCCAACAGCGCCGGGTCCTCGAGCAGGGCGAGGTGCGCGGCGAAGATCGCTTCTTCGTCGGTGTCCTTGTGCTTCCTGGCTTGGGCCAGCGTGGTGTCGATTTCGCGGCGTACGATATTCAGCGCGGTATCCAGGGCTTGGTGCTGTTGCTCTGGAACGTGGTTGCCGGCGTCCTCCGGCAGGCTGATCGCGTTCAAGCGAAATAGCGGTCCGCCGACCAGGCCGGGCGCGGCGCACACACCATGAAGCACACCCGCTTCGGCTGCACGCCCACGCTGGGCAATCGGTGTTGGCGCGATGGCGTGACTGTCTTCGGTCAGCGCGGTGGACAATGCCGTCAACAACGCTTGCAGCGCCGCTTCGGCATCCGTGCCCTGACAGCTGACCTGAACCTCGTCCTGCTCACCGATGGCCAGCCCCATCAGCCCGATCAGGCTGTCGCAGCGCGCCGATTTGCCGGCGAAGTGCAGCTGTGATTTGCTTTTGAAACCTTGTGCGGTCTGGCGGATCAGCGCTGCCGGCCGGGCGTGTAAACCACCCCGATGGGCGATACGGATGTGGCCGACAAACGCTTCCCCGGACAGGTCCGCTTCTGCCTGCGCGCCAGACGCCTGCCGACGAATGATGTGCAGCAACGGTTCGCCGACCTTCACCGATTTCAGCGTGATTGGCCGCGCCTGAAAGTCCTCGCTGTTGGTCAGGATCATCAGGCTGACAAGGCTTTTGCACTGCTGCGCGACCTTGTCCAGGTCATAGCGCAGCAGTGGCTGGCCATTGGCGACGCGCGCCCCTTCCTTGACCAGCATCGAGAACCCGTTGCCCTGCAGCTCGACGGTGTCCAGGCCCAGGTGCAGCAGCAATTCGGCGCCGTTGTCGGCGCGCAAGGTGATGGCATGGCCGGTGCGGGCGACGTGTACCACGACGCCGGCGCACGGCGCGTGCAGGGTATCGTTCAGCGGATCGATGGCGATCCCGTCGCCCATCGCGCCGCTGGCGAACACCGGGTCCGGGACTTTGGCGAGTGTGAGCACCGGGCCGCTGAGCGGGGCGCTGAGGGTCAGCTCTTTATTATTGTTGTGCATGGCTCGGTCTCATCAAAAAACAACAGTTCGTATCAACGCCGTCCCCTGCAGGAGCCGAGCTTGCTCGCGAAGGCGGCATTTCAGCCGCAGATGATGCGTCGGATGTACCAACGTCTTCGCGAGCAAGCTCGGCTCCTGCAGGGGGATGCATTCACCATTCGAATCAATGCGTTCGCGTGACTTTGCTCAGGTGCCGTGGCTGGTCCGGGTCCATGCCGCGCGCCACCGCCAGACCGGCGGCCATGACGTAGAAACTCTGGATCGCCAGAATCGGATCGAGGGCCGGGTGTTCGGCGCGGGTCAGGGTGAGGTCTCGTTCGGCGATGTCATCCGGCGCGGCCAGCAATACGCGGGCACCCCGCAGACGCATGTCGGATGCGAGACTGATCAGGCCCGCCTGCTCGGCACCGCGTGGGGCGAACACCAGCAGCGGATAGTGCTCGTCGATCAACGCCATCGGGCCGTGACGGACTTCGGCGCTGCTGAAGGCTTCGGCCTGAATCACCGAGGTTTCCTTGAATTTGAGCGCCGCTTCCTGGGCGATAGCGAAGCCGGCGCCACGGCCGATCACCATCAAGCGCTGGCAATCGCGCAGGGCATCGATGGCCAGGCTCCAGTCCTGCTGCGCCGCTTCGCGCAGACCTTCCGGCAAGGCGTGGCCGGCTTCGAGCAATTGCTCGTCTTCTTTCCAGTGCGCGATCAGGCGGGCGCTGGCGCTGAGGGTGGCGATAAAACTCTTGGTCGCGGCGACGCTGCTTTCCGTCCCCGCGCACAGCGGCAGGCTGAATTCGCACGCGGCTTCCAGCGGCGAACTTTCGGCGTTGACCATGGAAATGCTCAAGGCGCCGCGTTTGCGCAACAGACGCAGGCTGTTCACCAGATCCGGGCTTTGCCCTGATTGCGAGAAGGCAAACGCCACCTGACCGCTGACCTTCAACGGCGCTTGTTGCATGGTCACCACCGACATCGGCAGCGACGCCACGGGAATCCCCAGTTGCTGCATGGTCAGGTAGGCGAAGTAGCTGGCGGCATGGTCGGAACTGCCGCGTGCGACGGTCATCGCCACTTGCGGCGGCTGACGGCGCAGACGCCCGGCAATCTCGATCATCTGCGGGTCGAGTTGCTGCAACTGCGCCTGCACGGCTTCGAACGAGGACAGCGCCTCTTCAAGCATTTTTGAAGTCAATGTCTTCTCCTTCGACCATGACGGCGGTCAGTGTGAGTGAGCGATCCAGCCGCACGCAGTCGGCCCAGGCGCCGGGTTGCAGGCGTCCGCGTTCGGTGATGCCGAGGTAGTCGGCGGGGAATTGCGAAAGACGTTGCGAAGCCTCGGCGATCGGCAAACCGATCTTCACCAGGTTGCGCAACGCCTGATCCATGGTCAGCGTGCTGCCGGCCAGGGTGCCGTCGGCCAGGCGCACGCCGCCCAGGCATTTGGTCACCGTGTGGCTACCTAGCTTGTATTCACCGTCCGGCATGCCGGCGGCGGCAGTGGAGTCGGTAACGCAATACAGGCACGGTATCGAGCGCAGGGCTACGCGCATCGCACCGGGGTGCACATGCAGCAAGTCCGGAATCAGTTCCGCGTATTTCGCATGCGCCAACGCTGCGCCGACGATGCCAGGCTCGCGATGATGCAGCGGGCTCATGGCGTTGTAGAGGTGGGTAAAACTGCTCGCGCCGGCGGCCAGTGCGGCCACACCTTCCTCGTAACTGCCAAGGGTGTGGCCGATCTGCATGCGCACGCCGCGCGCACTGAGGGCGCGGATCAGGGCATCGTGGCCGGCGATTTCCGGGGCGATGGTGATGACCCGGATCGGCGCCAGGGCCAGGTATTCCTCGACTTCGGTCATCAACGCGGTATGGGCGAAATTCGGTTGCGCGCCAAGTTTGCCGGGGTTGATGTACGGGCCTTCCAGGTGCACACCGAGCACGCGGGCGCTGCCGCTCGGGCGTTGTTCGCAGAACTCGCCGACGGCTTTGAGCACACTGGAAATCTCTTCGCTCGGCGCGGTCATGGTGGTCGCCAGCAACGAGGTGGTGCCGAAACGCACGTGGGTTCGGGTGATGGTTTCGAAGGCGGTCGCGCCTTCCATGATGTCTTTGCCACCGCCGCCGTGAACGTGCAGGTCGATGAAACCGGGCAATAAGTAAGGCAGGTCGTTGTCTGCCGGATCGCACGGCACGCCTTCGATCGACAGGACCTTGCCGTGTTCGTGAATCAGCCGGCCGCGTATCCAGCCGCCGGCGGTGAGGATGTTGTCTTCGGACATGATGGGGTCTCGGTTCTTAGCGGCGAAGCTCTTTATCTACGCAGCTCTGCGACAAAGTCGTAGTAGTCGTTGCGGCAATAGGTGTCGGTGACTTCGATCGGCGTGTTGTCTTCGAGGTAGCCGACCCGGGTCATCAGCAACATGGCGGTGCCGGGGGCGATGCCGACCAGTGCGGCGAATTCGTCCGAGGCGTTGATCGCCTGGATGTGCTGCAAGGCGCGGACCACCGGTTTGCCGATGCCGTCGAGGTATTCGTAGAGGGAATCGCCCACCGCTTGCGGCTTGGGAATGATCGAGGCGGGCAGGGTGCTCATCTCGATTGCCATTACCGTGTCGTCGGCTTTGCGCAGGCGTTTGAGCCGGGCAACCTTGTCGTTTGGCGACAGGCCGAGGCGAATCAGTTCTTCGTGGGTCGGTGGGGTGATTTCCCGTTCCAGCCATTGCGAGCCGGGGACGAAACCTTTCAGCCGCAGCATCTCGCTGAACCCCGAGAGGCGTGACAGCGGTTGTTCCAGGCGCGGGGTGATGAAGGTGCCGGACCCTTGATTGCGCCGGATCAAGCCTTGATCGAACAGCACTTCCAACGCCTTGCGGGCGGTGACGCGGGAGATGCCCAGTATTTCGCTGAGGTTGCGTTCCGACGGCATCGCCTGCTCGGCTTTCCACTGGCCGGCGTGGATCGCCGCTTCCAGATTACGCGCCAGTTGCAGGTACAGCGGCGTGGGTTGGGTGTCGTCAGGGCGCAGGGCCTGGAGGTCATTCATGTTGGGTGTCCGATGCGGATATTGGAGTGTTGTCGCCCGGTAGTGCAGCGGAAACTAATACCACTTGAATACCATGTCAATGAGACCACTTTGTTGTTGGCGCGGGAAAACCTGCCTTTGCGGATGGCATACAGGGTTGTTGGTTTTAAGTGGTATTAGCGGAGAGGGCGTTGCAAGCAAAAAACGCAGCGTTTGGCAGTGCCTGCGGGTGGGAGTGGTATCAACCCAGCAGGCGCCGCCAAAGGCTGCGATCTTTAGAATTTATTTTGTGACAGGCGACCGAAGGTCGGTGTTACGGGCGGATTTCGATCATCGTGCCGTCCGGCACCAGGCCCCATACCTCGCGCATGTCCATGTTGCGCATGGCGATGCAGCCGTCGGTCCAGTCCAGGGTGTGGAACAGGTTTTCAGGGTTTTCTTCGGTGTCCGGCGTGCCGTGGATCATGATCATGCCACCGGGCTCGACGCCTTCGCGCCGGGCGCGCGCGGAGTCGCTGATGTTCGGGTAGGAGATGTGCATCGCCAGGTTGAATTTATCGCTGACCTTGCGCCAGTCCAGCCAATAGAAACCTTCAGGCGTGCGTTTGTCACCTTCCATCAGCTTCGGCCCCTTGGGGCGTTTGCCCAGGGAGATGCGATAGGTCTTCAGCGGCTTGCCGTCGTTGATCAATTGCAATTGGTGGGCGGACTTGAGAACCAGGACTTTGTCGATGACTTTGCCGTCCAGCGTTTCCGCTACGGAAGCCTGGGAGATAGCGACGAACGACAAGCAAAACAGGGCAAGCAACCAGCGCATTGAAACGATATCCCTAAGAGGTGTCGCGGCTATTTTATTTATAGATGTTTTTTAAGTGATGGCAGGCTGAGCAAGCGGCGGGATCGACTCGGATCGCACGGGGTAGACCTCGGTCCGCCGGTCAGCGAAGAAGCATTCTAAGGTACGGCCCACCGTGCGGAAAGCCAGGTCGGACCACGGGATGTCGGCTTCGTCGAAAAGTGCCACTTCCAGACTCTCGGGACCGGCGGAAAAATCCAGGTCCACCAGCTCTGCGCGAAAGAACACATGCACCTGACTGATGTGCGGCACATCGATCAATGTATAGATGCTCAAGTTGCGCACCCGCGCGCAGGCTTCTTCGGCGGTCTCGCGAATGGCCGCCTGCTCGATGGTTTCACCGTTCTCCATGAAACCGGCGGGCAGGGTCCAGTAACCGAGCCGTGGCTCGATGGCGCGCCGGCACAGCAACACTTTCGAGCCCCAGGTCGCCACGCAGCCGGCGACGATATTGGGGTTCTGGTAGTGAATCGCCTGACAGCTGTCACAGACAAAACGCAGACGCGAATCGCCTTCGGGAATGCGCTGGGTGACCGGGTTGCCGCACTGACTGCAAAATTTCATGCTTGGGTTCCTGAATGCTGCGCCTATCTTGGCGTGCGGCGGTGTCTGTCGGCAAGTTGTCGTTTAGCGACACTCCGCAGTTCGGGGGGTTGGGCGGTCGGTGTGATTGGTGCATGATGCGAAGTAGCGAATAAATCGAGAAGACTCATGCTGGACGAGCTACTGCATCGAGTAAGCAACCACACCCCACGCACACTGGAAACCGACAAGCGTTTCCCGGAGGCCGCGGTTCTGGTGCCCATCACTCGCAGTGATGAACCGGAACTGGTTCTGACCCTGCGCGCCAGCGGGCTCTCGACCCATGGCGGCGAAGTGGCCTTCCCCGGCGGACGCCGCGACCCGGAAGACCCGGACCTGATTTTCACCGCGCTACGCGAGGCCGAAGAAGAAATCGGCCTGCCGCCGGGGCTGGTCGAAGTGATCGGGCCGTTGAGCCCGCTGATTTCCCTGCACGGCATCAAGGTCACGCCTTATGTCGGCGTGATCCCGGATTTTGTCGAGTACCTGGCCAACGACGCGGAGATCGCTGCGGTGTTCAGCGTTCCCCTGGAATTCTTCCGCAAGGACCCGCGTGAACATACCCATCGCATCGATTACCAGGGCCGCAGCTGGTACGTGCCGAGTTATCGTTATGGCGAATACAAGATCTGGGGTTTGACCGCGATCATGATCGTCGAGTTGATCAACTTGCTCTATGACGCCAAAATCAGCCTGCACCAGCCGCCCAAGAGTTTTATCAACACCTGAAGCCATCGCTCGTATGGCGTGAAGCCGCGGCTGCCTGAGCCTGAGGACAACACGATGAAATACCGCCTGGGCGACGCCCGCGTCGACACCCATCCGCAAAGCTGGGTTGCCCCCAACGCCGTGCTGGTGGGCAAGGTCAAACTGGAAGAGGGCGCCAACGTCTGGTTCAACGCCGTGCTGCGTGGCGACAACGAACTGATCCTGATCGGCAAGAACAGCAACGTCCAGGACGGCACCGTGATGCACACCGACATGGGCTACCCGCTGACCATCGGCACTGGCGTGACCATCGGCCACAACGCCATGCTCCACGGCTGCACCGTCGGTGACTACAGCCTGATCGGTATTAATGCAGTGATCCTCAACGGCGCAAAAATCGGCAAGAACTGCATCATCGGCGCCAACTCGCTGATCGGCGAAGGCAAGGAGATTCCGGACGGTTCGCTGGTCATGGGCTCGCCCGGCAAGGTGGTGCGCGAGCTGACCGAGCCGCAGAAAAAAATGCTCGAGGCCAGCGCTGCGCACTATGTGCATAACTCCCAGCGTTATGCCCGCGATCTGGCAGAGCAGGAAGAATGAACACGCCCGAACGTCCGGTGCTATCGCCCTGCGTGAATATCTGTGCGCTGGACGACGATGACATCTGCACCGGGTGCCAGCGCACCGTGGCGGAAATCACGGGCTGGAGCCGGATGGACAACGAAGAGCGGCGCAAGGTGTTGGGGTTGTGCCATGAGCGGGCGAAATCCAGTGGGTTGCTCTGGATGATCGGAGCTAAATCGGATAATTGAGGTGCGCCCTTCGCGGGCAAGCCTCGCTCCTACAGGGTGAGGGTTGAACCACAATTACGTGTTCGACGCAGATCCGTAGGAGCGAGGCTTGCCCGCGAAGGCATCAGCGCTGACACCACAACCTTCTCTGCAGTACTCTGTGCGCCAAATTGACAGGTACTCTCACGTCCCATGCTCTTCCTGATCGCCTACATCAGCAGCGTCGTGCTGATCAACTACGCCTTTTCCACCGCGCCGCACCTGGACATCATCTGGTCCGCTTGGGGCGGTTTGGTCTTCGTCCTGCGCGACATGGTGCAAACCCGTTTCGGCCACGGTGCAATCGCGGCAATGCTGGCAGCGCTGGTGCTGTCCTATGTCACCTCCGATCCGTCCATCGCCCTGGCCAGCGCCACCGCGTTCGCGGTCTCCGAATGCATCGACTGGCTGGTGTTCAGCATCACCAAACGCCCGCTGCACGACCGCCTGTGGATAAGTTCGGCCCTGAGCATTCCCCTCGATACCTTCATCTTCTTCGGCATGATCGACGCGTTCACCCCGGCCGTGATCCTCACCGCCATGGGCTCGAAGTTCGCCGGCGTGACCGTCGTGTGGCTGATCATGGCGTGGCGCTTGCGCAAACTGGCCATCGCCGGCTGAAGCCAAACCCTCAGGTTCATGTAAAATGCCGCGCTTTCTCCCCATGGGAAGCGTGCCAGGCACCGCGACCCTCGATGATCCGCTCCTTTGAGGACCTGAGATGACCCGTATCGGAACTCCATTGTCGCCAACCGCGACCCGCGTATTGATGTGTGGCTGTGGTGAGTTGGGCAAGGAAGTGGTGATCGAGCTGCAACGCCTGGGCGTTGAAGTGATTGCCGTTGACCGTTACGCCAACGCGCCGGCCATGCAAGTCGCTCACCGCAGCCACGTGATCAACATGCTCGACGGCGCCGCCCTGCGTGCCGTGATCGAAGCCGAGAAGCCGCACTTCATCGTGCCGGAAATCGAAGCCATCGCCACCGCGACCCTGGTCGAACTGGAAGCCGAAGGCTTCACCGTGATCCCGACCGCACGCGCCGCGCAACTGACCATGAACCGTGAAGGCATCCGTCGCCTGGCCGCTGAAGAGCTGGACCTGCCGACCTCGCCGTACCACTTTGCCGACACCTTCGAGGATTACAGCAAAGCCGTTCAGGACCTGGGCTTCCCGTGCGTGGTCAAGCCGGTGATGAGTTCGTCGGGCAAGGGCCAGAGCCTGCTGCGCAGCGTCGATGACGTGAAAACCGCGTGGGATTACGCGCAAGAAGGCGGTCGTGCCGGTAAAGGTCGGGTGATCGTCGAGGGCTTCATCGACTTCGATTACGAAATCACCTTGCTGACCGTGCGTCACGTCGGCGGCACCACGTTCTGCGCGCCGGTCGGTCACCGCCAGGAGAAGGGCGACTATCAGGAATCCTGGCAGCCACAAGCCATGAGCCCGGTTGCCCTGGCGGAATCCGAGCGTGTGGCCAAGGCGGTCACCGAAGCCTTGGGCGGTCGTGGTCTGTTTGGCGTCGAGCTGTTCATCAAAGGCGATCAGGTGTGGTTCAGCGAAGTCTCGCCACGCCCGCACGACACCGGCCTGGTGACCCTGATTTCTCAGGACCTGTCGCAGTTCGCACTGCACGCACGGGCCATTCTGGGGCTACCGATTCCGTTGATCCGTCAGTTCGCGCCTTCGGCTTCGGCGGTAATTCTGGTGGAAGGGCAGTCGACCCAGACGGCTTTCGCCAATCTCGGCGCGGCATTGAGCGAGCCGGACACGGCGTTGCGTCTGTTCGGCAAACCTGAAGTGAATGGTCAGCGCCGGATGGGTGTGGCGCTGGCGCGGGACGAGTCGATCGAGGCTGCCCGTGCTAAAGCGACCCGCGCTTCTCAGGCGGTCGTAGTCGAGCTGTAAACCGAGGCGCGGCTTTCGCGGGCAAGCCTCGCTCCTACAGGTTATTTGTCGAGCGAACCATTGTCGTTCGACGCGGACCTGTAGGAGCGAGGCTTGCCCGCGAAGCTTTTTCTATCAGGCCACCCGATTCAAATCGTTGTGACGCGTCTCTTTCAGGCACAGCACCGCAATCAAACTCAGCACCGCCGCCCCCGACACATACCCGCCGACGTAACTCAAACCGCCCATCGCCACCAGCTTCTGCGCAAAGAACGGCGCCGCCGAGGCTCCGACAATGCCGCCCAGGTTGTAGGCCGCTGACGCACCGGTATAACGCACGTGTGTCGGAAACAGCTCCGGCAGCAGCGCACCCATTGGCGCAAACGTCACGCCCATCAGAAACAGCTCGATGCACAGAAACAGCGCCACGCCCCAGGTCGAACCCTGGGTCAGCAGCGGTTCCATCAAGAACCCGGACAGAATCGCCAGCACGCCGCCGATGATCAGCACCGGTTTGCGCCCGTAACGGTCACTGGCCCAGGCTGACAATGGTGTCGCGGCGGCCATGAACAGCACCGCAAAACACAGCAGCGCGAGGAAGGTTTCGCGGGTGTAGCCTAGCGTCGACACGCCATAACTCAGTGAAAACACCGTCGAGATGTAGAACAGTGCGTAGCACACCACCATCGAACCGGCGCCCAGCAGCATCGGCGCCCAATACTGGCTGAACAGCTCGACCAGCGGGATCTTCACTCGCTCCTGACGGGCCATGGCATTGGCGAACACTGGGGTTTCGTGCAGCTTGAGGCGCACGTACAGGCCGACCATCACCAGCGCGGCGCTGAGCAGGAACGGGATCCGCCAGCCCCACGAACGGAACTGTTCGTCGTCCAGTGTCATTGCCAGCGTCAAAAACAGCCCGTTGGCCGCGAGAAAGCCGATCGACGGACCAAGCTGCGGGAACATGCCGAACCAGGCGCGCTTGCCCTTGGGCGCGTTTTCCGTCGCCAGCAATGCCGCGCCGCCCCATTCGCCGCCCAGGCCCAAACCCTGGCCGAAGCGCAGCACGCAGAGCAGGATCGGCGCCCAGGCCCCGATGCTGTCGTAACCCGGCAGCACGCCGATCAGCGTGGTGCACACGCCCATCAGCAGCAAAGAGGCAACCAGGGTCGATTTGCGCCCGATGCGGTCACCGAAGTGGCCGAACAGTGCCGAGCCCAGCGGCCTGGCGAGGAACGCGATGCCGAACGTGAGAAACGCCGAGAGCATCTGGGCCGTACCGGAGGTCTGCGGAAAAAACACCGGACCGATCACCAGCGCTGCGGCAGTGGCGTACACGTAGAAGTCGTAGAACTCGATGGCGGTGCCGATGAAACTCGCGGTCGCCACGCGGGTGGCGGAGTTCGTCGGTTGCGCAGGCGTGGTTTCTGAATAGGTCGTGCTGGTAGTCATGCGGTAATCCCTGACAGTCATGTGCCCCAGTGGAGCGAATTATTATGGTCGAACACCCAGGGATGTGGGTTTGATGCGGGGGTGCGGGTAGCACGGGGGTGGGGCGGGGCTTGGGTAAGCGGGCTCGATTATGCCACGGCCGGAAATGCTTTTTGTAGGAGCCGGCTTGCCGGCGATGGCGTCCTTGAGAT